>DASWVN010000253.1:0-10932 GCA_036401215.1 Vicinamibacterales bacterium | reverse complement strand
CGCGATCGATCGGCTCAACCAGTTCCGGCGCGGCCTCAACGGTTCTCGCTTCGAGCAATTCCGCGAGAGTGGCCATAGGCCGATTGTACTGCCGCGGTGCGCGGTCCGCGGTGCGCGGTCCGCCGTGCGCGGTGCGGGGTGCACCGTGCGGGGTGCGTTTTGCGGGTGCGCGGCGCAGCAATCTACTCTGCGATCTCCGCATCCCGGACCCCGGACCCCGGACCCCGGACTCCGCACCCCCGGACCGCGGACCGCGGACCGCGCGTTACTGCAGCAGCGAGTCGATCGCTTCCTTGAACGCGGCGTAGGGCTGCGCGCCGTAGACGTACTTCACGACCTTCAGCGGCTCGCCGGGCGCGGGGGTGAGCCCGATCACCGTCATCGGCGTCCCCGAAATCCCGAGCTGCTCCATCCGCGCCACGCTGGCCTGGACGCCGGCGCTGTGGCGGTTGCTCGTCAGACAGGACTGGAATGCGCCGAGGTCGAGGCCGATCGCCTTTGCCTGCGCGGCCAGCATGCCGTCGTCCTTCGCGATCGGACTGTTGAACAGGCTTCCGTGCATCTCCCAGTATTTGCCCTGCTCGCCGGCGCAATTGGCCGCTTCGTGCGAGCGGGCGGCGGCGGGATGCAGTTGCGCGATCGGATAGTCGACGAAGATGTACTGGACCTTCCCCGTCTTCACGTACTCGTTCACCAGCTGCGGGAACGTCTGCTGCGTCTGGCGCTTGCAGAACGGACAGTGATAATCCGAGATCTCCATGATCGTGATCCTCGCGCTGCTCGACCCCATCGTGGGTTCACCCGCCGTGGGAATCGACGCGCCGACGATCGAGTCCATCGTCGGCGGGCTGCCCTGCGGCCGAAGCAGCGACTGGAGGAAGTTCTTGATCGCGGTCAGCTCGCGCTGCATCTGCGCCTGCTGATCGCGCAGCTCCTGCACCTGCCGCTTGAGGGCCGCGATCTCTTCGGCCTGGTTCTGCTGCGGCGGGGAGAGCGAGATGAACGCAACGAACGTGACGGTCGCGAGCTTCGTGAACATGTCCATGTGAACTCTAGCAGCTACAATTTTTACCCGGGAAAGATCTTTCCGGGGTTCAACAGATTGTACGGGTCGAACGCCGCTTTGACCCGTTTCATCAGCGAGATTTCCTCCGGTGAGAGTTCGATGCCGATGAACGGGCGCTTCTTGTAGCCGATCCCGTGCTCGCCGCTGATGGATCCCTCGAGTTGCACGACGCCTTCCATCAGCGCTCGTTCAGCCGCATGGGCCCGCTCGATGCCGCTCTCGTCCCCCGGAAGGACCATGATGTTCACATGGATGTTGCCGTCGCCCGCGTGCCCGAAGCACGGAATCGGCAGCCGGTGATCCCGGCGCAGGCGTTCCACGAGGTCGAACAGCTCCGGGATCCGCCCCTTCGGGACGACCACATCGTGGTTGAACTTGATCGAGCTGATCGTCCGGAGCGCATACGAGAGATCGCGCCTGACGCTCCAGAGTTCTTCCCGCTTCGCCTCGTCCGGCGCGCGGACGACGTCCGTTGCGCCCGCCGCCCGGCACGCCTCCTCCACGCGGACCGCTTCTTCCCCGGCAGCCGCAGGGGTGCCGTCCACCTCCAGAAGCAGGATCGCCGCTACGGATCCGGACGCCAGCGAACGGCCTGAATAGGACGCGATCGCGGCGAGTGATTCGCCATCGATCAGTTCCAGCGCCGACGGCACGACGCGCCGGCGCACGATCTCGGTCACCGCCTCCGCCGCCGCGCGGACCGACGCGAACGACGCCCGCAGCGTGACCTGCACCGGCGGTTTCGGCAGCAGACGAAGGATCACCTTCGTGACGATCGCCAGCGTGCCTTCGGACCCGACGAGCAGCGTGGTCAGGTCGTAACCGACGACGTTCTTCACGACCTTTCCGCCGGTCTCGATGATTTCCCCCGTCGGGAGCACCGCCTCGAGACCGAGCACGTACTGCTTCGTGGTGCCGTACTTGAACGCGCGCGGGCCGCCGGCGTTCTCAGCCACGTTGCCGCCGATGGCGGAAATCGCGATCGAGGCTGGATCGGGGGGATAGAACAGGCCGCGCGCTTCGACGGCGGCCTGGAGGTCGCCGTTGATCACGTTCGGTTCGACGATGGCGATCAGGTTGGCTTCGTCGATCTCGAGGATCCGATTCATCCGCTCGAGCGAGATGACGAGGCCGCCGTGAAGCGGGACCGCGCCGCCCGTATAGCCGGTGCCCGCTCCCCGGGGCACGAACGGCACACGCTGCGCAACACAGGCGCGCACCACGGCGGCGACTTCCGCGGTGTTTGCCGGAAGGACGACGGCATCGGCGGGATGGCCGGTCTGCCGGGTCCCGTCGATGCCGTACGCGGCGCGGGACTCGTCGTCGAGACGCAGGAACTCCGCGCCGACGATGGACGCGAGATCGCGGGCGAGTTCCTGCGGTATCACCTGCTCAGGCGCGAGAGGGCGCTTCGACCGACCGCACGAACGCCACGAGACGGTCCGCTCCCCGCTTCAGTTCGGCACGCGACGCGGCGTACGAGATCCTGACGAAGCCGGGCGCGTCGAACGCCTCTCCCGGCGTCAGCGCGACCCTCGCCTCGTCGAGCAGCGATTGCGCGAAGTCGCCGGTCGTTCGCAGGCCGTCGGGCGAGAGGAAGTCGGAGACGTCCACGAACAGGTAGAACGCGCCGTCAGGCTTCTGCACGCGGAGGCGCGGTTCCACCGCCAGCCACTCGCACAACTGGTCGCGACGGCCGCGATACTCGTCGAGCATCTCGGTGACGCAGTCCTGCGGTCCGGTCAGGGCGGCGACGGCGGCCTTCTGCGCGATCGAGCAGACGTTCGAGGTCGAGTGGCTCTGGAGCGCGTTGCACGCGCTGATCAGCGCTGCGGGCCCGAGGGCCCAGCCGCACCGCCAGCCGGTCATCGCGTACGCCTTCGACGTCGAACCACAGAGCACCGTGCGCTCGCGCATGCGCGACACGAGCACTCCGGGAAGGTTGTGCGGAACGGGATCGTAGATCAGCTTCTCGTAACAGAGATCGAGGAGGATCCAGATCTCCCGGCGGGCCGCTTCGTCGGCGACGAGAGCGAGGTCTTCTTCGCTGATGAGCGCGCCCGTCGGATTGCCCGGCGAATTGATGATGATCCCGCGCGTCTTCGGCGTGATCGCCGCGAGGATCGCCTGCGCGCGCAGCCGGAATCCGTCCTCGGCATGCGTGCGGATGATGACCGGGGTCGCGTCGGCCAGCTTGATCTGCTCGACGAGCGTCGGCCAGCCCGGCATGTGGGCGATGACTTCGTCCCCTTCCCCGAACAGGCACATGGCGGCGTTGTACAGCGCCTGCTTGCCGCCGGCCGTGATGATCGTTTCCGCCGGGGTGTACTCGACGTTGTAATCGGTCTTGTAGCGCGCGCACACGGCGCGCTTGAGTTCGTCGATGCCGCTGTTGGTCGTGTACTTCGTGAAGTTGGCCTCGATGGCGGCGTGCCCGGCAGCTGACACGTGTGACGGCGTCGGGAAGTCCGGTTCCCCCGCCCCGAGGTCCACCACGTCGATCCCCTCGGCCTTCAGCCGCATCGCCTCGGCGGCAACCTTCATCGTCGGTGACACACCGATACGTTTCGTGCGTTCTGCGAGCATGTCGTTCTATGCCTTCATGGTATTGCTCGCGATCCGCTTGTCGCGCAGGCGGGTTTCGACCACGTCCGGCACCAGGCCGGTCACGGTTCCGCCCAGCGCGACGACTTCCTTCACGAGCCGCGAGCTGACGTATGTGTAAGGTTCGGCCGGCATCATGAAAACCGTCTCGACCTCGGGGTTGAGACGGCGGTTCATGAGGGCCATCTGCATCTCGTACTCGAAATCCGAGATCGCGCGCAGACCGCGAACGATCACAGACGCGCGCTTCGTACGAGCGTAATCGACGAGGAGCCCGTCGAAGGTGTCCACCTCCACGTTGGACCACCCCTGAAAGACCGTCCGGGCGATGTCCACACGTTCCCGCACGGTGAAGAGTGGAGATTTCTCGATGTTGAGCAGCACGCCGACGATGATGCGGTCGAACAACCGGGAACCGCGCTGGATGATGTCGACGTGGCCGTTCGTGAGCGGATCGAACGATCCGGGATAAATCGCGATGATCTCAGAGTTGGGCATCATGAACGCTCGATTGGCCGCCGGTGCTGAAGAACGAGAGCGCGCTGTCACCCTGCACGAGCTCCCGCGTCCGCACCAGACCTGCCGCCTCTTCGGGCGCCCGGTCGCGTTTCGCGTGCTCGACGATGAGCAGGGCCCCGTGTGTCACCAGTGGCGCCGCCGCTTCGAGCGCTTCCATGAACTCCCCCGCGCCGTACGGTGGATCCAGAAAGAGGATGTCGAAAGGCCCGGGCAGCCGTGCCGCCGCGCCCACAAATCCCGCGCGGATAATAGCATAGCGGTCTTTGACCCCGCACCGTGCGAGGTTGGTCTCGATCAGCCGCTGGGCCCGCCGGTCCCGCTCGACGAACGTGACGTGCGCGGCGCCGCGGCTGAGCGCTTCAATGCCGACCGCTCCCGTCCCGGCATACGCATCGAGGAACCGCGCCCCCTCGATCCGCGGCGCGAGCACGTTGAACAACGTCTCCCGCAGCCGGTCCGACGTCGGCCGCAGCCCCGGCCAGTCCGGAGCGTCTATCCGTCGTCCTTTGAGTTCGCCGGCAATGATGCGCAACGCGGCTCTACCCCACTCCGACGAGCCCGAAGCGCTGCGCCCAGCTTTCGCGGACGAAGGTCGCGAGCATCTCGTGCTGCGCAGGATCGTCGAGGGCTGCGATCGCCTCGCGGCGCGCCTCTTCCATGATCGGATGGTCGCGCATCAGGTCCCCGACACGGAGCGTGGGCAGGCCGGACTGGCGCGTGCCGAAGAAATCTCCGGGCCCTCGCAACTCGAGGTCCCGCTCGGCGATCACGAAACCGTCGGTCGTGTCCGTGAGCGCCTTCAGACGTTCCCTGGCCTGGTCGCTGAGCGGGTATTGATACAGCAGGATGCAGTACGACTGGTGCGGGCCGCGCCCGACGCGTCCGCGCAGCTGGTGCAGCTGCGAGAGCCCGAAGCGTTCGGCGTGCTCCACCAGCATCACCGCGGCATTCGACACGTCCACGCCGACTTCGACGACGGTGGTCGAGACGAGGATGTGATACTCGCCGCGCGCGAACGCGTGCATGACGCGGTCCTTCGCATCCTGCTTCATGCGGCCGTGCAGCAGCGCGACGCGCAGGTCGGGGAAGACGTCCTGCGCGAGGTGATCGGCCATCTCGGTCGCGGCGCGCAGGTCCACCTTCTCCGATTCTTCGACGAGCGGGTAGATGACGTACGCCTGCCTCCCCTGCTCGATCTGCGCCCGCATGAAGGCGTAGATCTCGTCGCGGCGGGATTCGGGTTTGGCGATCGTCTTGATCGGATAACGCCCGGGCGGCATCTCGCGCATGATCGAGACGTCGAGATCGCCGTAGGTGGTGAGCGCGAGCGTCCGCGGGATCGGTGTCGCGGTCATGACGAGGACGTCCGGATGCTGCCCCTTCGCGCGGAGCGTCGCCCGCTGCAGGACGCCGAACCGGTGCTGTTCGTCGATCACCACCAGGCCAAGTTCGCGGAAGCCGACCGGGTCCTCGACGAGCGCGTGCGTGCCGACGACCATGTGCAGCGATCCCCCCTGGAGTTCCGCCTGCATCTCGCGGCGCTTCTTTGCCGGCGTGCTGCCGGTGAGGAGCGCAATTCGGAAGCGTGACGCTTCGAGCAGCCGGCGGATGTTGATGAAGTGCTGCTCGGCGAGGATCTCGGTCGGCGCCATGAATGCGACCTGAAAGCCGTTCTCCATCGCGACGATCGCCGCTATCAACGCGACGATGGTCTTCCCCGATCCGACGTCACCCTGGAGCAGCCGGTTCATCGGCTGCGGACGCTGCATGTCCTTGACGATCTCGGCGATGACCTTCTTCTGATCGCCGGTCAGCTTGAACGGCAGCACCCGCCGCACCGCCTCGCGGATCTCGTCGGTGACGACCGCGGAGCGCGGCTTCAGGTCCGCTTCCGCGCGCCGCTTCCGCAGCACCAGTCCGAGCTGAAAGAGAAAGAACTCCTCGAAGATCAGGCGCCGGTGCGCGGGCGACCGGAACGCGTTCAGCTGGTCGATCGGCGTGCCGTCCGGCGGTCGATGAGCTGCTGGCGCTTCCGGACGTCGGCCGGCAAAGGATCCGGCAGCCTGTCGGGCAACTGCGTCAGCGCCTGGTGGACGAGCGCACGCTGGACCTTCGCGGTCAGGTGGCCGGTCTTTTCATAGATCGGCACGATGCGTCCCGTGTGCATCGTCTCGTCGTCCTGCCCGCCGGGGCGGTGCTCGGGCGTTTCCTCGCCGGCTTCGTCCTCGCGAACGATCTCGTACTGCGGGTTCTGGAGCTGCAATCCGTGCGAGGTCAACTCCAGCTTGCCGAACAGGATCACGCGCTGGTGCGGACGGAAGACGTCGTTCAGGAAGGGCTGGTTGAACCAGATCGCGCGCAGCGAGCCCGTGCGATCGCGCACCAGCATCTCGAAGATCTTGAAGCGCGGACGCCGCGTCGGTCGCACGCCGCAGGCGACGATCTCGCCGACGATCGTGGCCGCCACGCCGGGCCGCAGCGAGGCGATCGTTTGAAAGCTGCCGCGATCCTCGTAGCGGATCGGGAACCGGTAGAGGAAGTCCTCGACCGTGCTCAGCCCGACGCGCTGCAGGTCCGCCGCCCGGCGCGGACCTACACCCTTCATGAACTGGAGAGGCGTCTGAAGATCGATCATGCTCGGGAAATGGGGAGGCTCACCAGGATCCCCACTTCCGATGTTACTGGACGATGGTGGCGGTGCCCGGCGCGACGCGGATCTCGCGGATCCCTGACGGCAGCTCGAACGGGTCGTCCATGTTGATGCCGTCGGGGTCCTCGGGCGTCGCCGAGTAGTAGCTGAGAAGCTCCTGGATCAGCGTCTTCGGCACGCTGACGCCGGAGAGTTCCGCCGATTCCAGCGCGAATCTGCCGACGCCATTCGCGGTCGACAGGCGTCCGCGCACGACGAGCGGCAACTTGCCGGTCAGATACCCGGCCGGATCGAGCCATCCACGCTGCTTCTGCCTGCGGACGGCATCGAGGTCCACGATCGCGCGGCCCGACACGATCCCGTCGCCGTGCGCGGTGAGGATCGGTTCCACGATCCCGGCTGGAATCTGGTCCTGCGCGTGATACCGGAGGTACGACGTCACTTCGACATCGCTGACGACGGTCGACTGTGCAACCCGGCGCGAGGAGGCGGCCTGCACGGTGTTGCCGAGCGTGACGATGCGCGTGAGCTTGGTCTGGAAGCGGTCCCCGTCGGCCTTCGAGAACCGGGACTGAGCGTACTGCTGCCCCGACATCAGGAGGAGCGCCACCGTGAATACAGCCAGGACGCGCATGAAGGGATTTTACTACTCCCGCCGGGGCCGCGTAGCCCCTTGTTCGGCCCGCTTGAGGAGGTCGATCTTGCGCCGTTCGAGGACCTCCTCGAACAGCCGGAAGCGGGCCTGCTGCCGCAGGTCCAGCACCTGGTCCAGCTCATCGTACGCGTTGCGGACCTCGCCCGCGGCACGCTCATCGTGTTCACGGAGCGCGTCCAGACGCTGCCGGACGGCTCGTTCGTCGATCTGCCGCGCCTGCGGACCCGCAAGCCGGCGGAGTTCCCCGAGCAGGGCGTTTCGCGCCTGCTGGTTCCGACGCCGCGTCTGTTGCAGGCGCTTGAGCCGGGCGACGAACTCGCCGTACTTCTCGTCGGGGATCTGCAACGTCTCCTGCGCCTGGACGATCGCCCAGGCGTCGAGCATGTTGAGGATCTGGGCCGGCGCGAGCGGATCCGCCTCAGCCGCGGCTCTTCCCCGCTGACGTTCCGGTCCCGCCTGGGTCGCCGCTGTGGCGGTGCCGGTGGCGAGCAGTGCCACCGCCGCCAACGCAAGGACGTGATGCTTCAGAGTCGACACGCGTCTACGCTCCCGTTCGTTTCAGTTCGTCTTCGATGAGCCGCAGCAGTTCGGCGCGCTCTTCGTGCGAGAGTTCGGTCGCGGCGCGTTCGATCGCGCCGGGACGAGGCATCACGCCGGCATCACGGGCCTCGTCGATGTGCCAGTCCGCGGCGAGGCTCTCGACGATCGACCAGGCATCGTCGGCGCGATCGGTATCGGCAGCCGCCGCGCCGGTCGGGACATCCTGTTGCGAAACGATCGTCGTCTCGTGCGGCGGCGTCGTCCGCGATGCCGCGAATTGCAGGCCCAGGACGACCGCCACCAACGCCGCTGCCGGCAGCGCCCAGCGCCATGCCGGGAAGGCTCTCGTGCGTTCCGTGGCTTCGGGCGAATCGATCGCGGATCCCACGCGCGCCGCGAATCCGTCCCAGAACAGCGGCGACGGCTCGGGCACGCCGGCGCTGTGCACGGCCTCGAGCGTGCGCCGCAGGGCCTCGACCTTCGCGGCACACACGGAGCAGTGCCGGACGTGCGCCGAGGGGGCGGGTCCGAGCGTGCCGTCCGCGGCGTCCACGAGTTGCTCGTCGGTCAAGTGGGTCATTCGTTCTCCAGCAGCTTTCTCAGATTCGCGAGCGCGTGGAAGAAGTTCGTCTTCGATGATCCAACCGATCCGCCGACGATTTTTGCGACCTCCTCGTGCGGGAGGTCGTGATACGCCCGCAGGATCAGAATCATCCGTTGCTTCTCCGGCAGTCGCGCGATCGCCGCACGAACACGCGCCGCGCGTTGCTCGCGCGCGATCCTGTCATCGGCTCGCTCGTCGCCGCTTCCCATATCCGGATCGAGCGCTTCATGACGCGGCGTTGTCCTGCCGACCCGATCGAGGCAGACGTTCGTGGCGATCCGGTACAGCCACGTGGTGAACTTCGCCGTCCGCTCGAATTTCGGCAGCGCGCGATACGCGCGAACGAACGCGTCCTGCGCCAGCTCCGACGCGTCGTCGTGATTGCCGACGAAACGGTAGCAGAGGCGATACACCTGCCGCTGATGACGCACGACCAGCATGTCGAACGCACCCCGGTCGCCACTCACGCAGGCACGCACCAGCTCTTCGTCGGCGGCGGCCTGCGGATCGGTGTGCACCACGCTTCTAAGGGTTAGACCGGCGGCGAATCCGGAACGTCAAATCCTCACCTCGACAATACATTGACTTTCGCTTTTCCTTTGCATATAGTGCCGCCCCATGCTGCCACTCACCAAGCGCCAGCGGGAAATTCTCGACTACCTGAACGACTTCATCCAGCAGCACGGCTACGCGCCGAGCCTGGAGGAAATCGGTCGCCGCTTCAACCTGTCCTCACTCGCCACGGTGCACAAGCACCTCACCAACCTGCAGGAGAAAGGGTTCATCAAGCGTGCGTGGAACCGCAGCCGCTCGGTGGAACTCGTTCCGGCACGTCTGGGAGGCCGCGCCGTCGAACTGCCGCTGCTCGGATACGTGGCCGCAGGCTCGCCGATCGAGGCGATCGTCGGCGACGAAACGCTCGCGGTGCCCGAGGATCTCGTCGGCAAACGTGAATCCTACGTGCTCAAGGTGCGCGGCGATTCGATGATCGACGAGCAGATCCGCGACGGCGACTACGTCATCGTCGAGGACCGCCGATCGGCCGACAACGGCGAGATGGTGATCGCGCTGCTCAACGGCAGCGACGTGACGCTGAAGAAGCTGTATCGCGAACAGGGGCGCATCCGCCTGCAGCCCGCCAACCCGGCCATGCAGCCGATCTACGCCCAGCCCGACGATGTGCAGGTTCGCGGCGTGGTCGTCGGAGTTTTGCGGCGATACTGAGTCATGAGCGACCAACAGCGCAAGCAGATCAACTTCACCATCATTCCCGACGACGCCGAGGAGAAGCCGCGGACCTACGCGAACTTCTGCGCCATCTCGCATACGCCCTTCGATTTCACCCTGGCCTTCTGCGAGGTGCTGCCGCTCTCGGAAAAGGACATCCAGGCCGCCGAGTCGGACCACATCGTGCGCGCCCCCGTGCGGGCGAAAATCGTCGTTCCCCTCCAGGTGGTCCCCAATCTGATCGCCGCGCTGCAGGAGCACATGCGCGTGTTCTCGGAATCCACCGGCGCGCAGTGGGATAAGGGGCCGATTCATTGATTTCCGGGCTTCGCTCCGCCCGACAGCTTGCTTGGCGGCGACAGCCACTCCGCTGAAGTCGTCGCTACCGGGCCAGGCGCGGCAGCTGTCACCACGTACACCGCAGTGGACGCAGAGATTGCTGAACGTTTGCTTCCGGGTCTGCACAACCTCGGGGTGAGCCCCAACGGCGTTCACGACAAGGATCCCAACAGACAAGCCTCTGCGGCCCTGCGTTTGTTCGTGGTGATAAGCAGCCGCAACTACCCCGCGGCCGCAACTTCAGTGGTGCGGCCGCCCGACAGCTGCTTAGCGGCGACAGCCACTCCCCTGAAGTCGTCGCTACCGGGCTAGTCGGGGCAGCTGTCACCACGTACAACGCAGTGGACGCAGAGATTGCTGAAGGTGTGCTTCCGTGGCGTGCTACAACCTCGGGGTGAGCCCCGAAGGCGTTCACGACAAGGATCCCAACAGAAAAGCCTCTGCGGCCCCTGCGTTTAACGTGGTGACAAGCAGCCGCAGCTACCCCGTGGCGGCAAGTTCAGTGGTGCGGCCGCCCGACAGCTGCTTAGCGGCGGCAGCCACTCCGCTGAAGTCGTCGCTGCCGGGCTAGTCGCGGCAGCTGTCACCACGTACACCGCAGTGGACGCAGAGATTGCTGAAGGTTTGCTTCCGTGGCGTGCTACAACCTCGGGGTGAGCCCCGAAGGCGTTCACGACAAGGATCCCAACAGAAAAGCCTCTGCGGCCCCTGCGTTTAACGTGGTGACA
>DASWVN010000252.1:0-20274 GCA_036401215.1 Vicinamibacterales bacterium | reverse complement strand
TGGGATACGGAAACTGCCAACCCGGCAAGACAGGGAAGCTCAGCTGTCTGTAGAATCGCCTCCTATAGCCCGATATATGACGACCCCGAGGCGAGTTCCCAAGGACCGGAAAGCGGGACGCGGCCAGGACACTTACGTCCTGATCGCCATGCCGAACGCGAACCGTGCAACCGCGTTTCGAGCGGCGATCACGGCTGGCACCTTCGACACCGTCGTCGTGCGTGACGGCGAAGAAGCGCGCCAGACGCTGACCGACCGTGGCGCGCCGATGCTGCTGATTCTCGACCTCTCGCTGCCGCGCGTGGACGGCTTCGAGCTGCTGCGCGAACTTCGGCAGCGCGCGACGGCCGGGGAATCGGGAGCGATCGTCGTCTCCGGCCACTCCGCCGTGCGCGCGGCGGCACGCCGGCTCTCCGACACACTTGGCATCTCGCGCGTGCTGCCCTTCGACGTCGACCGGCCGGCGCTGCGCGAGGCCGTGGACGCCACACTGAACGACTTGAGTGTCGCCGGGCGCGTCTCTCTCATGCTTCCGCCCACGGGCGGCGCCGAGCGGACGGAACTCCAGGCAGACGTCGATGATGCGATCGACAGCGCGGTGATCGCGGCGGCGCGCCGTTTCCGAACCGCGGTGACGGTCGTCTACGCGAAGATCGGGCAGCACGAGCACGTCCGCGGATGGTTCGCGCTCGGCGATGCCGACGCCGGAGTAAACGCGACACAGAGCCTCGCGTTCCTCAGGCAGGTGGCCGCAGGCACTGACGCGCTGATCGTTCCGAATGTCGCAAAGCATCCGGCACTGAATGATTTCGCGCCGAGCGGGATGCCGCTCATTCGCGGCTTTGCCGCGATGCCGCTCTCGTCAGCCGGAGATCTCACCGGTGCGCTCTGCATCCTCGACACCAGGCCGCTCCAGATCGGCGCCGCGGATCTCGATACGCTCGACGCGCTCGCGCGTGATCTCGCGAAGGACCTCGGGGTCAAGGAAGCCGCCAGCGTGACCGACACGGAAGTGTCGACGAAGGTGACGCCGGTCGACATCGACAGTCTCGAGCGGCTGGCATCGGCGGACCCGTTGACCGGGCTCGCCAATCGACGGGGCGGCGAGAAGGACATCGCTGCGGAGATCTCGCGCGCGCGGCGTCAGAACACGCCGCTCAGTTGCGTGCTCCTCGACCTGGATCATTTCAAGGAAGTCAACGACACGTTCGGCCACCAGGCCGGCGACTACGTCCTGCGCGAGGTCAGCGCACTGCTCCGCCGGACCGTGCGCGCCTACGACATTCTCGTGCGGTGGGGCGGCGAGGAATTTCTCGTCGTGCTGCCCGGCGTCGAGAAGGACCAGGCTTTGCGACTTGCGGAACGGATCCGCCAGGCCGTCGAGAACATGCCGCTTGCGGGGATCGGAGGCGTCACCGCGTCGGTCGGCGTGGCGGCCCTGGGGTCCGACTACTCGTTCGATGCGATGTTTGCCGCAGCCGACCGGAGACTGTATTCGGCGAAGGCGGCGGGCCGGAATACGGTCGCGTAGGCGTCGGGTTGGCACAATGTCAATGCCGAATGCTCACCTGGCGTCGCCTTCGGCGCCGCGTGTCAATGCTGAATGCTGAATGCCCGGCAACGCGCGAAGAGCAGCCATTCAGCATTCAGCATTGACCGACGTCCGCGCAGCGGACGCGAACGGGAGCATTCAGCATTGACCGAACGCTGTCATTTGCTCAGGTCAGTCCGTACTCCTCCGCCAGCCGAACCAACTCCGCTCTCCGATTGATCTTGAGCTTCTCGTAGACGTTGTGGAGGTGGATCTTCACGGTCCCTTCCGCGATGCAGAGGTGCGATCCGATCTCGCGATTGCTGAAGCCCTTCGCCACCATCCCGACCACTTCGATCTCGCGCGGCGTGAGGATGTTGGCGATCTCGCGGCTCTTGGCTTCCTGCCGGACGAGTTTGGCCATGGCGCGGCCGGCCGAATCCTTTTCGAGCCATTGTCCGCCGGCGTTCACACGGCGCAGGCATTCGACCAGCAGCTTGGTGGCCATCTCCTTGAGCACGAAGCCGCGCACACCAAGCTTCAATGCTTCGATCAGCTGATCTTCGTTGAGGGCGGCCGTCAGCAGCACGACGTTCGGATGAGGCTCTTCGTTCTGCAGCGAACGAACCACCTCGAGGCCGTCCATGCCGGGCATCAACAGGTCGAGTACGAGGATGTCAGGGCGATGCCGCCTGGTGGCGGCCAGCGCTTCGCCGCCGGAAAGACACCGGTCGAGAACCTCGAATTCCGGATACTCCTGAAGGAGGTGGTACAGGCCGTTCAACACCAGCGGGTGATCGTCTACGAGGATCACGCGGATGGGGCCTGCGTCTGAAGTGTAGGTCCCGTCGAGCACCGAGGCACTTTACCGCAACCCGACGCGCCGGCCTGGCGGCGTCGGCGTCGGTGCGGAGCTAGTTGACGAACTCAAGGCCAATGACCGGACGGCCCGGAAGCGGCTCGACCCGCGCCACACGGGCGCGATTCGGCGTCGATGCGGGCGAGATGTCACCTGGGATCGTGACGCGAACGATGTCGCCAATGACAACGGATGCGGCAGAGATCACGCAGATCCCTTTATCGCTGATGTCACGGCCGACCCCCGGCTGCCCGTTGATCTGCACGGGGCCGGAATGCACGAAACGCTCGCACGACCGGCGGTCCCGGCGCAGGCGAACGATTGGTTCCGAGGCAGTGCGAGCCGCAAACATCACAGCGAATCTCCCTTCGACTTATCCGAACCCGCCGAGTCTAGAGCTCAACCGGCGCGGCGACCATATCCCTTTCGCTACATCCTTCTATAACCAGGGGTTATATACGGGTGCGGCGAGCCTTTCCTCCCAACAATTTGGCGTCATCGCTGGACTAGAATGACGCCGCCACCTGGACATGTCTGAACACGAGGCTTACTCCCCGAGAAATCGAACGGAACGGATGCTTGCGGCCGGGCGGCTGGCGCTCGCAGCCGCACTCGCCGCGGCCGTCGTCCTCGACCAGACCGAGCCGCCCACCCGGGCGCCGCTCATCCGCATCCTCTCGTTCAGCTACCTGGCCTACGCGCTCGGGATCGTCATCCTGACCTGGACGCGTCAGACGACGACGCGCGCGGTCCCCATCGCGATGCAGGTCACCGATGTGCTGGTCGCGGCGATCTTCACCTACTTCACTGATGGAACGCGAAATCCGTTCATTGCGTACTTCGTGTTCTCGATCGTGACTGCCGGGGTGCGCTGGCATCGGAAGGGTGCGTTGATCGCGGGGACCGTTACCGCGCTCGCCTACATGGTCTCGACCCTCGGCGGCGCCTTCGCCAACTTCTCCGACGACTTCAACACGCCGGAGTTCGTCGCGCGCAGCGCGCAGCTGCTGCTGATCACGGCGCTTCTTGCGCACCTCGGGCGCGACCGTGACCGGATCCGCACGAGCATGGAGCGGCTGGCAACCTGGCCGAGCCGGCTGTCGGGCCAGGAAGCGGAAGCCATCCGGGAGATGCTCGACCACGCGGCCGCCACCCTCTCGGTCCCGCGCATCGTTCTTGCCTGGGAAGAGGGAGACGAACCGTCGCTCAGGCTGGCCACGCTGACGCCGGATCGATTCGATCTCACGCATCATCGCCCCGACGTCTTCGGGTCGCTGGTGGCAGACACGCTCGAGCGCTCGAGCTTTGCCGCAATCGATGTCGGAACCCCGACCTGCCGCGTGCTGCAGCGCATCGGGGGCACGGTCCGGCTATGGACGGGCTCGCCGCTCGACGAGCAGTTTCGCCGTCACTTCAATATCCAGTCGGTCCTTGCGCTCAGGCTCGCGTCCGACAACATTCACGGCTGGCTCTTCGCCCTCGACCGGAACGGCATCGACGCCATCGACCTCGTGATCGGTGATGTCGTCGCACACCTGGTGACGACCGCGCTCGAACTCCAGTCGCGCGTCGAACAGCTGAAGGAGACGGCCGTGGGCGAAGCGCGGGTGCACCTCGCGCGCGAACTGCACGACGGCGTGCTCCAGTCGCTCACGGCGGCATCGCTGCAGGCCAAGCGCGCGCGGCAGTCCATCTCGAACTCGCCGGCGGAAGCGGAACGGCGCCTCGCCATGATCGAGGAAACGATCCTGGCCGAGCAGCAGGCGCTCCGCCTTGCGATCGAGGACCTCAAGCCCGGCGCCATCCGCGACACGACCCCCGTGGACGTCGGCCCCAGGGTGAGCGAAACCGCGACGCGCGTCGCGCGCCACTGGGACGTTCGCGTCCATCTCAACCTGCAGCGCGAACTGCCGCGGATCCCGCAGAAGATCGCGCACGAACTCACGCGCATGCTGCAGGAAGCGATGGTCAACTCGATCCGGCACGGCGGCGCGAAAGAGATCACCGTGACCTGCCTCATGATGTCCAGCGATCTCGCGCTCGCGGTGTCGTACCAGGGACGCGGGTTCGCCGGCTTCCAGGGGCGTCACGATCTCGCGTCATTGAATCGGATGAAGGTCGGGCCGAGGACGCTCAAGGAGCGTGTGGCCGCGGTCAGCGGATCGCTGGTGATCGAATCGGCCGAGACAGGCGCGCGGGTCGAGATCAGGATCCCGCTGGTGGCGGCACTGTGAACGAGACCGGCTCGTAGGTCGCCGCGACGCCGAACAACTCGCCGCGGCTCACGATCCGGACGACCCGGGCGCTGCACGTGACCGACGCGCCGGGACCGGTGTTCTCGATGGGGAAGGTCAGGGCGACCTGGTCGCCCGGCATGAACTCGCGCGGCGACTCGAAGAACACGCCGTTGGCGCTCAGGTCGATGGCGCGGCCGGTGCCGTCATCCACCGCGATGGTCGCGTCGATCCGATAGCGAAGCGATTGCCGGCGTTCCTCCGTCACGCCACCTCCGGGCCCCGACAGAGTAGACCTTTTGCGCTCGCTTGGGTAGGGACCTCCACGAGGGGCCGGAATCGGCCTCCCGAGGGGCCCCGCGGGCCGTTTGTCGACCCGCGGCCGCCGTTCTCGCGGCTGTCTGGAGCGGCTCACTTCGGTATCGTCGCCACCTCATCATAAAGGTACGCGGACGCAATCACACCACCGTGGAAGTTCTGAAGATCGAGCTTCTCGTTGGGCGCGTGCGCGTTCTCGTCGGGCAGCCCGACACCGAACAGGACGGACGGCAGTCCGAGGATCTCCTGGAACGTGGCGACGACCGGAATCGATCCCCCTTCACGATTGAACACCGGCGTCTTGCCGAAACCTTTTTCGATCGCGCGCCCGGCCGCCTGCACGAAGGGATTGTCGAACTCGGTCATCCAGGGCTTGCCGCCGTGCATGCGGGTGACCTTCAGTTCGACGGTCTTCGGCGTCACCTTCTTCACGTAGGCCTCGAACAGCTCCGCGATCCGATCGGGATCCTGGTTCGGCACCAGCCGCATGCTGACCTTCGCCATGGAGACGGCGGGGATCACGGTCTTCGCCCCTTCCCCGGTAAAGCCGCCCAGCATGCCGTTGACCTCGAACGTCGGACGCGCCCACACGCGCTCCAGCGTCGTGTAGCCGCTCTCGCCGAACAGCCTGGGAGCGCCCAGCTCCTTCGCGTAGCGCCGCTCGTTGAACGGCAGCCGCTTCCACTGCTCGCGCTCCTCCGCCCGCAGCTCCTTCACATCGTCGTAGAACCCGGGGATCTTGACGCGGCCGCTGCGGTCCTTCATCTGTGCGAGGACCTGGGCGAGCACCATGTTCGGATTCGCCACCGCGCCGCCGAAGGATCCCGAGTGCAGGTCGCTCTTCGTGCCGCGGAGATCGATCTGGAAGTACACGAGCCCGCGCAGCCCGTAGCAGATCGACGGGACCCCGCGATCGAACATCGGCGAGTCGGAGATCACGACGACGTCGGCGGCGAGAAGGTCCTTGTGGCTCTTGACGAAGTCGTCGAGATTGGCGGAGCCGACCTCCTCCTCGCCCTCGAGGATGATCTTCATGTTGACCGGCAGGCGTCCGTTCTGCTTCAAGTGCGCTTCGATCGCCTTGAAGTGCATGAACACCTGGCCCTTGTCGTCGGCCGCGCCGCGCGCGTAGATCTCGCCGTCGCGGATCGTCGCTTCAAACGGCGGCGACTCCCACAGCTCCAGCGGGTCCACCGGCTGCACGTCGTAATGGCCGTAGAACAGGATGGTCGGCGCCCCTTCGGCGCCGAGCCAGTCGGCGTAGACGATGGGATGGCCCGGCGTCTCGAAGAGCTGCACGTTGTTCATGCCGATCCGGCGCAGTTCGCCGGCGGTCCATTCGGCGCAGCGGCGCACGTCCGCGGCGTGTTGCGGCAGCGCGCTGATGGAAGGGATGGCGAGATAGTCTTTCAGCTCGTCGAGGTAGCGGTCGCGGTTCGTGTTGATGAAGTCGATGACGTTGTTCATAGGGTGATTCGCATGCTACAACACGTCCGAGGGTTTTTACCTCTATCGGCACGGGCTGTTTCGCAGGCACCTGGATATCGCGCGCGGCTCACTCGGAGAAGCGCTCGATCAGTTGGACGAGGGCCTGGAAAACCGCTACTTCACGCCGGAGCAGCACCTCGAAATGCGGCGAATCTGCCTGCGGGCCGTCAAGGCGAACTCGGCGCTCATTCGTTCCTGGGAGGGCCGCGACGCTCCCTCGACGCGCCAGCCGCCACCGAAGAAGCGGCGCCGCGCGAAGACCAGCCGACGCCCACGAAAGCCGCCTAAGGACCCTGAAGCCCCCTGATGCACCCCGCAGCTACCCTGACGCACCCGGTGCACCCTGCTGCACCCGGTGCACCCTGCCGCACCCCATGCACCCTGCCGCACCCCGATGCACCCCGATGCACCCCGCCGCACCCTGATGCACCCCGCCGCACCCTGATGCACCCCGACGCACCCCGATGCACCCCGACGCACCCTGATGCACCCCGACGCACCCTGATGCACCCTAATTTCGCTGCGGCACTTCGACCGGCAGTTCCTCCCGGTCCCCCCACTCCTTCCACGATCCCACATACGTCCGGACGCGCGGGTAGCCGAGCAGGCGCAGCGCCAGATACGAGTGCGCGGCGCGATAGCCGCCCTGGCAATACGTGATCACTTCACGATCGGGCGTGACGCCGGCGTTTTCATACATGCTGCGGAGATCGTCCAGCGGTTTGAACCGGCCGTCCGGCGTGAGGTTGCGGGTCCACTCGATGTGCACGGCCCCAGGGATGGCGCCGCCCCGTCTCGCCCGGACGGTGGTGCCGCAATACTCGCCATCGCTGCGCGTATCGAGGATCACGGCGTCGCTGCGGCCGAGCGCGTGTCTCACGTCACGCCAGGTCGCCAGCCGTTCCTGCCGCCGGTCACCGGTCCACTCACTCGGCTGCGCCGGCGACGGCTCACGGCTCACTTCGTGGCCGGCCGCGGACCAGACGGTGAATCCGCCGTCGAGCAGCTGCACCGACGGATGACCGAAGTACTCGAGGAACCAGAACACCCGCGCGGCCCGCATCCCCGACTGCTCGTCGTAGACGACGATGGGGGTGGCGGCATCGACTCCGTGGACGGCGAGCACGTGCTCGATCATCCACATGAAGGCGTTGAGCGGCGCCGGATCGGTGTCGATCAGGCTGACGCCCCACAGGTCGAGATGAATGGCGCCCGGAATATGGCCGAGGGCGTACCGGTCCGGCGGACGAAGGTCGAGGACGAGCGGCTTCCTGGCGCCGGCCCCGGCGATCATCGAGGAGAGCGCCTCCGGCGTGACCAGCAGCCCGGGATTGCTCCTCGTCTTCATGACCGTTCATCGTACTCCATCTCAGTAGCATCTCCGGCGGCACGCGCGCCGAGCACCTTCAGGTGTGCGGCGACG
Organism: Vicinamibacterales bacterium; assembly: GCA_036401215.1. Taxonomy (GTDB): domain Bacteria; phylum Acidobacteriota; class Vicinamibacteria; order Vicinamibacterales; family 2-12-FULL-66-21; genus JACDCA01. The sequence goes on along the minus strand of DASWVN010000252.1, from coordinate 12,421 downwards.
GTATCTTCCGCAGCGGCGACGAGCGACCGGGGCAGCCCCGGGTAGATCCGAGCGACGATTTCCGCAGGGGTGCGCAAGCCCATGTCGAGCGCCTCCCGAACCTGGCGCGTGCGCAGGGCGCGATGTTCGAGATACTCGTCGATCAGCGCCGCCGGATCCTCGATCACGGGACCATGGGCCGGCAGCAGCCTCGCGGGATTCAGGTCACGGATCCGGCGAAGCGAGTCGAGGTACTCGCGCAGGTCGCCGCCGCGGCTCGCAGGGATCACGACGGTCCCACCGATCCGCGCCAGGTCGCCGCAAAGAAGATCCCCGGAGGATTCGTCGAAGAAGCAGAAGTGATCGGGAGCGTGCCCTGGCGTGTGGATCGCCCGCAGCCGGGCGCCGCCGGCCTCGATGACCTCGCCGTCGATCAACGACTCACCGGCGCCTCCGCCGCGGACGACAAGCCCCGGCCACCTCTCGCGAAGGGCAGGCACGCCGGCAACGTGATCCACGTGGCCGTGCGTGACGAGCACGACGCGAAGCTCACGGCCCTCGAGCGCGGCCGCGATCGCCTCGACGTGAGACGCACGGCCGATCCCCGCGTCGACGAGGACGGCGGGCTCGCCGAGGTACAGATAGGTGTTGTTCCCTGTCGGTCCGGTCCACTCAGACGCGTTGTCCGCAAGCAGCGTGATCATCTCGATGCCATCGCATCCATCTACAATGTCGGTGTGGGACCTGAGCGATGCTGACCCGCCTGCGCTTCAAGAACTTCAAGGCCTGGCCCGACTCGGGCGACATCCGGTTCGCTCCGCTGACGGTGCTGTTCGGAACCAACAGCGCCGGCAAGACCAGCATCCCACAACTGCTGCTCATGATGAAGCAGACCGCCGCGTCGCCCGATCGCCAGCGAGCGCTTCATCTGGGCGACAGCCGCAGCCTCGTGGATCTCGGCGCCTACGACGACATCGTCCATGGGCACGACGTCAGGAGACCGCTCGAGATCGAGATCGACTGGACGTCTGCCGAACCGCTCGTCATCGGCGACACGCGATCCGGCGAGCCCTCTGCCAGGGACCGCTTCAGCTTTCGGGTGGAGATCGTTGGGGACAGGCGTCGCCAGCCGGCGGTCCGCTCGTTCCGCTACGAAGTTTCAGGCTCAGACGCGCCTGCGCTGGACTTCGAGATGCGACGACGGCGCGAGGGGAAGACGTTCGAACTCAGATCGAGCCGCTACCCGCTCGTCCGTCATCCCGGCCGGCCGTCGGCACTCCCGAAGCCCGAACGCTTCTACGGTTTTCCTGACGAAGCGAGGGCCTGCTACCAGAACACCGCCTTTCTCTCGGATCTCGTCCTCGCGCTCGAGAAGCAGCTTGGAAGCATCTATTACGTCGGACCGCTTCGCGATTACCCGAGCCGTCTGTATCTCTGGTCAGGAGAGATTCCCGAGCACGTCGGGATCAAGGGAGAGAAGGCCGTCGAAGCGATCCTTGCCGCCGAAGACCGGGGCTTCAGCCTGAAGCCGCGGGAACGGACGCGATCGCTCGCCGAACTGGTCGCCGACCGGCTGCGTGCCATGGGGCTGATTCGTGAGTTCAGAGTGTCGCCGATCAGCAAACACCGGAAGGAATACGAGGTCCTGGTCAGGACCGGACCTCGAACGCCCGAGGTCAAGCTCACGGACGTCGGCTTCGGCGTCAGCCAGGTCTTGCCAGTGGTGGTCGAAAGTTTCTACGTGCCGCCGCGATCGGTCGTCATCTTCGAACAACCCGAGATCCACCTGCACCCGCGCGTGCAGGCGGAACTCGCCGATCTGTTCATCGATGCCCTCCGCGCCCGTGAGGACGGCAAGCCGCGCGAGTGTCAGTTCATCATCGAAAGCCACTCGGAACACTTTCTCCGCCGGCTCCAGCGGCGGATTGCCGAGCAGGAGATCTCCGAAGAGAGCACCGCGCTGTATTTCGCGCACACCGAGAACGGCCGCGCGCGGCTGGAAGCGCTCGACCTGGATCGATTCGGCAACATCAGGAACTGGCCCCAGGGATTCTTCGGGGACGAAATGGAGGATCTGGTCGCGCGCACGAGAGCCCAGGCGAAGCGGATGGCGGGCGGCGAGGCCGAACCTTGACGCGGAGGCGGTGTGTCGTCGATACCAACGTGCTCGCGACGGCAAACGGCGCCAACGAACCCGCCGGCCTGGATTGCCGCGTCGCCTGCGCCGACGCGCTTCGCGAAATCATGGTTGACGGGCACCTGTTCCTGGATCGGGGCGACCTGATCCTGGACGAGTACCTGAAGGCGGTTGGCGCGGGCCAGCCCGAGCCCGGCGGGGCGTTCGTGAAATGGGTCCTTCAGAACCTGTGGGCGCCGGACCGGGTGACGCGTGTGCCGATCACACCGAGGCCGACCGGCAGCGGCAGGACCGGATTCCAGGAGCTACCGGACCCACCCCGCGGCACGCGCTACGACCCCGCCGATGAGAAGTTCCTGGCGGTGGCGGCGGCGTGTCCGGAGCATCCGCCAGTGCTGCAGGCCTTCGACAGCAAGTGGTGGGGATGGCAGGACGCGTTGAAGGCGTCCGGGGTCACGCTCCACTTTCTTTGTCCCGGGCAGATCCAGGCCAAGTACGAAGAAAAGTTCGGCTGATGACGGCGTTCTTTCGATTCCCGCGCACGCCTCACCTGACCTGGCTCGGACCGGGCGAAGCTCGTGACGACAAGGTCCTGTCGCCTGAGGAGTCGAAGGAGCTGCTGGATGGCCCGGTGCTCGTCGAAGAGAAGGTGGACGGTGCGAACGTGGGCGTGTCGGTGAGCGAATCAGGCGAGCTGCGCGCCCAGAACCGCGGAGCGTACATCGAGCGTGCGACCTGCCATCCCCAGTTCAAACCGCTCTTTCGCTGGCTGGATATCCACCGCATCTCGCTGACCGAGGGTCTTGGCCGGGACCTGATCCTGTTCGGCGAATGGTGCTATGCCGTCCACAGCGTCCGCTACACGCGCCTGCCCGACTGGTTCCTTGCGTTCGACGTGCTCCATCGGCCCACGGAATTTTTCTGGAACGCGGACCGTCGCGACGCGTTCATCGCCCGGCTCGGGCTCTCAGGCGTACCGCGACTGGCGCATGGGCGATTCGACGTCGATCGGATCGTCCAGATGCTCGGTCCCTCGCAGCTCAGCGATGGTCCCGCCGAGGGCGTCTACGTCCGGCGCGACGACGACGAGCGTTTGCTCGGACGCGCCAAAGTGGTCCGTCCGGAGTTCGTGCAGCAGATCGACGCGCACTGGAGCACTCGTGCGATGGAGACGAACCAGCTGGCCTCGGGCGAAAAGTGGTGATGAGCCTTACCAGTAGTACCGCAGCCGCGCGTAAACGAAGTCGCTGTCGCTGAACCGGCCGACGACGTCGTTCCCCTCTCCGGGAAACCAGCCGCCCGACGCTTCGATCGCCACATTGTCGACCAGCGTCATCGTCCCGATCGCGCGGAGGAACGCGGATCCTTCGGACGGGTTGAGCACGCTGAAGGCGCGGAGCCGGTATCGTTCGCGCGCGAACGTCCGGTCCGCCGACACGATCAGCGACACGTCGCTCCGGCTCTCGAGACCCGCGTTCGGAGTCGAGTCAGGCTTCTCGTGGTGAAACAACACGGTGCCGCTGACGTGAAACTCGCCGGCACGACGATCCACGCCAACGCCCGCGTCGAACGAACGTCCGCCGGCGATCGACAGATCCGCCGCCTGGAAGTTGTCTTCGACGAACGCGGCCACCTCGCCCCGGAACGCCCACTGCCCCGCAACCGACTCGAAATCTCCCCCCAGCATCGTGAAGCGCGGATGCGTCGAGAGCAACGCGACCGAGGCCGGTGACGCGCGGAGTTCCACGAGCGGGAACGCCTCGAATCCGCGATACGCGCTGACGCTCCAGTCGAACCGTCCGCTCGTCGCGCTGAACCGCGCGCCTCCCTGCGCGTGGCTCCACCGCGCGGCCGGCTCCCGTTCGACGACGGTGGGCGGCAGGGTCGGGCATCCGATTGCGAGACACACCGCCAGCTCGAGGTCCGGCGTGATGTTGAACGGTGACGAGCGCTCCTCCAGCTGATCGAAGCGTCCGCGGCGAAAGAACGGGACGTAGACACCTTCCAGCGTGACGTCGGGCTGAAAGTAGAAGCGTCCGCGAATGACGCCGACGGGAAGCCGAGCCTCGTTGCGGCCCTCGAGGAAGAAGCGCGAAACGTCGAGAGGGTTGATGACATCGGTCGGCTGCAACTCGTCCAGCTTTCCCCAGACGACACGTCCGTAGCCGGCATACAGATCGACGCGGCCGAAGCGGACGTCGGCCACGGCCTCGTGCACGCGCGCGATTGCGCCCGACTCTCCTTCCGCGCGGACGTCGTCGCTGCGGCTCCCCGCGGGAGGACGCCGCGCAAGGAGCCCCTCCGCGAATCCGGAGAACGTGAAGCGCACCTCATCGGACGGTGCGATCCGCTCCTCGACGAAGATCCTCGCGCGAAGCTCGCTCGTGTCGCGGGTCGGAAACCAGTCCGCGAGAACGGAGACGTTCCCGGTCGGCGGCTCGAGCGACTGGGCAGCGGCTTCCGCTGGTCCCAGCAGCGTCAGCACCACGACCGCAGCGGCCGCTGCGGCGCCCCCTCGCAACGCCGAAGCGCCGAAGATGCGCGGCAGCAGCTTGATGATCGGCGGCAGAATGAAGACCTCGGCCAGGAACGCCACCGCCATCGTCAGGGCCAGCAGTCCGCCGAACCACGCATTCGGCCGGTACTCCGAGAAGAACAACACACCGAACGCGCAGGTGTTGATGACGGCGGTCGTCAACGAGGCGCGTCCTTCGTGGATGGTCGCCTGCTCGATCGCCTCGTCGGTCGACGCGCCGTCCGACACCTCGCGCCGGTACCGATTGATGAAGTGGATCGTGTCGTCGTCCACGATGCCGAGCGCGACGCTCGCCACCATGACGGTCGCGATGTTCATCGAGATGTCGAGGTAGCCCATGACACCGAGGACCGCGATCACCGGGAGCAGGTTCGGCGGGATCGTGAGCGCGCCAAACCGCCAGGAGCGGAAGACGATGAAGATGACGCCGAACACGGTCACGAACGCGGTCCCGAAGCTGCTCAACTGCGAATCCACCAGGTAGTGATCGAGCGTGCTGAACAGCCGTCCGGATCCGGTCGTCATCGCCGTGATCTCCGTCCCGGCGAACGCCTCTTTCGCCATGCGATCGGCCTGTTCCACGTACTGCAGGACGACGTCGGAACTCATGGACTGGAGCTTGACGTTGATCTGTGCGCGCGAGTAGTCGCTGGCGACGATCCGTTCGAGTTCGTGACGCCCTTCGCCGCCGAGCGAGAACACGAACAGCTCCTGCGAGATCGTCTCCTGGTCGGGCGGAATGACGTTGGCTTCTTCGCGCCCGTCGTTCAGCTCCTTGTTGATCCGCTTCACGTAGTCGGCGATCGAGGTCACCTTCCGAACGTGTTCGAACTTTCGAAGCTCGTTCTGCAGGCGGTCCATGCGCTGGAGCGCATCCGGGGTGTTGAGCGAATCCGGCGGACCCTCGAGCATCAACTGGAAGCTGTAGACACCCGAGAGTTCCTGGTCGATGACGCGGGCGGACTGACCGAGCGGATGCGAACCCGCGAAGAAGTTGATGTGATTCGTGTCGACCCGCAGCCTGAAGATCCCCACGGCTGCGACGAGGGCAACGATCAACGCGATCGTGAGCACTCGCCCGGGGTATGCGCAGGTGAACCGCGCGATGCGGCGAAGCGGCTCGACCAGGAACCGTTCGTTCGGCGTCTCCCGTGCAGGATCGCTCACCTTGATGTAGGTCAGGATCGTCGGCACGAGGATGATCGAAATCACGAAATCGACCATGATCCCGACGGCAGATCCGATGCCGAACGTGCGCACGGCGACGACGTGGCTGGTCGCGAGCGAGAGCATCCCCAGGGCCGTTGTGACGCTCGCGCCGAAAAGTGGAGTCACGAGGTGCGAGACCGTCTCCTTGAACGCGGTCTCGTTGTCCCCCTGGCGCCGCGCTTCGTCCCACCGCTGCATGATGTGGACGTCGTCTGCAATCGCCAGCACGACGATCAGCGGGATCAGCATGCTGGTGAGCACGTTGAAGCCGAACCCCATGAGCGAGTACAGGCCCAGCGTCCAGAGGATGCTCACCAGGATCGCGAACAGCGCGAGCATCGTCTTGCGCCACGAGCGGAACGAGGCGTAGATCGCGAGGATCGTCAGCGCGAGGATCGGCGGCGTGAACTTCGTCTGGTTGTCGATCGTGACCCGGTTGTAGGTCTCGCTGATCTCGAGGCTGCCGTTGTAATAGGCGCGGATCCCGTCCGGCAGGCGTGGATCGATCAGGTCGTGGATCTGCTGGATGACCCCGGCGCGGACGGCGTCGATCCGGTCTTCGTCGAAGCCCACGACGATCGCGGTGACCGTGCCGTTCTCCGACACCAGGTCTCCGCGCAGCAGGTCGTCGCGCATCGCGCGGCGGCGCACGTCCTCGGGCGCCTGCGTTGCCGCGTTTTCGAGGAGCGGGCGCACGTCGAGGCCGCCGTCGTCCTGTTTGGTCGGCGGCAACGCCTCGACGATCGTCGCCGTCGCCAGACTGTCGACCCGCACGACCGTCTCGACGCGCTCGATGTCGCCGGTGACCCTCTCGATGAACTCGAGCGTGTCGCGTGAGAAGAGCCGCTCGGGGGTCTCCGCCTGCAGCGCGATGATCAGCGTCCGGGTGCCGCCGAACTCCTCGCGGAAACGTTCGTAGTCACGGTAGACGGGGTCCTCCTTCGAGAACCACGCCGTGATGTCGTTGTCGATATGGGTGATGTTCGCGCGCGGCGCCAGGCCGACTGCGCCGGCGACGATCGCGATCGACAGCGGGATCCTGAAGCGCCAGATGAACGCGGCGAGCGCGTTCGTGAATCGCCGTTCGCTCATCGCGCGCCGCTTTCAAGCTCCCGCCGGGTGAAGTCGGATTCCTTCAGCCCGACGTTGTAGTCCGCCTTCTCGATGACCAGCTCGGTGCGGGACTTCTCCAGCAGGTTGGTCATTTCCGCGTCCATCGCCGTCCAGATCCCCTCGATCTGTTCGAGGCGGCGGACCGTGTAGACCTTCTGCTTCTCGTCCCGGCGGTTGTAGATGTCGGCCCCGGCCAGCACGAAACTGTCCTTGAGGATCGTCGAGACGACGCGCGGGAACTCGGCGGATTTGTCTTTGCGCCGCGACTCGAGCTTCCACGCGGGCCGTGGCGGGCCGCCGGCGGGCGGCGTCCACGACGCGTTCTCGTCGACGATCGCGTAGGTGTACTCGTCGAACTCGCGGCCGCCGATGTCTTCATAGGTGAAGTCGCTGCCGACGAAGCTTTCCTGGGTCTCGGATCCGGCGATCCGTCGCACGCGTCCGAGCGAGGGCAGGTAGAGGAAGCGTTCGTCCTCCTTCTCTGGATGCTCCCACACGAGGAACCCCGTGCCGCGAATGTCGTTCGGATAGGTGAAGCGGATCAGCAGCCGATCGCCGGCGGGCGCGTTTGCTGCGGCTCCCGGATTGCCGCGGCCGCGGAGCGACTCCAGCGTGAGCGCACGCTCGCGCACGCGGTTGTGCCGGTCGAACAGCTTCATCCGCATGCTCATCCGCGAGTCGCGGCCGGTGTCGCGGTCCTGGACGCGGCGCGCGATATCATCAGCCGAAAGCTTCTGCTGAGCCGCGGCGGGCGTCAGGGCGATTGCGAGGAGAGCGGCGAGAACGGCGGGAACCATCGAACCTCCAGCGTACCTGGCAGGGGGGCTCCCCCCGCGCTCGTCCAATTCTGTGAACCCTTTCACAAAGGTGTCAAATCCTTAGACTTTGAGGCCCATTTCGAGGTTCCCGGCCACCCTGAGGGTCTGTCATACTGCCGGAATGGTGCTGATCTTCGGTAAGGAGAACTGCCCGTACACGGCGGCGGCCAGGGACGACTACGAACGCCGGGACATCGATGTCGAGTACATCGACGTGAAGAAGGATCCTTCGGCTCTCGACACCATGCTCGGCTACTCGGGCGGGCATCGGCGGGTTCCGGTCCTCGTGGAGGAGGACGGGAAGGTCCTGATCGGGTTCGGCGGCAGTTGAAGCGTCTGACGAACGGCCAGGGACTGGCCGCAGAAACTCCGAACTATGAACTCCGAACTCCGAACTGTCTTCAACCGGGGGACTTCGTCCCCCGGACCCCCTTGCACGCTCTCTCGCGAGCCGCTTCGCCGGCTCGCTCCGTTCGCGTGGCTCGCTCGCGCGGCTCGCTCGCGAGCGATATTCGGAGTTCGGAGTTCATAGTTCGGCGTTTCACGCGTCCCAAATTCACGCGTCTATAATTTCCACACCGTGCTCACCTCCCGATCCCCTGAACAATTCACAGACGACGAGCGGGCGAAGCTCGAACCGTATTTCACCAACACCACCAGTCACGTCTTCGCGCTCACCAACCTGCCTGAGACGGTCAAAGGCGCGCTCTTCGCACGCTACTCGCGGTCGGCGAAGTCGCTCCGCCGGCTCTTCCTGGACGAGTTCGCCGGCGAGATGCCCGTGAGGCCGGCCGAGAGTGAGCGCGTGGGCATCGCGCGCGCCGAGAAACTGTACGCGCGGGTGTTCAACGAGTACGGCGACGACTCGGTCGCCCAGCTCGGAGGGGCGCACATCGCGTGTGAGTACGTCTCGAACGTCCTCACGAAAGTGCTCGAGTGGGGACGCCTGATGGCTTATCTCGAGCAATCCACGCGCTACGTCCCATATACCGACAAGCTGCACGGCCGGTGGCGCTATCACGTCCCGGAGGAGGTCACCGGAGCGCTTCGCGACCAGTACGTCCGGACCATGGACGAGACGTTCGCGGCATACGCGAAGTGGATCCCGGCGATGCAGGAGCACTTCTCGCGGCGCTATCCGAAGAGCCCGTCGGACAGCGATGCGGTTCATCGGGCCGCGATTCGGGCGAAAGCGCTCGACACGCTTCGCGGGATGCTGCCCGCCGCCACACAGTCGAACGTCGGACTCTATGGAACGGGGCAGGCGTTCGAAGCGCTCCTGCTGCGCATGCGTGCCCATCCGCTCGCGGAAGCGCGGGAATGCGCGGACCTGATGCTGCAGGAACTGCGGAAGGTGATCCCCGCGTTTCTCACGCGCGTGGACCTCGCCGACCGCGGCGGCCAATGGAGCGAGTACATCGCGAACGCCCGAAGCGCGACCGCATCGGTGGCAGACGCCCTGCTCGATCAGATGCTCGCCGCGCCGGCAGACGAGGTTTCACTCACCGACTTCGATCCCGATGGCGAGGTGAAGATCGTCGCGGCCGCGCTGTACGCGGTCTCGGACCTGCCCGACAGCCAGCTCCAGGCCATCGCCCGGAAGATGTCAGCGGACGAACGCGCGCAGGTGCTGCGCGCCTACATCGGCAATCGATCGAATCGCCGGCACAAGCCGGGACGCGCGTTCGAACGGACGTCGTACCGCTTCGACATTCTCACGGACTACGGCGCCTTCCGCGACCTTCAGCGCCACCGGCTCCTCACGCTCGAGTGGCAGCCCTTGACGACGAAGCACGGGTTCACCGAACCGGAGGCGATCCGCGAAGCGGGGGCGGGAGATGACTGGGACCGCGTAATGGACGCGAGCGCGTCACTCTACGAGGCCCTCACCGGCGCCGGTCACGCCGCGGCTGCGCAGTACGCCGTCGCCATGGCCTACCGGATCCGTTTCTACATGGAGATGAACGCCCGCGAAGCCATGCACGTCATCGAGCTGCGCACCGCGCCGCAGGGCCATCCCGCCTACCGGCGGGTCTGCCAGCAGATGCACCGCCTCATCGCCGAAAAAGCCGGCCACCGCGTCATCGCCGGCGCGATGAAGTTCACCGATCATTCTGAGGTGGAACTCGAACGTCTGGGATCAGAACGAGCGCTCGAAAAGAAGCGGCGGGAGGGGTGATTCGAGGAGAGGTCAATGACGAATGACGAATGGCGAATGCCGAATGGGTTCTTTCAGCATTCAGCATTCGTCATTGATACGTACTCACTCCTCAGGCACATCCCTTCGACTCCAGTACCTACCGAACTCCTCGAGGAACGTCAGCGATTCGAACGACTTCATGCGATCGAAGAACAGGACGCCGTCGAGGTGGTCGGTCTCGTGCTGGATCACACGGGCGGTGAAGTTGGACGCCTTGATCTCCAGCCGCTTGCCGTTGCGGTCGTAGGCCCGGACGACGATCTGGCGGGCGCGGGGAACACGTCCACGGATGTCGGGGATGCTGAGACAGCCTTCCCAGTCTTCGACCGTCTCCTTGCCGACGATGGTGATCTCCGGATTGATCAGGACCATCTGCGGGACTTCGGGCTCCTCCTGCTCGTCGTCGTCGGGTTCCGGAAAGCCGGCCACGAAGAGACGGACGCTCTTGTGCACCTGCGGCGCCGCCAGGCCGACGCCCTGGTACTCGGCCATCGTCTCCAGCATGTCATCGATGAGTTGCTGAACCGCCGGGGAGCGGATTTCCGCCGCTTCGAGCGGACGGGCTTTGGCGCGCAGCACGGGGTGCCCCATGTTCGCCACCTTCAGGATCGCCATTCTGCGATTATAGGTTTTGCGCGAAGCAGAAGGTTCAATGGAGATCGATTACCGATTCTGTCCGACGTGTGCCGGCGAGCTGGAAAGCCGGCTGCTCAAAAAGGGGGATCCCGAGCGCCTCGTCTGCACGCGCTGCGGACAGGTCCTCTATCTCGATCCCAAGGTCGCGGTCGGGACGATCGTCCGCACCGATGACGATCGCCTCGTGCTGGTGCGGCGCGCCATCGAGCCTGGCTACGGTCTGTGGGTCTTTCCAGGCGGCTACGTGGATCGCGGTGAGGCGGTCACTGCGGCGGCCGTCCGGGAAGCGCGCGAAGAAGCCGGGCTCGACGTCGAGATCGAGCGGCTGGTCAACATCTACTCCTACGCCCATCGATCACTCATCGTGATCGTGTATGCCGCGCGGGCCATCGGCGGCGAGTTGTGCACCGACGATGAATGCCTGGAAGCACGGCTCTTCACTCCCGGGGAGATTCCGTGGCAGGAGCTGGCGTTCCACAGCACGACCCAGGCCTTGCGCGATTATTTAGAGGTCACTCCTTCGTAATCCGAGGAACAAATTCGTAGGCTGCGACGGATGCCGGCCAACGGAATGACCGATTTCCGGCTGGTATACTTTTTCCTCTGCGACCGGCCGAGAAGAATGAAGATGAAGAGCCGACTCCAGATCGTCGTGCTGTCCGCAGCGCTCGCCGCCGGCGGCTGCATCGACTTCGAACACAAGAGCACCCCTACGGGTCCATCCGCCGCGGGTAGCGGCTCGCTGCTGGGCAACTGGACCTCCTCGAGCATCGTCCCCTCGCCCACCGACTGCACGGATTTCAAATGGAACGTGACCGAGCAGTCCGAGCTGAGCGCGAAGGGATCGTTCAGCGCGACCTGCAAAGGGGACCTGAAGGTGGCTGGCACCGCCCAGGGGCAGTTCACCACGTCAGGAACGATCGCCTGGAGTGGTGAAGCCAATGCCACGGCGCCGGGCATCACGTCCTGCGCGATCAAGCTGGCGGGAACGGCAGAGCTGCAGGTGGATTCGATCCGCATCCCGTACTCGGGCGATACCTGCCTCGGCAAGGTGAGCGGCGTCGAGATCCTCAGGCGCTAACGGGTTTTCAGAAGTTCCAGCAGTTCCGCGTCCGCTGGTGGGAAGGGCAGCGAATCCAGCTCTCCCTTCCTCACCCAGCGCATCTCCTGCCCCAGCATCGGCCTGGGCTCGTCACGCAGCTCACAATCGAAGAACCGAAGTTCGATGATCCTGTCGGGGTACTCGTGCGACACGGCCAGGATCTCGTCTCGAACGGTGATTCCCGCGTCGAGTTCTTCGCGGATCTCGCGTTCGAGACACACCGACAGCGATTCCCCTTCCTCGCACTTCCCGCCGGGAAACTCCCAATAGCCTTCCAGGTGCACGCCGGCGTGGCGCCTGGTGACGAAGTACTCGTCGCCGCGGCGGATCACCGCGGCCGCCACCAGAATGTGCGGTCTCATGCGCGCGACGCCCGGCGAGCGCGCGCCGCCTGGCGAGGAGCGGAACCGAACGGGTACGAAGCACAGCGTCCGCGCAGCGGACATTCGCCGCACCGCGGCTTCCGTGCCGGGCACATCGTCGCGCCGAAATCCATCAGCGCCTGGTTGAAGTCGAACACGTGGCGCATCGGCAGTACGGTGCGCGACACGTCCCAGAGGTGCCGCTTCATCGCATGCGCCTTCGGCTCACCCCTGCCGACGAACACGCGGAACAGCACGCGCGCGACGTTCGTGTCGAGAATCGCCTTCCGCTGACCGAACGCGAAGCTCAAAACGGCGCCCGCCGTGTA
>DASWVN010000251.1:0-15577 GCA_036401215.1 Vicinamibacterales bacterium | reverse complement strand
TGGCCACGCTCCGCGCCAAGTACGAGGCGCTGGCGCCGATGCTGACCGAACGGTCGCGCCGGTGCTGGGCGGCGGCCGAAGCGCGTGCCCTGGGGCATGGCGGCGTTGCGCTGGTGATGCGTGCCACCGGGCTGTCCCGGTCGACGATTCAGCGAGGTGTGCGGGAACTCGACGCGCCCGCCGAGCCGGTGCCGCCGACGCGGATCCGTCGCGCCGGCGGCGGCCGCAAGGCCCTGACGACGATCGACGTCACGCTGCTCGACGATCTGGACGCCTTGGTCGAGCCGACGGCGCCTGGCGATCCGGAGTCGCCGCTCCGCTGGTGCTGTCAGAGTACACGGACGCTCGCCTTCGCGCTGCAGGCGCTGGGCCATCAGGTCAGTCACACGGTGGTGGCGGAGTTGCTCCGCGCGTTGGGCTACAGCCTCCAGGGCAATGTCAAGACGACGGAAGGGCGCCAGCACCCGGATCGCGACGCGCAGTTTCGCTACATCGCCGCGACGGTCGCGCGCGCGCAGGCGCAGCAGCAGCCGGCGATCTCGGTCGATACCAAGAAGAAGGAACTCGTCGGGGACTTCAAGAATGCGGGGCGGACGTGGCGACCGACCGGTGATCCCGTACCGGTGCGCGTCCATGATTTTGTCGTGCCGGAGCCGGGCGGCGGCAAAGCGATTCCCTACGGCGTCTACGATCTCCAACGCGACGAAGGCTGGGTCAGCGTCGGCGTCGACCACGACACGGCCAGCTTTGCCGTCAATGCGATCCGGCGCTGGTGGCAGCAGATGGGCCGCGCCGCGTACCCGCGCGCCCGCACGGTGGTCGTCACCGCCGATGCCGGCGGCAGCAACGGCAACCGGCTGCGGCTCTGGAAGTGGGAACTGCAACAGTTCGCCAACCGGACGGGGCTGACGATCACGGTGTGTCACTTTCCACCCGGCACGAGTAAGTGGAACCGTATCGAGCACCGCTTGTTCTCGCACATCGCGATGAACTGGCGCGGGATCCCGCTCGTCAGCCTCGCGGCGATCGTGAGCCTGATCGGCAGCACGCGGAGTCGCTCAGGGCTCCGGGTGCGCTCGGAAGTCGACCCGCGTCAGTACCCGGCCGGTGTCCGCGTGACCGACGCCCAGATGGCCACCATCGATCTCACGCCGCATGATTTTCATGGCGAATGGAACTATACGATTCGACCGCGACAGCGACGACGAAAGTAATCATTTGTTATCTGACGAGCCCTTAGCATAACTGTTGTCGACGACGCATTCGTGTTCGAAGCGAATGGCGCTCCCGTTCGGCGGCATCGGTCCGCATGGCCTGAGAACGCGGCTGATCAGTGGATGGACGAGTGTCTTCGACTTCTCGGCTTGTTGCTTCACGACGATCTGGTGATTCGCGTGAGGAAAACACTGACGGGTAGAATCACGGGAGCTGTTCGAATTCCAGGTGCGGTGGCCGAATGGGATGGTGATTCTATGGCACGGACAGGCGTGGGACAGGAGTTCGTCTTCACGTCGTGGTACAAAATGCAATGATGACTTGTCCGACGATTCCTTATTCTCTGGGCTAGCGCTTTAATCAACCACAACCTACGACCGAACCGTCGCCGGCGTCCTGGACCTCTTCCCGCGCAGCGCCCAGAGGACCCGGAACAGCAGCAGCGCGGCGACGATCGCGGCGTAATACACCGGGGATCCGATCATCACCTTCACCTTCCATAAGTAGTGGATGGCGGCGGCGACGGCGCTCAGGTAGACCAGCCGGTGCAGCACCTGCCAGTTGCGTCCAAGCCTGCGGATCCACCCTTTCGTCGATGTCAGCGCCAGCGGAATCATCGCGGCGAAGGCGATCATCCCCATCGTGATGAACGGACGCTTGGCGATGTCGGCGAGGATCAGGTCCCAGGCGAAGAACAGGTCCAGGACAACCCAGGTGAGAAAGTGCAGGGTTGCATAGAAGAACGTGAAGAGCCCCATCATCCGCCGGAACTGAATGAGACGGTTCCACCCGGTGATCCGGCGCACCGGCGTGATCGCGATCGTGATCACCAGGAACCGCAGCGTCCAGATCCCCGTCGTGAGCGTGATGTCTTCGATCGGATTGACGCTGAGCCTGTCGGTGAGAAAGCGGAAGACCAGCCACAGGGCCGGCGCGAGGGCGACCGTGAAGACAAGCGGTTTTGCTAATCCGAGCATTCAGTCTGCATTTATCAATGCGCGTGGGGCCCCACCCCCACGCGCTCTCGCTCGCGGGCGCCGCTTCGCGGCGCTTCCCTCCGGCCGCTCGCTCGAGCCGCAGGCGCTTTCTCTTATGGAGCGTTCAGTAATTCTTTCGTAGGTCCATCCCGGCATACAGCGCGGCGACCTGGTCGCCGTAACCGTTGAACATCAGCGTCGGACGGCGACGGAACTCGCCGATACGCCGTTCGGTGGCCTGCGTCCAGCGCGGGTGGTCCACTTCGGGGTTCACGTTCGAGTAGAAGCCGTACTCGCGCGCGTTCGCCTTGTTCCAGGCGGTCGGCGGCATGCGGTCCACGAACTGGATGCGGACGATCGACTTGATGCTCTTGAACCCGTACTTCCAGGGGACGACGAGGCGGATCGGCGCGCCGTTCTGGTTCATCAGCGTTTTGCCGTAGAGGCCTACCGAGAGGATCGTCAGCGGGTGCATCGCCTCGTCCATCCGCAGACCCTCGACGTAGGGCCAGTCGAGCACCGGCTGGTGCTGGCCGGGCATCTCCGACGGACGATAGAGCGTCGAGAACGCGACGAAGGCCGCCTTCGACGTCGGTTCGGCGCGCTTGATCACCTCCGCGAGCGGGATCCCGATCCAGGGGATCACCATCGACCACGCCTCCACGCAGCGCAACCGGTAGATCCGCTCCTCGAGCTGGTGCGGACGGATCAGGTCCTCGAGGTGATACTCCGCCGGTTTGTTGCAGTGGCCGTCGATCTTGACCTTCCACGGCGAGGTCGTCAGGCGCCCGGCGTGCCGCTGGGGATCATCCTTGTTCACGCCGAACTCGTAGAAGTTGTTGTAGCTGGTGATCTGCTCGAACGAGTTCAGCGGTTCGTCGGTGGTCACGACCTTCGGCTTGACGTTCGCCAGGGGCGTCTGCTCTGCCGGGACGGCGGGGCCGCCGGTGCCGGCGAAATCGGCCGACACGCTTTCACCGGTGCAGGCCTGCAGCAGCGGGGCGCTTCCAGCCACCACGGCAGCGCTGCCGACGAGGCGCATGAACTCGCGGCGGCGAAGGTAGAACTTCTCGTCGGTAATCTCTGACGCCGGGATGACCGGCCCTGTCTTGATCAACATCGCGTCTTCCGCCCATGGGGGGCCGCGGTCGGCGGTCCGCGGCCCGGAGTCTCGCCATAATCTTATGCCGCCATGGATCAGAACACCCAGGAGCCGCCCCAGCTTCCCACGGGACGTTTGTTAGGCCAGAATCTGCTGATGGCGAACGCGCGCATCGAACCCCGATGGCCACGACTGATGGGATTGGCCGTCCATGAGCTGCGGACCCCGATCACGGTCGCATCCGGCTATCTCCGGATGGTGACGCGGGGAAAGGTCGGCCCGATCAGCGATCAGCAGCGCAAGGTGCTGGAAGAAGCCGAGAAGGCCTGCGGCAAACTCTCGTCGCTGGTTGCCGAGATGGCCGACCTCGCGGCGCTCGAGAACGGGACCGCGACGGTCAACAAAGCCCGGATGGATCTCGCCAGTACCCTCAAAGAGGCTGTCGCCGGTCTCGACGACCTCCCCGACCGGGAGGTCGTCATCGACGTCCAGGGAGCCGACGCGCCGGTCATGATCTCCGGTGACACGACGCGGCTCCGCATCGCCCTTGGATCGCTGGTCAACGCCCTCCGGCGCGAACTGGTGGACAGCACGCGACTGATCGTTCGCCTCCGGAAACAGGCTGACAGCGGCTGCACGATCTGGATCGCCGGCGACGACAGGATCGAGTCGCTCGTGGACACCGACACGTCGACACTCGAGGTGTTCGACGAATGGCGCGGCGGATCCGGATTGAGCCTCGCGATCGCCCGACGCGTCATCAATCAGCACGACGGCGGGCTCTACGGGCTGCCCGATGGGGAGAAAGCGGCCGCCGTCGTGCGGCTTCCGTGTAAGTAGCGGAAGCGGCACCCCTGAAAGGGGTGCCCTACGTGTCCCTCTCGCCGGCACCCCTGAAAGGGGTGCCCTACGTTTATTTGATCGTCGCGGTGGTGAACGCGACGGCCGACTGGGAGCCGTCGACGACGATCAGCTGGATCGGGAAGACGCCAGGGATTGCATACCGATGCGCCGGACGCAGACCCGTGGCGCTGCTCGGAAAGGCGGGCACGATCGTGGTGTCCTGCTTGAGCGCACCAGGGGGCGACGATGCGTATGCGTCGGCGCTGATCACGATCTGGTCGATCCGCGCCCCGTCTTCCCGCTGCTGGATCCGGATCCGCTGGACGGCGTCGCTGTTGAAGTAGATCGGCGCGTCCATGTAGCCGTAGGCGCCGTCGGCCCAGCCCCATCCGAGCAGTCCGGCACCGTGGCCTTCTTCGAGCGAGACGCTCATCGCCCCGGTGGTGCCGATCCGGTTGACCGCCGCGCCGGAAGCGCTGACGCTCCCGGTGAACTGGACGAAGATCGAGTCGTTCGTCCAGTCATCGTTCTGCGCGCGCATCCGGATCCACAGCCGATACGGCACCCCTGGCGCGGCGCGGAAACTCGCCTCGACATAGCTGGACGGATACGCGGCGGCGGTGGTGATCTTCGGATGCCCCCGGTCCGGATTGACGATGGCGGTGCCGCGCGCGGCGGAACTGTCGCTCACGCGTTGCCACGCGCTGCCGACCACGTTCATGTCCGTCGGATCGAGCACGATGTCGTCTCCGAACCTCCAGAGATACTGCGCGCTCGCCGAGGCCTGCGACCGGCTGCCGTCGAACGTGACCGATTGCCACACCGAGCCGGAATACGGACCGCCGTGGTTCGCCGACACGGTCCCCCCGCCTCCGCCGCCTCCCCCGCCACCGCTACTGCCACCACCGGTGACGTTCACCGACGTGACCGCCGATGCGGACGCGCCCGCCTGGTCAACGACGGTGAGCACGATCGGGAACTGCCCGGGGACGTTGTAGGTGTACGAGGCCACGACCGCGTTGCTCGTTCCAAATGAGGCAGGAACGATGGTCGTGTCGTTCTTGGTGCCGCCGGGCGCGCTGTTTCGATACGTGTCGGCGCTGAGGACGATCTGGTCCCACATGATCCCGTCCTCGCGCTGCTGGATCCGGATCGTCTGCGGCCCCGAGGTGGCGAAGTAGACCGGATCGGCGAGACCGCCATAGGCGCCGTCGTTCCAGCCCCACCCCGAGAGTCCGGCGCCGGTTCCTTCCTCCAGCGAGATCGTGGCTTCCCCGGTGGTCCCGATCCTGTCGATCGGGGCACCTTCCGGCGTCACTCGACCGCTGAACTGCAGGAAGAGCGAATCATTCCACCAGGCGTCCCCTTCCGCGCGCATCCGCATCCAGAGCCGATAGGGGACGCCGGCCGCCGCATAGAACTTCACCTCTACGTAGCTCGCCGGTGACGCCAATGAATCGGCAAGCTTCGGCACGCCTCGATCCGGGTTCCAGATCGCCACGCCATTGGCGGCATCGGTCCGCGACGTTCGCACCCACGCCGAACCGGCGATGGCGCTCGCAGGCACATCGCTCGCGTAGAGCACGATGTCGTCGTTGAAGCGCCAGGTGAACGACGCGAGGCTGCCTTCGGCGTCCGACGATCCGCTGCCATCCGCGATGAACGGCGCGCCGACGGCGGCCGTATACGGTCCGCCGGGACGGGCGACCGGTAACGTGTTGCCCGTTGGAGGCGGCGTTCCCGGATCGGGCGGCGGCGTGCCCGGACCGGGCTGCGGCGTGCCTTTCGGCGAGTTGGGCTGCGTGGCGTCGTGGAGCAGGCTCCAGTTGACGCCTGGGACCGTGCCGTTCGCGCCCGCGGCGTAGAAAACGCTCGAACTGCGGATCCGGTAGTCATGATTGGCCGGATCGACGAACGAGACGTTCCACTCGGCAAGGGTCGGGAACGAGTTGGGCGTGGGATAGGCCGAGGCGTTGCCGCCCGCGAACACGTTGTTGGTCACGACGCCGCCCGGGAAGTACATGTTGATCGTGGTCGAACCGGGCTGTGCGTTGTTGCCCATCACGCCGTAGTCGTTGTGCAGCGTGACGTTGTTGGTGAACACGACCCCGTCGATCGTCGGACCGTACGCAAACAGGACGGACGTGTTGTTGTGGACGATGGTGTTGTGGTCGAACACGACGACCGACGGGTCGTCGCCCACGACGAGCGTCTTCGCCCATCCGCCGGCCGGATCGATGTTGTAGATCAGGTTATTGCTGAAGGTCACGCGCCGCGTCTGCTGGCTCACCGCCAGGTCGTCGTAGCCGACGACCGTCAGCACGCCGGCCGCGTTCCGGATGACGTTATTGGTGAAGGTGACGTCGCGAACCCGCACCCAGGGCGCGCTCCCCGACTGGTTGCGCGGCGTGATGACGATCGCATAGCCGTTCTGCCCGGCCGCCCAGATGTTCTCGATGACGTTGCCGTCCACGGTGACGTTCTGCGCGTTCTTGAACTCGATCAGGTTCTTGACGACCCATTCATTGCCGCTCGACGGCGGTGAGCCCGGCTTCTCGCCGATCCCTGTGTAGACAAAGCTGTTCGCACTCGACGTGGTCTCGATGTACGCCCACTGCGCGCCCGGCGAGGTCCCGCGATAGATGCGATAGCGCTCGGCGCCCGAGACCGCGCCCCAGGCAATCGTGGCGCTCTGCATGCCCGGCAGGGACACCGACGCCTCGACCGACGCCGCCGACTGTGCCGTCACGGGACCGGTGTCGAGCAGCGCCACCACCTTGAAGTAGTGCGTTCCGGCGGGGAGCGCTCCGCTCGCGCTCGACGCGAACGCCTGCGCCCAGGACGGCGCCGACAGGATGTCGTTCTTCAAGGAAAGCGGCTTGACGATGTGATTGTTCCGGATCTCGATCCCGCTCGGGACGAGGTTCTGCACGGCCGGATCGCCGCCGCCGAACATGATGTTCTCTCCGGCGGCCTCGAGATAGTTGTTGACGATCCGGTACGGCCCCGGCCCGTTCCATCCGCAGATCGCCTGCGAATCGAACCCGACGGCGCGAATGTCGGAGATGTAGCTGTTCAGGATGTCGGTACGCGCACTGTTGAGGGCGATGCCCCGCTTCTGCCCCTTGGCGAAGTGGCCGTGCGCGTAGACCCGGTCCATGACGATGTCGTACGGGACCGCACTGGTCTTGTCGTCACCGAACGCAATGAGCGTTTCCCAACCCAGGTTGGCCTCGCCGTCGATCTCCAGGAACTTCAGCACGTAGTGATTGGCGCCCGGTTCGGTGCTGATCACCGGCGTCGTCTTGTAGGTCTGGCTCCGGCCGATGAGACGCGGCAGCAGCGAACGGCTCGTGTTCGCGCCCGGCTTGCCCGAGGGCACCAGCCGCACACCGTCGGGCGGAAGCGAAGAATCGGGGGCATCGGAGCGGATCACGATCCACGCACCCGTATTCGGCTTCGCACGCAGCACGAAGGGACCGGCGAACGTCTCGCCGGCGCGCAACAGGATCGTGTCACCCGGCGATGCGCTGTCGATGGCCTGTTGCAGGTCCGAGTAGGCGCAACCGCTCGCACACACCGTCAACGTCGCAGCAGAGACCGGCACAGCGCACGCGAGAAGCGCGAGACACACGACGATTCGCACAGTTACAGTCACTCGGCTCACTCAAGACTCCCGTAATTCGTGGTTTGTTTTCGGAAACGATCAGCTTCAACGCAATTGCCGGGCCAGCCAGCGCATCCGTCGAAACACGCCGAAAAAGGCAGGAACACGCGTGACGCAAGGTGCGAGACGGCCCGAGTGTTCGCGCGCACAACTGAACCGTTTGTAAGAACTACTCAGCGACGCGAGTGGCGCGCGCGTCCACGAAGGACCTGATCTGTGGCGCATCGCTTGCACCGCGTCGAACGGCACCGCCGACGACACCCGCGTTGAGCAGGGCCTTGCCATTTGTGAGGAGTTCTCAATGCCGACACTGACCGGTTCGCTGGATACCCACCAGGGAGAAGTCGCCGCCGGCGAACGCTTCGAGTTCGGGGCGAACTGGACCCGGTTCCTCGAACTGTTGAACGAGGAGCGGATCCGGAACGCCGAGGCATCGCTGCGCACCTACCTGCGTCGCGATTCGCTCGACGGCCTCCGGTTCCTCGATATCGGATCCGGCAGCGGTCTCTTCAGCCTGGCGGCAAGGCGGATGGGCGCGACGGTCCACTCCTTCGACTACGACCCGCAGTCTGTCGCCTGCACCGCGGAACTCCGCCGCCGCTACTTCCCGGGCGATCCCAACTGGAAGGTCGAGCGCGGCTCCGTCCTCGACGACGACTATCTCGCGTCGCTCGGGACATTCGACGTCGTCTATTCGTGGGGAGTCCTGCACCATACCGGTCAGATGTGGCGCGCCCTGGCGGCCGCCGGCGACCGCGTGGCTCCCGGCGCCCAGTTGTTCATCGCCATCTACGCAGACCGTGGAGCGCAAACGGCGCGGTGGAAAACACTGAAGAAGCTGTACGGACGGTTGCCGAAGCCGGTGCGTCCGGTCTACGCCGCGATCGCCGTGCTGCCGACGGAACTGCGATCGGCCGCCAAAGCCGTCCTGCGCGGCCGTCCGCAGGACTACGTGCGCGAGTGGACCCAGTACGGCGCGAACCGGGGAATGAACAAATGGCGCGACATCATCGACTGGGTCGGAGGCTACCCGTACGAAGCCGCGCGCGCCGACGAACTGTTCACGTTCTACCGGGATCGGGGCTTCACGCTGCAGCATCTGAAGTGCGATGCCGGGCTCGGATGCCACGAACTCGTGTTCCAGAAGAACGGCTGAGCTATGGCCGATTTCCGTGATCCCACATCACGGAAATGTAAGGCGCGAGAGGACCGCGCGACACGTACAACCTCAATAAATCGCGGTATTTAGCGCGAAACTCGACCGGCACAACGGTTGCGCCTGGACGGATCACCCATGAACAGATCCGTTCGACGTTTCCTCCCGCTGGGGGTCGCGCTGGCGATTGCCCTGGCGTACATCATCGACACTCGCGCCGCGACGACGATCGTCGCGCCCGGCGCGGACCTCCAGGCCGCGATCAACGCCGCGCAACCCGGCGACACGCTGCTGCTGGAGCCTGGCGCGACCTACACCGGCAACTTCGTGCTGCCGGTGAAGACCGGCGGCGCCCCGATCACGATCACGACCGCTCCGCATCCGAATCACCCGGCAGCCGGCCAGCGCGTCTCCCCTGCTCACGCCTCGTCGCTGGCGCGCATCCGGTCGGGCAATCCGATGCCGGCCCTGACCACGGCGGCCGGCACGCATGGCTGGCGCATCGTGCTGGTGGAGTTCGGCGCGAACCGCGACGGCTACGGCGAGATCATCCAGATCGGGGATGCGTCTTCGGCCCAGAACACCCTGGCGAAGGTGCCGTACGACATCGAATTCGATCGCGTCTACATCCACGGCGATCCCGTGATGGGGCAGAAGCGCGGCATCGCGCTGAATGGCAGCGCCGTCACCATCCGCAACTCGTACATCTCCGACATCAAAGGCGTCGGGATGGACACGCAGGCGATCTGCGGCTGGAACGGTCCGGGCCCGTTCGTCATCGAGAACAACTATCTCGAAGCCGCCGGTGAGAACGTCATGTTCGGCGGCAGCGATCCCTCGATACCGGATCTGGTCACCCAGGACATCGTCATCAGGGGCAATCACCTGACGCGGCCGATGTCGTGGAAAAACGACATCATTCCCGCGCCGTCCGGACTCGTCGCGCAGGCGCAGGCGGGCGGCACGCTTCCGGCCGGGGTCCACACCTACCAGGTGGTTGCCCGCATGCGGGTCAGCAACGGCGTCACGGCGAGATCCGCGGCATCGGCACCGGTGACCGCGCCGGTTGCGGCCGGCGGGCGTGTCGCGCTGTCGTGGACGCCCGTGGCGAACGCCACGGCCTACGACGTGTATGCCCGATCACCCTTCGGCGTGAATCAGTACTGGTCGGTGACGACGGCCTCCTTCGTCGATACGGGTGCGGCCGGTCAGGCAGGGACGGCGCCGACGTCCTCGGGCAGTGTGTGGACGGTGAAGAACCTGCTGGAACTGAAGAACGCGCGCAACGTCCTCATCGAGCGGAACGTGCTCGAGAATCACTGGGCGGGCGCACAGCCCGGGTGGGCCATCGTCTTCACTCCCCGCAACCAGGATGGAAAGTGTTCCTGGTGCGTGGTCGAAGACGTCACGTTCCGGCAAAACCTCGTTCGAAACACCTCGGGCGGGATCAACATCCTCGGCTACGACGATCTCGCGCCGAGCCGCCAGACCAACCGGATCCGCATCACGCAGAACCTGTTCACGGGCATCACGCCAACGCTCGGCGGGCACGGCTGGTTCCTGCTGATGGGCAACGGTCCGCGGGATATCACGGTGGACCACAACACGATCGACGCCGACGGGACGACGGTGATGTACGTCTACGGTGGCACCTCTGGCGGGATCCTGCCCGTTCCCGGCTTCATCTTCACGAACAATGCGGCGCGCCACGCCAGTTACGGCATCAACGGTGCGGACGCGTCGTTCGGCAACGGGGTCATCGCCGCGTACTTCGGGGATGGCAGCGTGCAGGGCAACTGGCTCCAGGGCGGGTCCGCCTCGCGATACCCGGTGGGGAACTACACCGATGGCACCTTCGCGTCGGCGTTTGCGAATGTCTCCGCGGGCGACTACTCGGCCGCGCCCGGCGGTCCGCTGGCCGGACGCGCGACCGACGGAACGAACATCGGCGCGGACGTGCCCGCCCTGGCGGCCGCCCTGCGGAACGTCCTGTCGGGCGCCACGACGACACAACTCAGTGCACCCACGAACCTGCGCGTGGTGTCGAAGTAAGGTCCTCTACTGGAATGCCGTCCCGGGACGGATACCGAGCGCGGCCGCAAGCGCGGACAGGTCCGCGCCGAGGTCCTTCTTGTCGGAGGCCGCGCCGCGGAAACGGCTGTCTGGCTTCAGCCTGAAGTCTCCCGCGCCCGGCGCAACGAACTGCGCCTCGAACTCGGCTTCCGACAGGAACGCGTTCCCCTGCGGATACCGGCGCGCGTCACCGCCGGCGATGCCGTTGCTTTGAAACTGGGCGCCGGGAAAGTACCAGTCAAGCGAGTCCTGACCGGGAGAGCGATCGCTGCCGTGCACGCCGTACTCGTTGTGTTTCACGAGATTGTCACGGAAGCGAAAGCCCGAGATCGGGATCGCTTTGGCTCGCGTGCCCCCGAACGCCATCAGGATGTTGCCCGACTGGCTCACGGTGTTGTGCTCGATCGTCACCTCTGACGGCCCTTCGCCGATGAGCACGAACGCTCCCGTCCCGCCCCAGGTTGCCGAGTTGATGTCGTAGAAGACGTTGTGCGCGACGAGCACGCGCCGGGTCGGCCCGCTCGGGTGGATCGTGTCGTTGCCGAGGATCTGCATGCCTCCGCCCGCGTGCCGGACGATGTTGTAGCGGAACGTGACGTCCTCGACGGTCGCCCACGGCGCGCCGCCGTCCTGGTTGCGCGGCGTGAACAGCACGGCGTAGCCGACCTGGGCATCGAGCCACGAGTACTCCATCACGTTGCCTTCGACGAGCACCTTCCGGGCGTTCTTCAACTCGAACAGGTTTTTGACCGTCCATCCCTGCCCACGCCAGGCAACCGGTTTCGAGAGGTGGTTCTTCCTGAAGGTAACGTTCTCGGTGACCAGACCGCGGATCGCGGGATCGGCGCCGCCGAGCATGAAGTTGTTTCCCGCCGCCTCGAGATAGTTGTTCTCGATCGTGTAGGGTCCGGGGCCATTCCAGCCGGCGATGGCCTGCGCGTCCTGACCGCGCACCTTCATGTCCGAGATGTAGCTGCCTCTGATGACCGTGGTGCCGCTGTTCAGCGCGATCCCGCGCTTCTGCCCGAGCGCCGGATCGCCATGGATGTAGCACCGGTCGACGATCAGATCGTGCGGGACCTGATTGAGGTCGCGTTCGGCGGCGTCCCCGAGCGTGATGATGTCGCCGGCGCCGTTGCGGTTCGGCAGGAACTCCAGCACCTGAATCCGCCAGTGGTGCGCGCCGGCCGCGGTGCGCAGCGCCGGCTGACCATTGGGCGAGCCGATCTTGGCGAGCTTCGATTCGTGTGAAGGATGGACGCGCATGCCCATGGCGGGCTGGCCGTTCACATCCGCCGTGCGGACCGTGATGTATTGCGATCCTTCCTTCTTCGGCAGCACGAAGTTGCCGATGTAGCGGGCCCCCGGGCGCAGCAGGATGGTATCGCCTGGACGCGCGCGGTCGAGCGCCTGCTGAAGATCGGCGCCCTCCGGCACCTGCAGGACCTGCTCGGCCCGCCCGGGCTGAAACATGCCAAGCACCAGCAGCGGCAGGATCGACAGGCGAAACCAACCGGCCATCATCGAGGTCAAAGCTATGTGGAGACGATTCGGCATCGACGGCATCAGTCGAAATCGACCCGCCGGACTGCCGAAGCGAGCCCGATGAGTGCGGTGCCGATGAGCACCATGACCACCTCGTCTCTCATGTATGGCGATCGAGCCGCGAGACGCTGGACGGCAACGGCCGCGGTCTCGAAGGCACCGGTTCTCATGTCGGTCGTGGATCCGTCAGCCGCCGGAGCCGCCATGACCAGGAAGGCCGCGGTGGCGGTTGTCAGCAAGTACCTGCGCATGAACTCCCCTGAAGCCGGCCAGCAACGTGCTGGTTCCGAACTGTCGAACTACAAGGTGGGTGCCACGAGGCCGGTCGAGAAAATACCGGCCGAAACCGCCTGAACAGGGGAAAAAGTGGCAACGATGGTGAGCAAGTCGTCCTTTCGCTACCTACCCTCGGCGGCGCAGGAGCTTTGCTGAGGTACGACTCTTGAATGCTATAGCCGACCGTGTCCCATCTGTGTAACGTTTCTTACACACTCCAAGTGCGGTAACTTCGCCCACAGGTTGAATTCATGAAAAAACCATACGTCGCGATTGTCGACGATGACTCTGCCTTTTCCGCCTACCTGCGGACGTTTCTATCGCTTCGTGGCTACGAAGCCCGTTGTTATACCCGAGGTGACGAGCTTCTCGCCTCCATGAAGCAGGCGGAACCGCCTGACGCGATCCTGCTGGACGTCATGATGCCGGGTCTCGACGGCCTGGCGACGTTGCGGGCGCTGAAGACGTCGAGACCGGAGGCGCAGGTCATCATGCTGTCGGGGCGCAACCAGGCCTCGACCATTGTCGAGGCGGTCCGCCTCGGCGCCGCCGATTACGTCGTCAAGCCCGACGACCCGGAGGGGCTTGGCGAGATTGCACTGGATGTCGCAATCAAGAACGCCATCGAGAAGAATCGGCTCGTCTCCGAACTCAGCGAATTGCGCCAGCAGCTGAGCGATGACGAAGACCGGTCGGTCTGGGGCAACAGCGAGAAGATGCGGAACATCGCGACCGTCATCGAGCAGGTGGCCGACAGCGATGTCACCGTTCTTATTCGCGGCGAGAGCGGGGTCGGCAAGGAACTGGTGTCCCGCGCGATCCACCAGCGCTCGACGCGCAAGAACCGTCCGTTCGTGAAGGTGAACTGCGCGGCGCTGCCGGCAGAACTTCTCGAGAGCGAACTGTTCGGTCACGAGCGCGGCGCGTTCACCGGCGCCGCCACGACCCGCATCGGCAAGTTCGAGCAGGCCGACACCGGCACGCTGATGATGGACGAGATCGGCGAGATGAAGCCGGCGCTTCAGGCGAAGCTGCTCCACGTGCTGCAGGACGCCGAGTTCACGAAGCTTGGCAGCAACAAGCGGATCCAGGTCGACGTGCGCGTGGTGGCCGCGACCAATCGTGATCTCGAGAAGATGATGTTGAGCGGCGACTTCCGCGAGGACCTGTACTATCGCCTCAAGGTCATCGAACTCACGGTGCCGGCCCTGCGGGAACGGCGCGAGGAGATCCCCACGCTCACCGACTTCTTCGTGACGCGCTATTCACGGAAGTACAACCGTCCGCTGCGTCCGATCTCGGATCAGTTGCGGCAGCTCTTCCTCCAATACGACTGGCCCGGCAACATCCGCGAGCTGGAGAACATGATCAAGCGCGTCGTCATTCTCCAGGACGAGCATCTCGTCGTCCGTGAGATCGAACGGAACATGCAGCGCCCGGCCACCGTGGCGGTTGCGGCCCCGGCGCCGGTCTTTGCCGCGGCGGCCGCCATGCCGGCAGGCGTCGGTGCGCATCTGCCCGTCTCGCCGGTCTCGTACGCGCCGCCCGAACCGGCCCCCGTCCCGCTCGAGCAGCCTGACGGCGCCGAGGCGTCGATCGAAGAAGGCGGGAGTTCGCTCGCCTCGGTCGCGAAGGCGGCCGCGATGAAGGCCGAGCGCGCGGCGATCGAACACACGCTGCGACAGGTCCACTGGAACCGGCGCAAAGCCGCCCAGATTCTCGGCGTGAGCTACAAGACGCTGCTCAACAAAATCAAGGAGTGCGGCATCAGCCGCGCCTGATTGCCCCCCGCACGACCCACGATGAGCAGGGTATTACCACCTGCTCATCGTCTCTTCCCTGCCAGCTCGGCGCACGCGTGATCCATTTCCGCGCGTTTCTCCAACAACGCGAAACATTTTCCGTCGTGGCACTCGCCTTGCTCAACCGCACGACGTGTACGACTGCACTCGAGTGGGGATGGCGATCGCGGGGCGATGCCCATGAACCAGCATCCTCCCTCGACCGCGCACGCGCCCTCGACACACGCAGACGAGGTCCGGCCTCGTCCCGCGCGAGTCGTCGGCGAACTGCTCGGCAACAGCGAGAAGATGCGCGAGGTCCACGACCTCATCAGGCGTGTGGCCGACACCGATGTAACCGTCCTCGTCCGCGGCGAGAGCGGCACGGGCAAGGAACTCGTCGCACGCGCGATCCACGCGGCGTCGCCGCGGCGCCAGCGGAGCTTCATCAAGGTGAATTGCGCGGCGCTGCCTGCGGAACTGCTCGAGTCGGAGCTGTTCGGGTTCGAGCGGGGCGCCTTCACCGGGGCGATCCAGCAGAAGCCCGGCAAGTTCGAGTTCGCGCACAACGGCACGATGTTCCTCGACGAGATCAGCGAGATGCACCCGCGGCTGCAGTCGAAGCTGCTCCAGGTGCTGCAGGACGGCGAGTTCTCGCGCCTGGGCGGGCGCGGCGACGTCCACGTCGACGCGCGGATCGTCACCGCGACCAATCGTGATCTCGAAGCGGCGGTCGCCAATGCGCAGTTCCGCGAGGACCTCTACTTCCGCCTGAACGTCGTGAGCATCACGCTGCCGCCGCTGCGGCAGCGCCGGGACGAGATCCCCGAATTCACGGCGCTCTTCATCCGCCGGTACTGCGAGCACTACAACAAGCCGGCGCTCCAGCTCGGACAGGATACGCAGCGTCTCTTCCACGAATACGACTGGCCCGGCAACGTC
>DASWVN010000250.1:0-25447 GCA_036401215.1 Vicinamibacterales bacterium | reverse complement strand
ACGATCGAGATTTCGATCCCCGATGAACCGGGTCCGGCGAGATTGATCGTGCGCGACACCGGCCAGGGGATCTCGCCCGATTTCCTGCCGTATGTGTTCGAGCGGTTCCGGCAGGCGAACGCGTCGGCGAGCCGGACCGAGGGCGGGCTCGGGCTCGGCCTCGCGCTGGTGCGGCAACTCGTCGAACTGCACGGCGGCCACATCGTCGCGGAAAGCGAAGGGCGCGGAAAGGGGGCCGTGTTCACCGTCACGTTCCCGGAGTTGCGGTCCGAGTCATCACCCGAGGCGCCGGGTGCGCATCCCCTGACGGGTTCTCCCCTGGCCGGGATTCATCTGCTGATCGTCGACGACGATCCGGACTGGCGGCAGCTGCTCTCGATCACGCTCGAGGGGCTGGGGGCGCGGGTGCTTTCGGTTGCCAGCGTCGACGAAGGGGTGCAGTCCCTGCAGGCGTCCGCGCATCCGCCGGACGTGATCCTCGCCGACATCGGCTTACCTGGTGTCGATGGCTACGCCTTGCTCGAACGGCTGCGGGAACTCGACGGACGGCTGTCGTCCATCCCGGCCATCGCGGTCACCGCCTATGCCGGTCTGGAGAACGAAGCCCGCGCGCTCGCCGCCGGGTTCCGCCTGCACTGCGCCAAGCCGCTCGACCCCGACACCGTCGCCCGCGCCGTCCTCGAAGTCGTGCGAAAAGGGGACACTCACCTTTTCCGTAAGTGACTGAGAACACAGGAACAGAATCAAGCACTTACGGAAAAGGTGAGTGTCCCCTTTTTTTTTCGCGGCGGCGGACGTGGAGGCGGATCGGGGTGCCCACCAGGTCGAATTCCTCCCGGATCCGGTTCACCAGGTAGCGCTGATACGAGAAGTGGAACTCGGTCGCGACGTTCGTGAAGAACACGAACGTCGGCGGCTCGACGCCCGTCTGCGCCGCGTACAGGACCCGGACGGCCCGCCGGCCCGGACTCGTGGGCGGATGCTCCGCCGTGATGCGCTGCACGAAGCGGTTCAACTCCCCCGTCGGGATCCGCCTGGACCGCGCCTCCGCCACCTTGTCCACCGCTTCGAGGACCTTCGTGGCCCTCTCGCCGGTCGCCGCCGAGATGTGCAGGATCGGGGCGTAGTCCAGGAATTTCAACTGCCGTTGCAGCTCGGCGTCGAACGTCTTGTAGAAGTCGGGACCGCGATCCTTCATGAGGTCCCATTTGTTGGCGGCGATGATGATGCCGCAGCCGGCGCGCTCGGCTTCGCCGGCGATCGCGCCGTCCTGATCGGCCGGGCCGATCGAGGCGTCGATCACGAGGACGGCAACGTCCGCCTGCGCGATCGCACGCTTGGCCAGGATCACGCTCAGCGACTCGAGCGGACCGCTCTTGCCCACCCGCCCCGGACGTCGAATGCCGGCGGTATCGACGATCCGGTAGGACCGCTTGCGCCACGTGAGCACCGCATCGACCGTATCCCGCGTGGTGCCGGGCATTTCGCTGACGATCGAGCGCTCTTCTTTCAACAATCGATTCAGGAGCGACGACTTCCCCACGTTCGGACGTCCGACGATGGCGACGGCGATCTCGTCGACCGCATCCTCCGGTGACTCACGGCGGTCCGGCAACCGGCGGACGACTTCGTCCAGCAGGTCCCCGACCCCTTCGCCGTGCTCGGCAGCGATCTCGATCACGGGATCGAAGCCGAACTGATGGAACTCGAAGACCCGCCCGCGCGCCGACTTGTCGTCGGTCTTGTTGACGGCGAGGAGCACCGGCGCGTTCAGCCGCCGCAGGTGGCTCGCGATCTCCTCATCGCCGGGCACCAGACCCTCGCGCCCGTCCACCACGAACACGACGACGTCCGCGGTCTCGAGCGCCTTCCGTCCCTGGAGCAGCACCAGCTCGTGCAGCGGATCCGTGCTGGCGCCGAACATCCCGCCGGTGTCGACCAGCCGGAACGGTCTCTCGAGCCATTCTGCCGGCTCGGCAATAACGTCCCTCGTGGTCCCGGCGATCGGGGTCACGATCGACCGCCGGGTCCGCGTGATGCGGTTGAAGAGGGTGGACTTTCCAACGTTCGGTCGGCCGACGAGCACGACCGTAGGGAGCGCCGAAGCGCGGGTCAGGGGCATGTCTCAAGTGTAGTTAGCAGGATGCTTGACAGCGTAAGTGCTGCTAAATATGATAGTTACAACTCCTGAGGAGTCGCTAACCCATGATCAAGGTAGACATCGTCAACGAGGTGTCGAGGGTCGCCGACATTACCAAAGTCAAAGCTGAGGTTGCGGTTGACGCCGTGTTCGATGCAATGCGGCTCTCGATGCAGCGTGGCGAGAGGATTGAACTCCGCGGTTTCGGCGTCTTCCAGGTGAAGCCGCGCAAACGCGGGATCGGAAGAAACCCGCGCACCGGGAAAGAGGTTCGGATACCTCCCGGCCGCACCATTCGCTTCAAGCCCGGCAAGGATCTCCAGAACATCGGAGGGTAATTGCCGTATCCGCCCGGGGAGGCGGGGCGTCCCGTCACGTCGACTCACCTCCCATACGACACGTATTACGTCCAGAGGCCTCCCCGTAAGTTCCGCGATCGTGTGTGGGTGCACGTGACCCTGTTCGTCGTCACGGTGCTGTTCACGACCGCAGTGGGCGCAGGACATTATTACGCGTTCCTCACCGAGTTCGAGCGCCGATGGGTGCCGGTGACCTGGGACCTGCTGCTGCACGGGTTCTGGTACAGCGGGACGCTGCTGGCGATCCTGGGGTCGCACGAGTTCGGACACTACTACTTCTGCCGGCGGTACGACGTCGACGCGTCGCTGCCATACTTCATCCCCGCACCGATCCCCTTGACCGGCACGCTGGGCGCGGTGATCAGGATCCGCGAGCCGTTTCCCGACAGGACCGCCCTGTTCGATATCGGGGTCGGCGGACCGATTGCCGGCTTCATCGTGCTGATCCCTGCTCTGTTCATCGGCATGACGATGTCGACGGTGGTCCCCGAGCCGACGGGCCAGGGCGTCTTCTACATGGGGGAGCCGCTGCTGTTCAAAGCGGCCGCCGCGCTGCAGTTCGGGTCCATTCCGGACGGGATGACGATCAACATCCATCCCATGGTTTTCGCCGCCTGGTTCGGCATGCTCGCGACCGCGCTCAACCTGTTGCCGTTCGGCCAGTTGGACGGCGGGCACATCACCTACGCCACGCTCGGCCGCTGGTCCACCCCGATCTCCATGGCCACCGTCGGCGTGGCGATCGTCATGACCTACAACTCAACGAGCTGGCTGTTCATGACGCTGATGATGCTGGTGATGCTGCTGCTGCTCGGTCCAGGGCACCCGCGGGTCATCTACGAGCACGAGCCGCTTGCCCCCGGCCGCCGCTTCGTCGCCTTCCTCGCGCTCCTGATCTTCATTGTCTGCTTCACGCCGGTTCCGCTCGAATCGGTGATGGGCAGTCAATAGCGTCGGATGGCGCCCCATAAAGGGGCGCCCTACGGATGTAGGGCGCGGCTTTATGCCGCGCCGGGCCGCGCCGGACCGCGCACCGCGGACCGCACTCAGAGCACCGACATCGGATCCACGTCCACGATCGTCCGGCGGCGGATCTCGGGACGACTCTCCAACGCCGCGACCAGCGCCTTACGCATGTTCCCCCGGTGCGTCCCTTTCAGAAAGAACTGCGCCCGGTGCTCCCCTTTCAGGCGGCTGAGCGGAGCGGGAGCGGGACCGAGGACGCGATACGGCTGTCCACCCCACCGCAGCGCGCGGACGAGATCGGCGGCGTTGGTCATCGCCGCTTCTCGCGTCCGGGCTTTCACGATGACGTTGATCATGGCGACGACCGGCGGGTACTGCATGCGCCGGCGGAACTCGATCTCGTCGGCGAAGAACGCCGCGTAATCCTGGCTGCAGGCGTGGCGGATGCTGTAGTGCGACGGGTACAGCGTCTGGACGATCGCCTCACCCCGCAGTTCTCCGCGTCCGGCGCGCCCCGCCACCTGCGTGAGCAGCTGAAACGTGCGCTCGCCGGCCCTGAAGTCAGCCATCCCCAGTCCAACGTCCGCGGAGATGACCCCGACCAGCGTCACGCGCGGAAAGTCGTGTCCCTTCGCGATCATCTGGGTTCCGACGAGCACGTCGAGGTCACCGTTCGCGAATCGCGAGAGCAGGCCCGCGATGGCGCCGCGGCGGCGGATCGTGTCGCGGTCGACGCGAGCGACTCTCGCATCTGGCAGCAAGGTCTTGATTTCCGCTTCCACCCGCTCGGTCCCGAATCCCACCTGCTCGAGGTAGGGGCCCGAGCACTTCACGCACTTGCCCGGCAGCGTGATCGCGTAGTTGCAGTAGTGGCAGCGGGCGCGATTGATCGCCTTATGGACCGTGAGCGACACGCTGCAGTTCGGGCACTCCAGCGTGTGCGCGCACTGGCGGCAGAAGACGACCGTGGCAAAGCCGCGACGGTTCAACAGGACGATCGCCTGCTCCTTTCGCTCGATCCGCTCGCGCAGTGCGGCGCTCAGCGCTTCGCTGAGGATGACGTCCGGGCCGCCGGCCGCGAACTCCTGCCGCATATCGACGATGCGGACGGCTGCCATCGGCCGGTCCAGCACACGCCGCGGCAGTGAGATGAGCCGGTAGCGTCCGTTCTGCGCGTTGTGGAAGCTTTCCATGGACGGCGTCGCCGATCCGAGCACGGCGAGCGCGCTCGCCTGGTGTGCGCGGACGACCGCGACGTCGCGGCCGT
This sequence comes from Vicinamibacterales bacterium, assembly GCA_036401215.1. Classification (GTDB taxonomy): domain Bacteria; phylum Acidobacteriota; class Vicinamibacteria; order Vicinamibacterales; family 2-12-FULL-66-21; genus JACDCA01. The sequence continues at coordinate 20,715 of DASWVN010000250.1, read as the reverse complement.
GATAGCGCGGCGTCTCTTCCTGCTTGTAGGAGCCGTCGTGCTCCTCGTCGACGATGATCAGCCCGATGTTCTTCACCGGCGCGAAGACCGCCGACCGGGTTCCGACGACCACGTCGACGTCGCCGCGGCGGATCCGATGCCACTGGTCGTGCCGCTCGCCGTCCGACAGACCGCTGTGCTGGATCGCGACCCGTTCGCCGAACGTCGAACGGAAGAGCGCTGCGACGGCGGGCGTGAGCGCGATCTCGGGGACGAGCAGCAGCACGCCCCGCCCGGACCGTCGCACGCACTCTGCGAGCCGCAGATACAGCTCCGTCTTGCCGCTGCCAGTGACGCCGTGCAGCAGCGCGCACTCGAACGTTCCTGTCGTGGTCCACGTCCGCAGCGTGTCGAAGGCGGCGGCCTGTTCGGCCGTCAGCGTCACCTCTTTCCGCCCGTTCACCGGGACCGCTGCCGCCTGTTCGAACGGATCGCGTTCGAGCCGTTTCCGGCTGATCGCCACGAGTCCAAGCTGGACGAGGCGCGTGATCGTGGCCGCGCTGATGCCCTCGGCTGCGAGCAGGGCGGTTTCGACGCCGTCGGGTTCGCCGCGGAGCCGATCGATGGCGTCCTGCTGTTTCGGGCCGAGTCTGTGGCGCCCCGTAAAGGGGCGCCCTACGTCGGGCCGGGAGGGGGCGCCCTCTTCGCCGCGGACGAACTCGTGGCCCTGCGCGGTGAGCGATGCGACGCGGACGGTGCGGAACGCTGCGGCGGACCCTTTCAATGGACGGGTGATCTCGACCAGGCCTTCTTTCTCGAGGCTGGCCAAAGCACCGTACACGCCGCTGCGGCTGGCGAGCGAATCGACGCGGACCGGTTTGTCGCTCCCGAGACGGTCGAGGATCTCGCGTCGCAGTCCCTTCTCGCCGTCCCTCTGCTCGATGCCTGCTGCCGTGATCGTCGCGTGACGCTCGCTCTCGATCCAGGCGCGGGGAGGCATGGCCGATGCGAGCGCCTCACCGACGCCGCAGGCGTAGTACTCGGACACCCATCGGACGAGCCTCAATACGTCCTCGGGCAGAAATGGACCGTCGTCGAGAACGTCGATCAACTCCTTGAGATCGTCGGCTTTGCCGCTCGAGACCGACGAATCGGCGTCGTCGGCAAACACCACGCCCGTGAGGACCCGAGTGCCGAGGGGAACGAGGACACGTGATCCGGGGACAGGACGAGCGAGGTTGTCGGGAACGCGATACGTCAGCGCGCCGACGGCGGGAATCGGAACTGCGACGGAAACGAGATTCACGAGAACAAACTAGGAACTATGAACGCCGAACTCAGAACTCAGGCTTCTACTCTAAAGCAGCCCGTCAGGGCCGCCAGTTCGTAGTTCGGAGTTCATAGTTCGAAGTTTTACTTCGGCACTTCCCGTCCCATCACGCCGAGCGCCGTCTTCAGATCTTCCCAGGCGTACTTCTTCTGGGCCGGACTGCGGAGGAGGAACGAGGGGTGGAACGTGGGGATCAGTTTCGCGCCGTGGTACTCGTACACGCGTCCGCGGAGGCGAGAGATCGGATCCTGCGTGCGCAGCAGCGTCCTGGCCGCAAACGATCCGAGCGCGACGATCACCTTCGGCTTGATGCTTTGGATCTGCCGGAAGAGGAACGGTTCGCAGCTGGCGATCTCGTCCGGTTCGGGATTGCGGTTGTCGGGCGGACGGCACTTCACGACGTTCGCGATGTAGACGTCGTCGCGCGCGAAGCCCATGGCTTCGATCATCCTGGTGAGCAGCTGCCCCGCGCGGCCGACGAACGGGATCCCCTGGATGTCCTCGTCGGCGCCAGGCCCCTCGCCAACGAACATCAGCTCGGCGTTGGGATTGCCGACCCCGAACACGATCTGCTTGCGCCCGAGCGCGTGCAGCTTGCAGCGCGTGCAGTCGCCGATCTCTTCGCGGATCTCCGCCAGCGTCCACGTCCGCGGAGGAGCCTCCGCCTCCACGCCTTCAGCGGTCTCGCGCGGCATGCCCTCACGCCCTCTCCAATGCTGATCCCGGCTGATACCTGTGACACCCAGCTCCTGGTAGAAGCGGAGATGCTCTGCGATTTGCCGCGGATCCATTACCGGGCGCCGACGCGGCTGAGTAGTGATTCGGCGCGATCCAGGATGACGCCCGCGATCTGCGCCTTGCTCGACAGCGGAACGGCGTCCGTGCCGTCGGCGGTCACGAGGAAGACGGCGTTCGTGTCGGTATCGAAACCGGCATCGGTGCGGCTGATGTCGTTGGCGACGATCATGTCGGCCTGCTTTCGGGTGAGCTTTTCGCGCGCGGCTGCGGTTGGATCGCCGCTCTGCGCGGCAAAGCCGATCAGCACTTTGCCGTCGGCGGCGCGGCGCATCGCACCGAGGTCCGCGAGGATGTCGCGCGTTCGCACGAGGTCCAGCGCCATCGGCCCGTCCGACTTCTCGATCTTTCCGGCGCTGCGCTGGCGCGGCGTGTAGTCGGCGACCGCGGCCGCCATGATGGCGATGTCGGCCTGCTCCGCGTGGGCCATGACCGCGCTGTGCATCTCCGCTGCGCTTCGCACCCGCACGATCTCGATGCCATCGGGATCGGGCAGCGCGCTGGGGCCCGATACGAGCAGCACGCGGGCGCCGCGGCGCTTCGCCTCGGCCGCAAGCGCGTATCCCATCTTGCCGCTCGACCGGTTGCCGATGTAGCGCACGTCATCGATGTCTTCGTACGTCGGTCCGGCCGTGATGACGACGAACCTGCCCGACAGCGAGCCGCTGCCGCGCACGATCGCGTCGGCCGCCGCGACCACGTCTTCCGGCTCGGCGAGCCGGCCCTTGCCGATCCAGCCGCACGCCAGAAAGCCCTGGCCGGGTTCGACGAAGCGGACGCCGCGAGCCGCCAGCGCGGCCATGTTCGCGCGGACCGCCGGGTGTTCGAGCATGTTGGTGTTCATCGCCGGCGCCATGAGGACCGGGGCGCGGGTTGCCAGATATAGCGAGGTGAGGAAGTCGTCGGCGATCCCGTGCGCGAACTTGCCGATGATGTTCGCCGTCGCCGGCGAGATCAGCAGCAGGCTGGCATCGGTCGCGAGCGCGATGTGCTCGATATCGGAGTTCGCCCCTTCGGCGAACTGGTCGGTGATCACGCGCCGCCGGGTGATCGCTTCGAAGGTGACCGGCCCGACGAACTTCGCGGCCGAACGGGTCATGATCGCCGCGATGTCATGCCCCTGCTTCTGCAGGCCACGGGCGATCTCGACCGCCTTATAGGCGCCAATCCCGCCGCATACCCCCAGGGCGATCAAAGCCACGATGTTCTCCCGGCGCGGCATGAAGCCGCGCCTACTTCTGCCTACTCTGCGCCTTCCACCTTTTGCACCCAGCCTTCGCGCACTTCCTTCTGCGCGAGACGGGCCGGTTTGGTGCTGCCCTCGGTCTTCGGCGTGCAGCCCGCGAGCAGCTGTCTCGCGCGCGCGCCGGCGAGGGTCACGAATTCGAATGCGTTCTTGATCTCGGCCCTGTCTGTTACTACCTTCACCTGGGTGCCCTTTCTGAAAATGATTCCACGATGGATTCGATCTCGCCGCGAACGATCCGCAGCCGCGCGCGTTCGGCGAGGACGATCGCCCGGAGCCGGTCGACGCAGGCGTCCAGCTCGTCGTTCACGATGACGTAGTCGTATTCCGCGAAGGCGGCCACTTCGTTCCGCGCCGTGCGCAGGCGCCGCTGGATCGCCTCCTCCGGATCCTTGCTCCGGCCGCGGAGCCGCTGTTCGAGGACTTCGAACGAAGGGGGCAGCACGAACACGCCGACGGTGTTCACGTACCGCATCCGCACTTGCCGCGCACCCTGCACGTCGATGACCAGGACGATGTCGCGGCCGTGCGCCAGTTCGCGCTCCACGTCGGTCGCACAGGTGCCGTAGAGGTTGCCGAAGACGTCCGCCCACTCCAGGAACTCGTCGGCCTCCACCATCGCTTCGAAACGGGCGCGGGTAATGAAATTATAGTCGACGCCGTCGATCTCTCCCGGGCGGGCCGGGCGCGAGGTATAGGACCTCGAAAGGGCGAGGTCCGGCAGCTGTTGAACGAGCCGCTCCACCACCGTCGTCTTGCCCGTGCCGGATGGGGCCGACACGACGAACAGGATCCCCCGGCGCTCACCCGCAGCACTACTCGACATTCTGAACCTGCTCCCGCATTTTCTCGAGTTCCGCCTTCAGCGACACGATCAGTTCCGACACGGCCGGCCCCTCTGCCTTCGACGCGACCGTGTTCACCTCCCGGTTCATCTCCTGCAGCAGGAAATCGAGCTTCCGTCCGCACGGTTCCGGCGCGTCGCTGAGCGTCTTCCAGTGTTCGAGGTGGCCGCGAAAGCGGACGACCTCTTCCGTGATATCGGATCGTCCCACGAACCTGGCGATTTCCTGGGCGATCAGCGCCTCCTCGGCGAGCGCGTCGGCCCGCAGCGTCTTCACCCGCTCCTCGAGCCGGGCGCGGAGACCGTCCCTTCCGTTCTCCGAAGCGGCGTGCACCTGCTCGAACAACGTGGCCAGCAACTCCCGCCGGGCATCGAGATCCGCCCGGAGAAACTCCCCTTCTTTCGCGCGCATGGCGTCGAGATCCACGATGGCGGCGCGGATCGCCTCCTCGATCCGGGGCAGCAGATCTTCGTCGCCGGCAGCGTCGGCCGGCTTCTCCCGGATCGCGAGCGCCTGCGGAAACCTTAACAGGTCTCCGGGGGTCATCGCGCCCGTGATGTGCCCGGCCGCCCGGGCGCGGCCCAGCGCCGAGCCGAGGGCTTCGAGGAAGTCCTCGTTCAACTCGACCTCCAGCGCGGGAGTGCGCCGCTGCTGGACGGAGATCGCCACCTCGATGCGCCCGCGTGAGATCCGTTCCTGCACGAGGCCGCGGATCCGCGACTCGAGCGGAGCGACGAGCGGTGGCACCCGCAGCTGCAGGTCCAGAAACCTGTGATTGACCGACTTGACCGAAACCCCGATGGTCGCCGTCTCGTCGTCGTGGGTCAGCGACGCGAAACCCGTCATGCTCTTGATCATTGAATCGTCGGATGCGGCCGCACGTGGCCGGGGCGTTCCCCCGCGAACGCCTGGAGCGAGTACAGCTTCGAGTAGACGCTGCTCGGTCGTGCCAGGAGGTCGTCGTGCTTGCCGACCTCCACGATCTTTCCTTTCTCGAGGACGATGATCTGGTCCGCGCGCCTGACCGTCGAGAGCCGGTGCGCGATCACGAACGACGTGCGGTTCTGCATCAGCGTCTGCAGCGCGTCCTGGACCAGCAGCTCCGATTCGGCATCGAGCGCCGAGGTCGCTTCGTCGAGGATCAGGATCGGCGCATTCTTGAGGATCGCGCGCGCGATCGCGATCCGCTGCCGCTGCCCTCCCGAGAGCGTCTGCCCCCGCTCACCGATCCGGCTGTCGTACGTCTCCGGCAGGTTCGAGATGAATTCGTGCGCGTGCGCCGTCCGGGCCGCGGCCTCGATCTCTTCGCGCGAAGCGTCGGGCCGTCCATACGCGATGTTGGCGGCGATGGTCTCGGCGAAGAGGACGGTTTCCTGGGTCACCATGCCGATCTTTGCACGGAGCGACGACAGGCTGAGGTCGCGGATGTCGACCCCGTCGATGCGGATCGCGCCGCCAGTCACATCGTAGAAGCGCGGAAGCAGATTGACCAGCGTCGTCTTTCCCGCTCCGCTGAGGCCGACGATGGCCACCATTTCGCCGGGGGCGACGCTGAACGAGACATCGCGCAGGATCGGTTTGTTCGGACGGTCACCGTACGCGAATGCGACGTGCTGAAACTCGATCCCCTGGTAGAGGCCTTTGAGGTGGATCGCATTGGGCCGCTCGCGGACTTCGGAATGCGTGTCGAGAATCTCGAAGATCCGCTCCGCCGCCGCCATGGCCTGCTGGAAGGTGGCGTTCACGCGACTGAGCTTCTTGATGGGCGTGTACATCATGAGCGCGGCGACCACGAAAAGGAGAAACTCTCCTTGAGTCAGCGCGTCTGCGGCAATCTGACGTGCGCCATACCAGACCAGAAAGACCGTCGCCGCGCCGCCGAGCAACTCCATGAGCGACGGAAGAATGGCGAGGGTGCTGGTGACCTTGAGGTTGGTGCGATAGAGCTGGTGCGCCGCCCGGCGGAAGCGGCGTGCTTCGTGCCCCTCCGCGCCAAAGGCCTTGACGATGCGGTGGCCTGTGAACGCCTCGGCGGTCAGATGGGTGAGCTGCTCCAATTCTTCCTGGCTGCGCCGCGTCGTCCGGCGGATCCGCTTGCCGAGCCGAACCAGCGGATGGATCGCGAGCGGCGCGATGAACACGGTGACCATCGCCAGCTGCCAGTCCAGCCAGAACAGGAGGGCCGCAAATCCCACCAGCGACAGCCCTTCCCGCAGCAGGTCGCCGAGGGTCTCCGACACCGCCTGCTGGATCTGGTTCACGTCGTTGGTGATCCGCGACATGAGCGACCCGCTGCTGCTCCGCGCGAAAAAGGCGGCCGACTGATCGAGGATGTGGCGGAACAACTGGTTGCGGATGTCCCGCACGACCTGCTGCCCGATGTCGGTCATCAGGAAGGTCGAGAAGTAGCTGCCGAGTCCCTTGAGGAAGTAGCCGCCGATGACCGCCCAGGCGAACAAGGCGAACGCCATGTGGCCGCCGAGGACCTGGTCGACGAGCGGCTTGATCAGATAGGCCACACCGGCGTTCGCCGCGGCGTACAGCGCCATCGCGGCGAGCGCCACGAGGAACCGCCCGCGGTACGGGCGGGCATAGCCGATCAGGCGAGGGAGCGGGTTCACTCGGTGAATCGATATTTCAGCAGCACCCAGAGCGCGACGATCCCGTCGCGCCACGTGATCTTCTTTCCTTCTTCGTATCCACGACCGTCGTAGGTGATCGGCACCTCGTAGACCCGGTAGCCGCGCTTGAAGATCTTCGCCGTCATCTCCGGTTCGATGCCGAAGCCGTTGGACTCGAGCGTGAACGACCGGAGCACCTCCGTGCGCATCACCTTGTAGCACGTCTCCATGTCGGTGAGCATCGTGTTGTACAGCACGTTGGTCAGAAAGGTCACGATGCGGTTCCCCACGTAGTGGGTGAACATGAAGACGCGGTGCCGCCCCAGGAATCGCGAGCCGTAGACGACGTCGGCGCGTCCCTGGCAGATCAACTCGATCAGCTGCGGGAACTCCTCCGGCGAATATTCGAGATCGGCGTCCTGGATCACGACCAGGTCGCCGGTGACCTCCTCGAAGCCGCGCCGGAGCGCCGCTCCTTTTCCGGCGTTCTGCGGCTGGAAAATCACCTTGATCGGCAGTTCCTGCGACAGCCGCGTCAGGATCTCGCGCGTCCGGTCCTTCGACCCGTCGTCAACGACGATCAGTTCGGTGCGAATCGGGACCGCGAGGACCCGCCGAATGATCTCCTCGATCGTCGCTTCTTCGTTGTACGCCGGCATCACGACCGACAGGAGCGGATCGGTGAGCTGCCCGCGAAGGCGCGACATCAGGCAGTCGACCCCTGAGTGCGGTAGCCCTCTGGATGGCGCTCACGCCACTGCCAGGCCGTCCGGACGATGGTGTCGATCTGTTCGAACTGCGGTTTCCACCCGAGTTCTTTCTTGATCCGGGCGCTCGACGCGAACAGCACGCCGGGATCCCCTTCACGCCGCGGACCGATCGTGTACGGCACCTTGCGGCCGACGACCCGCGCGACGGCATCGACGACCTCCTTCACCGAGGTCGGACGGCCGTTCCCCAGGTTGTATCGTGCCGACGGCCCGCCGGCCCGCAGCGACTCGAGCGCGCGGATGTGCGCATCGGCGAGGTCGGTCACGTGGATGTAGTCGCGCAGGCAGGTGCCGTCCGGCGTGTCGTAGTCGTCGCCGAAGATCGCAAACGAGTCCCGTCCGAGCGCGGCGTCGATCGCGCGCGGGATCAGGTGCTGCTCGGGCGAATGGTCCTCTCCCAGATCGCCGTCCGGGTCCGCCCCCGCGGCATTGAAATAGCGGAGGACGACCGACTTGATGCCGTAGGCCCGTTCGTAGTGCGGCAGCGCCCGCTCGATCGCGAGCTTCGTCTCGCCGTACGCGTTGATCGGCCGCTTGGGATGATCTTCGGTGATCGGGGTCTCGACCGGATTGCCGAAGACCGCTGCCGTCGACGAGAAGACGAACCGGTGGACCTGTTCGGCAATCATCGCGTCGAGCACGGCGAGCGCCCCGAGCACGTTGTTGCGGTAGTAACCGGCAGGATCACGCACGGAATCGCCGACCGAGAGCCACGCCGCAAAGTGCATCACGGCGTCCACGTCGTGCTCGCGGAACGCGTTCCGGAGCCGTTCGACGTCGTGGATCTCACCCTGGATGAAGGCATCCGCGAAGCGCGCCGCCTCGCGGTGTCCGGCCGAGAGGTCGTCGTAGACGACGACGGGAAGGCCCGCCTGTTTCAGGGCCTTGACCGCATGGCTGCCGATGTACCCGGCGCCACCGGTAACCAGAACGCTGCTCATGATTGCGACGGCCGTCCCATCGAAAAGTATGTAAAGCCCTGCGCCCGGATCTGCTCCGGATTGTAGATGTTGCGGCCGTCGAAGATCACCGGCTGACGCATCATCTTGCGCATGCGCCCGTAATCGGGTTCACGGAACTCGTTCCACTCGGTCACGAGCACGAGCGCATCCGCGCCGGTCAACGCCGCGTAGCCGTTCTCGGCGTATGTGACCTTCGAGCCGAAGATGCCCTTGGCGACCTTCATGGCCTCCGGATCATAGACCTGGACGGTGGCGCCGTCGGCAATCATCCCATTGATCAGCGGGACCGAAGGGGCTTCGCGCATGTCGTCCGTCCGCGGCTTGAACGCCAGCCCCCAGACGCCGATCCGCTTCCCCTTGATGGAGCCGAAGTGCTGGCGGAGCTTCTCGAGAAGGCGCAGCTTCTGCTTCTCGTTCACCGCCTCCACCGACTTGAGGATCTGGAAGTCGTACTTCGCGGCGTGGGCGAACTTCAGCATCGCCTTCACGTCCTTCGGGAAGCAGCTCCCGCCGTAGCCGACGCCGGGGAACAGGAACGACGCGCCGATGCGGCGATCGGCCGCGACGGCGCGGCGCACCTGGTCGACGTCCGCGCCAACCGCGTCACACACGTTCGCGACCTCGTTCATGAACGAGATGCGCGTCGCCAGCATCGCGTTTGCCGCGTACTTGCACAGCTCGGCGCTCGGGCAATCCATCAGCATGATCGGCGCGCCCGTCCGCGTGAAGGGGGCGTACAGCTCCTTCATCAACTCGGCGGCGCGCGGATCCTCGGCGCCGATCACGACGCGGTCCGGCTTCATGAAGTCGTCGATCGCGGCCCCCTGCTTCAGGAACTCGGGGTTGCTGACCACGCTGAACGGGTGCGTAGTTTCCCTTCGGACGATCTCGCGGACCCTGGCGGCCGTGCCGACCGGCACCGTGCTCTTGTTCACGATGACCTTGTAGCCGTTCATCGCGCGTGCCGTTTCCCGCGCCACATCGAGTACATGCTTGAGATCGGCCGAACCGTCCTCGCCGGTTGGAGTGCCGACGGCGATGAAGATGATCTCGGACGCGCGCACGCCGCGCGCCAGGTTCGTGGTGAACGTCAACCGCTTCTCGGTCCGGTTCCGACGGACGACCTCTTCCAGTCCCGGCTCGTAGATCGGGATCTGCCCGCGCTGCAATTTCTTGACCTTGGCCGGGTCCTTGTCGATACAGACGACGTCGTTCCCGTTTTCCGCAAAGCAGGCTCCGGCCACGAGGCCCACGTAGCCGCTCCCGACAACCGCGATTTTCATGTGGCGAGATTCTCCGGGGATACAAAAGGCTTAGGCTAGCACAGCCGCAAAAACGCCGTCAATCAATTGAACCTTAAGGGTTTGTCGCGATCGCGGGAGCTCCGGTTCCGCCGCGGCCGTGTGCTACCATCCGGCCGTTTGCGCATCCTCGTCGATTACCGGCCCGCGCTCCGTCAAAGGACCGGTGTCGGCGAATACGCCCACCAGCTGGCCGCGGCGCTCGCGCGCCGTGCCGGCGACGTCGGCGTGACGCTGTTCTCCAGCTCGTGGAAGGATCGCCTGGCGCCGGGCGCGGTCCCCGGAGCCGCGGTCGTGGACGCGAAGGTCCCGGTCAAAGTCCTGAACTTCGCCTGGCATCGTCTGGGATGGCCGCCAGTCGAAACGCTGGGTGCGACGGCGCCGGACGTGGTCTGGTCGCTGCATCCTTTGATCCTCCCATCGCTCGGGGCGGCGCAGGTCGTGACCGTGCATGACCTGTACTTCCTCGATGCGCCGGAGGATACGGCACGCGAGGTCCGGAGAGACTACCCTGCGCTTGCGGGCAAGCACGCCCGCCGCGCCGATGCCGTGATCGTGAACTCCGACTACACCCGGTCGCTGGTCGAGGCACGCCTGGGGGTCCAGGGCGACCGGATCACCGTCTGCTACCCCGGGGCGCCTGCCTGGCGTGTGCGGGCCGAACCCGCGTCGGCCGGTCCTATTCTCCACGTCGGGACGATCGAGCCCCGAAAGAACGTGGAGACGCTGATCAAGTCGTACATCCGGCTGGTGGAGCAACGGCCCGATGCGCCGCCGCTGATGTTTGCCGGACGGATCGCGACGCCGGTGGACGCGCTGCTCCGCCCGCACGGCGGGGGGCCGTGGCGGCAGCGGATCAAGTTCCTGGGCTACGTGAGCGACGAGGAGCGCCTGCGGCTGTACCGTGAGGCATCGATGCTCCTCATTGCTTCGTGGGACGAGGGCTTTGGCGTGCCCGCGCTCGAGGCAATGACCATCGGATTGCCGGTGATCGCGGCGGCGCGCGGAGCGCTGCCCGAGACGCTCGGCGGCGCGGGGATCCTCGTCAATCCCGGGGATTCGGAAGAGATGGCCACCGCAATGGTGCGGCTGCTGGACGATCCGGTGCTTCGGCGGGAACAGGCGGCACTTGGGGTCAAGCGCGCCATCGATTTCGACTGGGACGTGTCGGCCGCGCGGCTGATCGAGGCCTTCGAGCAGGCGAGGGTCCGGAGGGCAGCACGATCGTGAGGCCCCTTCGCATCGGCGCGGATGCGCGCGAGCTGCTGGGAGCGAGGACCGGCGTCGGGCGCTACCTGGGTGAACTGATGGAGCGGTGGACGTCGAGAGAAGATGCGGCGAACCGCGAGTTCGTCCTCTACGCTCCCGAACCACTGGCGCTCGACTGGCCGCATACGAGGATGCACGTCGTGCCCGGCGGACGGGGAACGTGGTGGGAGCAGACGAAACTCGGCGCCGCGATCCGTGCCGACGCGCTCGATGTCTTCTTCGCGCCCGCCTATACCGCGCCGCTCCGGCTCGACGTGCCGCTCGCGGTGACGATTCACGACGTGTCGTTCAGCCGCCGCCCCGAGTGGTTTCGTCCGCGCGAACGGCATCGGCGCCATCTTCTGACGCGCAGCGCCGCACGCCGGGCGCGTGTCATCGTCACGGTCTCGGAGTTCTCGAAGACCGAGATCGCCGAGGTCTACGCCGTTCCGTCATCGCGCATTCGCGTCATCCACAACGGGCTGACGCTTCGCGCCGGACGTTCCGCCGCGGCGCGCGAGCCGATGGTCCTTTACGCAGGATCGATCTTCAATCGCCGGCGTGTTCCGGACCTGATCGCCGCGTTCGCGAAGGCGAGCGAAACGGTTCCGGACGCCCGGCTCGTCATCGCCGGCGACAACCGGACGTGGCCCTTCGAGGATCTCGGAGGGATCGCCGCGGCGCAGCGGGTCAGTGAACGCGCTACGATTCGGAACTACGTGACCGACGCCGAACTCGATGATCTCTACTCACGCGCCTCGGTGTTTGCGTTCCTCTCTGAGTACGAAGGTTTCGGGTTCACGCCGCTCGAGGCGCTTGGCGCCGGGGTCCCGGCCGTCGTCGCCGACACTCCTGTCGCTCGCGAGATCTACGGCGAGGCTGTGACGCGCGTCCCCGTCGGCGACATCGATGAAACGGCGCGCGCGCTGGTGCGGCTCCTCACGTCGCCCGGTGCGCGCGCGGCGCAGCTCGCGGCCGCGCCGGCGCTGCTCGCCCGCTACTCGTGGGATCGCGCCGCCGCCGAGACGCTCTCGGCCATCGAGGGGATCGCAGGCCGTTGACGCCCAGACTCTCGATCGTGATCGTCAACTTCAATGGTGGCGTGCACCTCGAGAACTGCCTCCGCTCCATCGAGATCCATCCTCTTCGCACATCGTTCGAGACCCTCGTCGTCGACAACGCGTCCACGGATGGCAGCCTTCAGGCGGCACGCGCACGACCAACGGTTCGGGTGCTGGAGCTGGGAAGGAACGCCGGGTTCTCGGCGGGCAACAACGCCGGGATCCGTGCGAGCACTGGTGAACTCGTCCTGCTCCTGAACAACGACACGATCGTGCCGGCAGGTGCAATCGACGCGCTCGTCGAACGGCTCGAGGCGCATCCGTCCGCGGCGATTGCCGGGCCGCGACTCGTGGACGCCAACGGCGTGCCGGAACTGTCGTTCGGGCCGATGATTTCGCCGCTCGGCGAACTGCGCCAGAAGATCGTCACGGGGCTCCACGCCCGCGGCTTTCCGCCGGTGAGCGCCTGGGTGGACCGCGCCACGCGGCGCGAGCGATACGTCGACTGGGTCAGCGGCGCCTGCCTGCTGGTGCGGCGCTCCGTGGCCGAGCGTGTCGGGCTGCTCGACGAGCGGTTCTTCCTCTACACCGAGGACGTCGACTTCTGCGCCAGCGTCCGGGCCGCCGGGTGGAAGGTTCTCTTCACGCCGGCCGCCGAAATCGTCCACCTCCGCGGCCGCGCCCGGGCCACTGCTCCGGCCCACGCGAACGCCGCCTACCGCCGCAGCCAGATCGCGTTCTACGAGAAGCACCACCCGCGCCTGGTGCCACTGTTGAAGGCGTACTTGCGGATGAAGAATCAATGACGAATGCCGAATGACGAATGAGGAAGGGATCAATTCGTCATTGACTGGCGCGCAGTCGCGCGCTTCATCGCCGCGACCGAGTGATCGCGGAAGCGTTGCTGGAGCACACGCACGATGGGCTGACCGAGTCGGGCGAGCATGGCCTGCGGGCGGGAGATGGCCCGAATGCGGTACACCACGTCCTCCGTCTGCGGGTCGAGGAAGACCTCGAACAGCTCTTCGCCGCTCTCGGCATGGTTCGTCAGCGTTCCATATGCGAAGCCGAACCGCGAGGCATCCCCAGGGCTTCCGATGCCGTAGAGGACGCGGCAGCCATTCAACGACCAGAACCCGAGGTGTCGAATCAGCACGGCAACGACGGTCCCGGCCGCGACGGGCGCGTGGCGCGGGAACGTGTCGACCCAGCCGATGTCGAAGTGCTTCCACGCCAGCAGCGCGGCGCGCGCTCGCTCGAAGTCGGCGTGTCCGCGTCCGATCGCGACGGTGACCTCATCGACGGCGTGACCGGCGGGCCGGGTTCTGACGATTCCGACCGGAGCGTACGAGAGCGACAGGTCCTGCGACGCGCGAAGGAACCGATCGATGACGCGTTGGGTTGGACGTCGAGCCAGGAACATGGGGTGTCTCAGGCAGTCACGGGGTTGCCGAACAACGCCTCGCGGACCAGCCCGTCGACCGAGATCACGAACGTGCGGACCGTCGGAGCTCGAAGTGCCAGCCCCGCTGATGGGAGGATCTGGCGAACCAGCGACACCAGCGCACCGGTCGCGCGCTGCTTCGGACTCTTGTCCAGCAGCCACCAGAGGAGCACCGCCAGGTGGACGAGATACAGGAGGCGGCCGAGCGCTTCGGCCAGCGGCGCCTTCGGGGCATCGCTCGACTCGACGACCGCCTGCTCGAACACCCGCTGGACGCGAAGGCGGGAGAACGCCGTGCCTTCCGAGAAAATGCCCTCTTCGGGGTCGCCCACCAGGACGGGTGTCAATGCCCGCAGAGCCCTTTGATGCGGCTCGAGGACCTCGAGGCTGGTCTTCAGCGCGAAAACAAAACGGTCCCGCCATCGTCCGGGCGGCATCTGCGCCGCCCGCTGCGCGTACTCCGATGACAGTTCGTCATAGAGCGCGATGACGACAGCCTGTTTGCCCGGGAAATAGCGATACAGCAGGCCGACGCTGACCCCCGCTTCCCTGGCGATGTCCCGAAGGGTCGTCGCCTCATAGCCGCGGGCGGCGATCAGCTGTTTCGCCGTGCCATACAGGCGGTCTCTCGCGGCGGTGCCCTGGGCCGTCGGACCGGCCGGACGGCCCCGTTTTCGCAGCTTGACATTTTCGGTGAACATGTTCAGGTATATTTGAGCATGGCTCATTCACGCGCGCAAGCGCACTCCCCCGCCGACGCTGTTGACCGGCGTGTATGAAGGTCGTCATCCCAGGCGGATCCGGACACGTCGGAACGATCCTCGCGCGCGCCCTTCACCAGGACGGCCACGACGTCGTCGTTCTGAGCCGCCGTCGTCACGTCCCGCCGTGGCGTGTCGTCGCCTGGGACGGCGCAACCCTCGGCACCTGGACGCGCGAGATCGACGGGGCCGATGTCGTGATCAACCTGTCAGGCCGCAGCGTCAACTGCCGGTACACGGCGGCGAATCGACACGAGATCCTGCAATCACGTGTGGCATCGACACGTGTCGTCGGCCAGGCGATCGCCGCCTCGATACGGCCGCCGCGCGTGTGGCTGCAGGCGAGCACCGCGACGATTTACGCGCACCGCTACGACCGTCCGAACGACGAACACACGGGCATTCTCGGTGGCGATGAACCTGACGCGCCAGACAGCTGGCGGTTCAGCATCGACGTCGCACGGGCGTGGGAGCGCACCTTCGAAGATGCGGTCGTGGACGGAACGCGAAAGGTCGCGCTTCGGTCCGCCATGACCATGAGTCCGGACGCCGGCGGTGTGTTCGACACCCTCGTCGGTCTGGTCCGCCGCGGACTCGGCGGCAGCGCCGGCAACGGACGGCAGTTCGTGTCGTGGATCCACCACGAGGATTTCGTGGCGGCGGTTCGATGGCTGATCGACCGCGAGGACATCGACGGCGCCGTGAACATCGCGGCGCCGCATCCCCTGCCGAACGCAGAGTTCATGCAGGTGCTGCGCGAGGCGTGCGGCGTTCCGCTCGGTCTTCCAGCCACGAAGTGGATGCTCGAGATCGGCGCCATGTTCATGCGCACCGAAACCGAACTCATTCTCAAAAGCCGGCGGGTCGTTCCCGCCAGACTGCTCGAGCACGGATTCACGTTCACGTATCCCTATTGGCCGGATGCCGCACGCGATCTGTGTCGACGCTCGTCGTCGGCCAACCGCGCCGCATGACGAGCGGGCATCCCGTGTTTCCTCTGTGTTTCCCCTGTGGCCTTCCCCGTGTTTCTTCTGTGTTTCTTCCGTGGCTTCCCTTCCCGTGTTTCCTCAGTGTTTCTTCTGTGGCTCCCCTTCCCGTGTCTCTTCTGTGTTTCTTCCGTGGCCTCCCTTCCCGTGTTTCCTCTGTGTTTCTTCTGTGGCTCCCCTCCCCGTGTCTCTTCTGTGGCCTGCCTTGATACCATTACAGTGGTGCGCATAGCTATCGACGCGCGGAAACTGCGCGACTACGGGATCGGGACCTATATCCGCAATCTCGTACGGCATCTGGCGCGCATCGACCGGACGACCGAGTACGTGCTCATCGTCCGTCCCGCCGACATCGAAATCGGCGGTGAACTGGGCGAGAACTTCCGGACGATCCCCGACTGGTCCCGCTCCTACTCGATCCGCGAGCAGTTGACGATTCCGCTCGACCTGCGGCGCGAGAAGGTCGATCTGTTTCACGCCCCGCACTATGTGCTCCCGCCGCTCGTGACCTGCAAGTCGGTGGTGACGATCCATGACTGCATCCACCTGCGGTTCCCGCAGTATCTGCCGAACCGTCTCGGCTACGTGTATGCCCGCAGCTCGCTCTGGGTCGCGACGCATCGGGCGAGCCGCGTGCTGACGGTGTCGGAGACCTCGAAGCGCGACATCCTCCGCTACTTCCAGGTGCCGGAATCGAAGATCGACGTCATTCACAATGCGATCGACGAACGGCTCGGCACGCCGCCGACCGAGGAGGAGATGCAGCAGGTGCGCGAGCGGTATCAGCTGAACGATCCGTTCGTGCTCTACGCCGGCAACATCAAACCGCACAAGAACCTCGAGCGGCTGATCGAAGCGTTCAACACGCTGCGCCGCGGCGGCCTCGAACACGTCAAGCTGCTGATCATCGGCGACGAGATCTCGAAGTACGCGACGCTGCGGCGGGCGGTGCACCGGCACAAGCTGCACAAACACGTCCGCTTCTTCGGGTTCGTGTCCGACAAGACGCTCGCCAGCCTCTATCGGCTCGCGAGCGTGTTCGTGTTTCCGTCGCTCTATGAGGGCTTCGGGCTGCCGCCGCTCGAGGCGATGGCCGCGGGTACGCCCGTGATCACGTCCAACGTCTCGTCGCTGCCGGAGGTCGTCGGCGACGCCGCGATCCTGATCGATCCGTACGAGCCGGACGAGATCGCCGCCGCCATGCGCCGGGTCCTCACCGAGCCCGAACTCTGCGAGGAACTGCGCTCGCGAGGTCTGGTCCGCGTGCAGCAGTTCTCGTGGGATCGATCGATCCATCGCGTGCGCGAGATCTACGACGAGGTCCTGGGGGCGTGAGTCCGCGGGTCGCCATCGTCCACGACTGGCTCACGGGCATGCGCGGCGGCGAGAAGGTGCTCGAGGCGATCTGCGACCTCTACGCCGACGCCACGCTGTTCACGCTGGTCCGGGTCCCCGGGACGGTGAGCGACGCCATCGAGCGCCGGACCGTTCGAACATCCTTCGTCCAGCGGCTGCCGCGGCCCGGACGGCTGTACCGCCACTACCTGCCGCTCTATCCCGCTGCCGTCGAGATGTTCGACCTCGACGAATACGATCTCGTCATCAGCAGCAGCCACTGCGCGGTGAAGTCGGTGATCGTCCGTGGGGACGCCCGCCACATCTGCTACTGCCACTCACCGATGAGGTATGCGTGGGATCAGTTCGACGCGTACTTCGGTCCGGATCAGGTGGGTGAATGGAAGAGCCGGGCCCTCCGTCCAGTTCTGGCGGCGCTGGCGAGGTGGGACGCGGGGACGGCGGGGCGCGTCGACCGCTTTCTCGCGAACTCTCAATACGTTGCGGGCAGAATACGCCGATACTATAATCGCAGGTCGACCGTTGTGTATCCTCCCGTAGACACTGAGTTCTACCGTCCGGACCCCGGCCGAGCCCGTTCCGGCGCCGGTGCTCTCGTCGTGTCGGCGCTCGTCCCCTATAAGCGACTGGATCTGGCGATCGACGCCTGCCGCCGGGCGGCCGTCCCGCTCCGCATTGTTGGGCAAGGCCCCGAAGATGGGCGTCTTCGGCGTCTCGCCGCCGGGGCCGACGTCGAATTCCTCGGCTGGCGGTCCGACGAGGAGATCCGCACCCTTTATCAGGCCTCCGAAGTCGTTCTTCTGCCGGGCACCGAGGACTTCGGCATTGTGCCGGTCGAGGCGCAGGCCTGCGGGACCCCCGTCGTGGCCCTTGCCGCGGGCGGATCGCTGGAAACGGTCGTCGAAGGCGTGACCGGCGAGCTGGTGGCCGAGCAGGACGCCGAGGCGTTCGCCGATGCCATTCGCCGGGTGCTGGCGCGCCGCCTCGACGCGGGCGCGATCCGCCGCCACGCCGAACGGTTCTCCATCTCGCGCTTCAAGGCAGATTTCGCCGCGGCCGTTGATGACACGCCCGTCCATGCGGCGGCCGCGTCATGATGCGGCGCTACAACCGCCTCCTCGTCGTCTTCTACATCGTCACCGACGCGCTGCTCGCGATGGTGGCGCTGCTGTCAGCGTACTGGCTGCGGTTCCACAGCGGCGTCATCCCCGTCACCAAGGGCTACCCGGACTTCGCGCAGTACGCGCAGATGCTGCCGTCCATCGCGGTCCTGGTACCGATCGCGTTCAACATCCAGGGGCTCTACCGCCTGCGGCGCGGACGCTCCCGCGTCGACGACTTCTTTGCCGTCTTCGTCGGCAGCATCCTGGCGTGCATCCTCGGCCTGGTCGGGCTGCTCTACTACCAGGCCTACTACATTGCCGATCAGGACACCTACCACGAGGTGTCGCGGTATCTCCTCGTCCTGTTCCTCGTCATCAACGTCTTCCTGACCTACATGTCGCGGGAGATCGTGCGCGAGATCCTGGAGCGGCGATGGAAGGCGGGCATCGGCCTCAAGCGGGTCCTGATCGCGGGTGCGGGCGACCTCGGGCGGATGATGGCCGACAAGGTGCTCGAACACCGGGAGCTTGGCTTCAAGGTCGTCGGCTTCGTCGACGACCGCGCCGGCGGCGATCACATCGGCTACCGCGGCCTGCCGCTGCTCGGTACGCTCGCCGAGACCGACGAGATCATCCGGCGCGAGCGGATCGATCACGTGTACGTCGCGCTGCCGCTCGAAGAACACGTGAAGATGCTCGGGCTCGTCGAGGCGACGAACCGCGAAGGCGTCGACGTCCACGTCGTGCCGGACCTGCTCCAGTTCATCGCGCTGCGCGCCCGCCTCGAGGACCTGGACGGCGTCCCGATCATCAGCCTCAACGATGTTCCGCTGAGGGGATTCAACAGCGTCCTGAAGCGGATCATCGACGTGACGATCTCGGGCACGGCGCTCGTCGCGCTGTCTCCGCTGTTCGGGATCATCGCGCTGCTCATCAGGCGCACGTCACCCGGCCCGATCTTCTACAAGCAGGAGCGGATGGGCCTCGACGGAAAGGCGTTTCAGGTGTACAAGTTCCGCTCGATGTTCATCGGCGCCGAAGACGACACGGGCCCCGTCTGGGCGCGCGATGAGGACCCGCGGTGTACTCCGGTCGGACGCTGGTTACGGAAGCTCGATCTCGACGAACTGCCCCAGTTGTGGAACGTGCTCCGCGGCGACATGTCGATCGTCGGACCGCGGCCGGAGCGGCCGTACTTCGTCGAGCAGTTCAAGCACCGGATCCCGCAGTACATGCTCCGTCACAAGGTGAAGGCCGGCATCACCGGATGGGCGCAGGTGAACGGCTGGAGGGGCAACACCTCGATCGAGAAGCGCATCGAGTACGACCTCTATTACATTGAGAACTGGTCGGTCGGCCTCGACATCAAGATCATGTGGCTGACCCTCGTCCGCGGACTCCATCGACATGCCTTCTAAACGGGTCGTCATCACCGGCGCTGCCGGGTTCATTGGTTCTCATCTGTCGGAAGCGCTGCTCGACCGCGGCTACACGGTCATCGGCGTCGACAACCTGCTGACCGGCGACACGGCGAACATCGCCCACCTCGCCAACCGCGACTTCACGTTCATCAAGCACGACGTCACCAACTACATCTACATCGAGGGCCCGGTGTACGCGGTCCTCCACTGGGCGAGCCCGGCGAGCCCCATCGACTATCTCGAGCTGCCGATCCCGACCCTCAAGGTCGGCGCCCTCGGCACGCACAAGGCGCTCGGACTCGCGAAGGCGAAGAACGCCCGCTTCGTGCTCGCGTCGACGTCCGAGGTGTACGGCGATCCGCTCGAGCATCCGCAGAAGGAAACCTACTGGGGCAACGTCAACCCGATCGGTCCCCGCGGCGTGTACGACGAAGCGAAGCGGTTTGCCGAGGCAATGACGACCGCGTACCAGCGGTATCACGAGGTGGATACGAAGATCGTGCGGATCTTCAATACCTACGGTCCGCGCATGCGGGTGAACGACGGCCGGGCGGTGCCGGCGTTCATGAGCCAGGCGCTGCGGAACGAGGACGTCACGATCTTCGGCAGCGGCGAGCAGACCCGGAGTTTCTGCTACGTCAGCGACCTCGTCGACGGGATCATCCGTCTCATGGAGTCCGACCTTCACGAGCCCGTGAACATCGGCAATCCGCACGAGATGACGATCGAGGAGATCGCGCGCAAGATCATCGAGATCTCCGGATCGAAGAGCCAGATCGTCTACAAGCCGCTCCCCGAGGACGATCCGAAGGTCCGCCGTCCCGACATCACGCGGGCGCGCACGCTGCTCGGGTGGGAGCCGAAGGTCCCCCTCGAAGAAGGGCTCGTCAAGACGCTCCAGTACTTCAAGACCAAGGTGACCTGACAAGCGCCAACTTTCGGGCTCCAACTCCCAAGCTTCAACTCCTCTAAACGGTCGACACCATTACTACTACTACGGCTGGGCGGACGCGGCCGAAGGCACCCCGTTCAGATTCACGCCGCGCGGCACCACGGTCAAGGACCTTGTCTACGGCAGTCTGAGGAGCAAGGCCTGTCACGGCGGCATTGGGAGGAGCAGAAGCCGGGTTACGGCACGCACCGCATCGAATATCGCGCGATCGACGCCGCGGGCAACGTCGGGCCTTCGAAGGCCTTCATGGTCACGGTGTGGCCGACGTCATTCGAAAGGTCGTAGTTCGAGCGGTCCCAGAGCGTTCTCGGGTCAGCACCCGCGCGACTGAAGCAGCGCCCTCAGCGCTCTACCAAGAAGACCTGGCACACGGTGTCTTTGTGTAGGCGGCTGGTAACTGGTTAGCGGGTGATGTTATTGCAGGCTGCTGAGTGGCGAAGAGACGACTGGTGTTGGCGCGTGCAGCAGGTCGACGAGGACGTCGCGCGGCTGGAGATCGCGCAGCCGTGCGGTCTGAATCACACTGGTCAAGAT
>DASWVN010000249.1:0-48551 GCA_036401215.1 Vicinamibacterales bacterium | reverse complement strand
CCTGTCGCAAGCAGAAGGGCCTTTCGCATCCCGGCATCATAGCGCCGGAGGGCTGCCCGAGTGGAGTGTGCCGCGTGTGGCGATGCTCCTCGGCCTGCGGGCATCTCGGGGCGCGCGACAGCACCGACAGGTAGAATACGTAGCGTGTCGTACACGCGGAGTTCTACACCGAGCGTCTCGACGCTGATCCTGCTGTCGATCTTCCTCCTTCTCACCGCGTTCGCCTACGAGCCCGCATGGCACGGCGAGCCGGTCTGGGACGACCCGGCCCACCTGACGCCCACCGACATGCGGACGGTCGAGGGGCTGAAGCGCATCTGGCTCGATCCCGAAGCCACGCAACAGTACTATCCGGTTACTCACACCGCGTTCTGGATCATCGGCGTCCTGTTCGGCGATTCCCTGTTTGCTCATCACATCGTCAACATCACGCTTCATGCGGCATCCGCCCTGCTGCTGGTGATGCTCATGAGACGCGTCGGGCTGCGCGGGGAGATGCTGGCGGCCGTGCTCTTCGCGCTTCATCCCGTGCACGTCGAGTCGGTCGCCTGGATGTCGGAGTTGAAGAACACGCTGTCGCTGTTCCTGTGCCTCTCGGCCGCGCTCGCCTATTTGCGGTTCGATGCGACGCGACACACGCCGGCGTATGTTCTCTCGCTGATCCTGTTCGTCGCCGCCGTCCTGAGCAAGAGCGTCACCGCGACCCTGCCCGCGGCCCTGCTCGTGACCTCCTGGTGGCGTCATGGCCGTCTCGAGGTGCGGCGGGACCTCTTTCCGCTGCTGCCGATGGTCGTCATAGGCATCGTGGCGGGTTCGATCACCGTCTGGATGGAGTATCACCAGATCGGCGCCCGAGGCTCGGATTTCGAGCTGACCTTCATCGAGCGCACCCTGCTCGCCGGGCGGGCGATCTGGTTCTACCTGTACACGTGGGCGTGGCCGCGCGATCTCGCCTTCATCTATCCGCGATGGGAGATCAGCGCTGCCGTGTGGTGGCAGTATCTCTTCCCTGCGGCGGTTCTTGCCGTAGCAGGACTGCTGTGGCGGGTTCGCACCTGGTCGCGCGGCCCGGTCGCGGCGTTCGCGATCTACTGCCTGACGCTGGCGCCCGCGTTGGGATTCGTGAATGTCTACCCGTTCAAGTTCTCCTACGTCGCGAACCACTTCCAGTATCACGCGACCGTCGCGTTGACGATCTTCGTCGCCAGCGCCATCGCGTGGCTGTGGCCGCGACCAGGGCGCGCATACGCAGCGGCCGTCCTTGTCGCCGCGGTCTGCCTGGGCGCCGCCACACGGATCGAGGCAAGGACGTACGAGAGTCCGGAGACGCTGTACCGCACGACCCTGGACCGGAACCCCGCCGCATGGCTGGCGCACACGAACCTTTCGGCGCTCCTGCTGAGCACTCCAACGAACCCCAACGTCGAGGCCGCGGTCAGTCACTCCACCGCGGCGGTGCACCTGGATCCGGACGATGCACAGGTTCGGTACAACCTGGGGCTGGCGCTTCACCTCTCCGGAGCCGGCGATCGCGCCCTCGCGGAATATCACGAGGCGCTGCGGCTGGAACCCGGACATGCCAAGGCGAGGAACAATCTCGCCTCGCTGCTGGCCTCGATGGGCCGCCACGAGGAGGCGGTGGAACAGTACCGCTCGGCGTTGCAGTTCGATCCGTCGAATGTGGAAGCACGTCAGAATCTGGGCATGCTCCTGGCGAGACTGGGCCGGTACCCGGAGGCAGTTCCACACCTGCGTCGCGCAGCGGCGGCCGCGCAGACCGGCGACAGCTATGTGCATCTCGGCGCCGTGCTGGCCGATGCAGGGCGGATCGAGGAAGCGAAGAAGGCGCTGACGCACGCCGCGAGTCTCGCCCCGGAGGATGCCCGTGTCTGGCGAGTGCTGGGAGACCTGGCGTTACACGGAGGGCACCCGGAGGAAGCGATCGCGCACTACCAGCAGGCTGAAGAACGGGCGCCGGAGGATGCCGGCATACAGAACGCGCTTGGCGTGGCGCATGCCCGCATGGGCGCACACGCGGAAGCCGTCGAGTTCTTCGCCGAGGCCCTCTGTCTGGCTCCACGCTTGACCGAAGCGAAGGGCAACCTCGGGTTGTCGTACGCGGCGATGGATCGGCTGCCGGAAAGCCTCCGCAGCTTCCAGATGGCCTTGCAGGACCAGCCATCCAATCCGGAGTGGCACTACTACATCGGCGTCACGCTTGCGCGCCTCGGCCGGCTTCAGGACGCCATCGAACACCTGAACGCCGCGCTCGACATCGATCCAGAACACCGAAGCAGCCAGGAGGCCCTGCGCACCCTGAAGCGGGAGATGATGCGCTCGCGCGGCGGATCGTAGCGCGCCAGCGTGACCGGTTAATCCAGCCGCAGCGACTCGATCGGATCCACGCGGCTGGCGCGGCGCGCGGGGACGTAGCTCGCCAGCATGCCGATGCCGATCATCATGATCGACATCGCCACGAACACGACGGGATCGACCGGTTCGGTGCCAAAGAGGAGCGTCTCGAGCAGACGCGTCGAGGCCAGCGCCACGGCAACGCCGACGAGCGCGCCGATCAGGACGACACGCGCGCCTTGCGAAACCACCATCCGTCGCACCGAGGCTGCTGTCGCACCGAGCGCCATGCGGACGCCGATCTCGCGCGTGCGTTCGGCAACGACGTAGGAGAGAACGCCGTAGAGACCCACGGCGCCGAGGATCATCGCAAGCGCCGACACGACGCCGAGCGTCAGCATCGTGAACGAGAGCTGCACCATCGAGCGCTGCGCCAGGAACTCCATCGTGTACTCGCGATAAACCGGCGCTTCGGGTGCGATCTGCCGCACGAGGTCCCGCACCTCCCGGCCCAGGCTCGCAGCGCGCGGCGACTTCACCACGTACGCCGGTGATCCCAGGGCCCACGCGTCAGCCGTCGGTCCGGTGAGCGGAAAGTACGCGACCGCCTCGCCGGCCTCGCGCCAGTCGTCCTGCCTGACGTCTTCGACAACGCCGACCACGGTGAACCACTGGACGGGTCCCGCGGCGCGGCGGATCCGCTGGCCAATCGGATCCTGGTTCGGCCACAGCCGCTCGGCGGCCGATCGGCTGATGACGATGTTGCTGTTCGGCGTGACCGCTTCGTCGTTGGTGAACGACCGGCCGCGGAGAAGGCCGATCCCCATCGTCGTGAAATAGTCCCCGGCAGCGAAGTTCTGATCGATGAGCGTGCCGCCGCCGTTCGGATCCATCGCATCGGTGAGGAAGCGGCCGGTGGTGGTGCCTTCGTCCAGCGGGACGTTGTTGACGACCCCGACGGCAGTCACGCCTGGCAACGCTCGCAGGCGGTCCATGAAGTCGAGGTGCAGCCTTCCCCAGCTCGGCCCGTCGGTCAGGTGCGCCTGCTCCGGCGCGAACTGGAAGGTGTAGATGTCGGCCTTGTCGTAGCCCGGATCGACGTTGCGCAACCGCCCAAAGCTCTGGATCAACAGCGCCGCGCCGATGAGCAGCACCAGCGCCAGCGCCGTCTGCCCCACGACCAGCAGGTCCCGCCCGAGGCTTCGTCGTCCGGTGCTTCCGCGAGAACCATCTTTGAGACGAGCGAGGTCGGGCGATGATGCGCGCCATGCGGGTACGGCGCCGCACGCGAGGGCCACCACCACCACGAGGACGAACGCAGCGGCCATCGTCTGGATGTCCAGACCGGCGAGACCGAGCCGCGGAATCCCTTCGGGCGCGGCGCGCAGAAAGAGCGGCAGGGTCAACACGCTGAGGACGACCGCCAGTCCGCCGGCCAGCAAGGCGATCAGAAAAGCCTCCGCCATCTGCAGGCGCACGAGCTGTGCGCGCGAGGCGCCGATCGCCCGGCGGACGGCCAGGTCACGCCGGCGCCCCTCGGTGCGGACGAGGAACAGATTCGCCACGTTCGCGCACGCGATCAGGAGCACGAGCGAGACGGCGCCGAGCAGCACCCACAGACTGGTCGTGGTCGCCGGACCGACGAGCCGATCGAGCAGCGGCTCCACGACCGCGCGGTGCTGTTCGATGATCCGCGCGTAGTTGGGGGGCCCGCCGAACCGCGCGGGCAGTTCCTTCGACAGCCTCGTCAGCTCCTCGGCAAGCTGCTCGCGTGTCACGCCAGGCTTCATGCGTGCGACCACTGGTGCTCCGAGGTTCCCGGGCTGGATTTCGGCGGTGCGCACCTCGCTCGGTACCCACAGCAGCGTGTCGTCGTTCGGGAAGTGGAACTCGGGTGGCATGACGCCGATGGCTTCGCGCATCAGGCCCGAGACGAAGTAGCGTTTGCCGAGGACGCCGGGATCGCGGCCGAACCACGTCGTCCACAACTCGTCGCTCATCACGAAGACCCGATCCTCGTCCTCGGGAGCCGGCAACCGCCCCAACTGCGGCGTCACACCAAGCGTGGCGTAGACGTCGTTGGTCGGGAACGCCATCCGGACCCGTTCGACACGATCGTCGGCGCGCAGGGTCGACGTGCCGCCGCCGAAGATGAAAATGCCGTCGAGGAGCTGGGAGCGCTCCTTGTAGTGGACGTAGAACTCCGACGCGAGGCCAAAGCGTTCGGGCAGATCGGAGCCGGGGGCCGTACCCGACAGCACGACCAGCCGCTCGGGATCCGGGAAGGGCAAGGGCCGCAGCAGCACCGTGTTGACGACGCTGAACATCCCGACGACGGCGCCGATGGCAAGGGCGAGTGTGACGACTGATGTGACGAGAAACCCGGGCGTGCGGAGCAGCGCGCGCCAGGCGTGCCGGAAGTCGGACGTCCACTGCATGAACACTTTGGTCCCCTCCCGCGAGACTGGGAACTTCGACGGAGTTGACGGGAGGAAAGTTTGCTGAAGGTTGAATCAGGCCGCGGCCTGGGTCAGCAGCTGCTCGACCAGCGGCGGCAGCACTTCGCCGAGGCGCCCCTCGACCTTCACCGCAGCAAACTCGTCCGCGCGCGTGGGGCCCACGTTGATGATGCCGACAGGCATGCCCTGGGCCCGGGCGCGCTCGGTGAAGCGCCGGCCGGAGAACACCGTGAGCGATGATCCAATGACGAGGAGCACGCTGGCCGAATCGAACAACTCCCAGGCTTCGGCAACGCGGTCCGGCGGCACGTTCTCTCCGAAGAACACGACGTCCGGCTTGCAGATGCCGTCACAGGCGGCACACGGCGGAACGCGGAAGTCGTGCGCTAGGTGGTCCGGGAGCGCCGCGTCCCCGTCGGGCGCCGACTCGACGTCCGCCGGGCGAGCCAGCGTCGCGTGGAGATGCTGTGCCCACTCGGGATTCGCGCTCAGGAGGCGCTCCTGGAAGGCGTCACGAGAGAGGCGTGCTCGACAGGTGAGGCAGCAGACCTGCGAAAGCGAGCCGTGCAGTTCGACGACGCGCGTGCTTCCGGCCTTGAAGTGCAGGCCGTCCACGTTCTGCGTGATCAGGCCGGCCAGGAGCCCCGCCTGCTCGAGCCGGGCGAGCGCGTAGTGCGAGGGATTCGGCGACGCGTTCGCGATCCGCGGCCAGCCGACCGCGCTTCGGGTCCAGTAGCGGATTCTTGCGCGCTCGTCCCGGGTGAACTCGAGGTACTGGATCGGCGCACGCGTCCGCGGCTTGCTGTCGGGGCCGCGGTAGTCGGGTATCCCGGACTCGGTGCTGCAGCCCGCACCGGCCAGCACGGCGATCCGCCTGCCGCGGAGCAGCTCGACCAGGCGCTCGGGTGATCCCGGATCCGTGTGCATGAACGCAAATTACCATGCCGGCGTTCGCCCGGGGTAAGCTGTGTGCGCATGAGCGGATGGCCCGTCACGCTCGCTCTCGCTGTGGCGATCGCCACCATCCCGGCCCAGCAGCGGCCAACCTTTCGAACCTCCACGCGCCTCATCGAAGTGTCGGTCGTCGTGACCGGGAGCGACGGACGAGCGGTCAAAGGGCTCACGCAGGCGGACTTCGTTCTCGAGGAGGACGGCAAGGTTCAGCCGATCAGCTTCTTCGAGGTTCATGACGAGGGGACGCCACCGCCTGAACGGGGGACGCCGCTGTTCGACGTGCGGGGCGGGCCGAACCTGTTCACCAATGTGACGCCCGCAACCGGCGGCGTGACGACGGTGCTGCTGTTCGACAAGCTGAACGCGGCGTTCGACAGCCAGTATCAGGCGCGACGCCACATCGACACGTATCTGGAGTCGATGCGGCCGGGGGATCGCGTCGCGCTGTATGCCCTCGACGGTTCGATCCGGGTCCTCCACGACTTCACGAGCGATGCCGACTCGCTGCGACGCGCCATCGAGATCTACCAGGCGCGCGTGCACAGCGACTACGACGCGTCGAACGAGCCGCCGGCCGAGACGGACGGCATGGCGGTGTGGCTCGTGGATCCGGCCACCAACGTCGCGGACTTCTTTCAGCGGAAGCGCGCGACCAACACACTGGACCTCCTGCAGATCCTCGCCGAACATCTGGGCGGCATCAGCGGCCGTAAGAACCTCGTCTGGGTCTCGGAGGCTTTTTCGATCCCGACCAATCTCGATCGGCTCGAAGTCACGGAGAAACTGCGCAAGGCCAACCGGGCGCTCTCGGATGCGCAAGTGTCGGTGTATCCGGTGGACTCGCGCGGCCTCGTCGGCGCACACCGCCTCGGCGCGGGCGGCCAGGTGATGTTCCACACGCTCGCCAGCGTCCGCGGCAAGATCGAGACCATGGAGATCGTCGCCGAAGAGACGGGTGGGCGCGTCTTCGCGAACACCAACGCGCTGTCACAGTCGATCACGCGGGCGACCGACGATGCGCGCACGATGTATGTGCTCGGCTACTATCCGGCATCGTCCACCGATGGATCGTTCCGCCGGATCGACGTCAAGGTGAATCGCGCGCGTGTGCGTGTGCGCCATCGATCGGGCTATCGCGCGACACCGCCGCCGTCGCGTGACACCGGCGCCCGGGACAAGGCGATCAAGGCTGCGCTCGAAGCGCCGCTGCAGTCCACCGGCGTCGGCCTTGCCGCCGAGACGTCGACTTCAGACGAGGGTCTGACGGTCGGGTTGCGAATCGATCCCGCGACGCTGACGCTCGAACGCCAGGGAACGGCCTGGCGCGGCGCGGTCGACGTGCTCGTCGCTCAGGTGGATGCGTCGGGTCGCGGCACGGTCGACGTCTCCGTGCCGCTCACGTTCTCGCTGACGGATGAAGAACGAACGCAGGCGCTCACGCGGGGCATCGAAGTCCGTCACACCATCGCGCTGAAGCCCAGAACCATTCAGATCCGCATCGTCGCACGCGACGTGGCTACTGGGAAGGTCGGCTCGCTCGTGATCCCCAGCAGACGCTGATGCCAATTGCGGGGATCGCTGGATCGTGGTCAGTCACGAACTGACACGTCGCCCTCACTCGCGGTCGGCTCCGACAAGCCTCGCCCGACGAACCCGAGAATCTCGCGGGCGACGAACACCTGGGCACGGGTTCGTCCGGTCACCTCCTGCACGATACCGAGCGTCTCGAGCTTGCGGAGGTTGTTGGACGCGGACGCTGTGGTCACTCCCAAGAGCTCGCGTGCCTGGCCGATCGTAACGGACGGAACACGGAATAGATGGTCGATCAAGCTTGCGAGGTGACCTGAGGAACGGGACGTGCGAACAGCCGCGTGATAACGATCCCGCAGCGCAAGCAGTCCGTCGGCCAGCCGGAGTCCGTCCTGCGCGCACTCGTTCACGCCCCGAACGAAGAACGCGACCCACTCCCGCCAGCCACCGTGAGTGCTCACTCGGAGCAGTAGGTCCACGTATTCCTGACGGTTGCGATCGAAATACGCGCTCATGTACAAAAGCGGATCGGTCAGCCGCTGATGCGCACACAACATCAACGGGATCAGCAGCCGGCCTACGCGCCCGTTCCCGTCGCGGAACGGGTGGATCGCTTCGAACTGATAGTGCGCCACCGCGAGTCTGACGAGCAGCGGCAGCGGATCTTCGCGTATATGGAGATCGCGCTCCCAAAGCCGCAGCGCCTCGAGCATTTCCGGCACTGGCGGCGGGACGAAGCGGGCATCCGCGATCGGCGCGCTCGCCGAGCCGATATAGTTCTGCTCGGTCCTGAACTCGCCGGGACGATCCCTGCCACCCCGAACACCGTTCAGGAGCACGGCATGGATCTCACGTACCAGCCGCAGCGAAAGCGGTATCTCCTGGAGCAGTTCCAGGCCACGCGTCATCGCACGGACGTAGTTCAGGACTTCTCGCGTATCGGCGAGGCTGCGGGGATCCTGACCCGTTGACGGCGCACCCGCCTCGAGAAGCACGAGTTGCTCGGGTGTGGTGAACGTGCCTTCGATGCGGCTCGAGAGAATCGCCTCGCGGCGCAGAAGCGGCTGGCCGATCAGGTAGGGATTGACCAGGCGACCTGCTGCACCCGCCAAACGGCCCAGGGCGTAGTCGGCCTCCGATAGCAAACGCACCTCAGCCGTCCCGAGAGGTACGTCCGATGGCATCGGGGCGGGAACGAAGGCCAGCGCGCCGCCGCCAGCCACCGGGACGAGTCGGCCGGGGCTATCCGTCGTGAAATCAGAAGGTTGCACGATAGTTTAGGTTACTGAACGAGCTGCGCCGTTAGTTTAGCTTTGCAGGCCTTACCTAAAATATCACCCCTCGAACGGAGAGAAAGCCCTCGCCCGCTACGACTCCGACCTCGTTTCGAGGGCCTGGCTGGCCGGCATCACGGGGAGCCGTGCCACGTGGAGCGTCACGCCAAGGCCGATGAGCGTCAGCAGCACCCTTAACCATGCGGCCTCCACCGTCCAGATCATCGTCGCACCCAGGGAAATCCAGAGCAGACTCAACGTCACGGCCTTCTGGCGGGCGCTCATGCCCTGGCGCTGGCGGATGTAGGAACCGAGCCAGGGATGTTCGACGAGCCGCCGATGGAAGCGCTCCGAACTGCGCGCGTAACACGCCGCCGCGAGCAGCAGAAACACTGTCGTGGGCATGAGGGGAAGAAAGATGCCGATCACGCCGAGCGCCACGAACAGCGTTCCCGACACGATCAGCAGCGCCTTCATCAATCCGGTCGTCAACGAAGATCTCCTTCTAGTGGACCTTCCTGGTCATATGTAGAGCGGATTTCGGAGCGCGGCGCCCGCATGGCAAGGCGCGAAGAGCGAGCATATTGGGCATATGTGAGCGATGTGCGGGACAATGCCTGGACGGCATGCCGGGCCATGACCCCGGGCCATTCAGCGGGAGTAGCGCCCCTTCACCGGCTTGACCGGCCCATCGTACCGCTCCTTCGAGGGTTTCGTGCTCAGCGGTGGCAGATCCATCGGCTCGATCGGCAACGTGCAGTCGGGTACCAGGTCGAGCAGGTGCCGGATCAAGTTGAGCCGGCCGAGGCGCTGATCGTCGAACTCGACGACGTACCAGGGTGCGTGCTTCGTGTGCGTGGCTTCGAACATGGCGTCGCGCGCCCGGCCGTAGTCCCGGTAGTGTTCGCGCGCCCGAAGATCGATCGGCGACAGTTTCCAGCGCTTCAGCGGATCCTCCGCCCGCTCGGCGAAGCGCTCCTCCTGGTGGACCTGATCGACCGCGAGCCAGTACTTGTAAAGCAGGATGCCGTCGTCGACGAGCATCTTTTCAAACACCGGAGCCTGTTGAAGAAGCCGCCGGTACTCGGCGTCCGTGCAGAAGCCCATGACCTTCTCGATGCCGGCGCGGTTGTACCAGCTGCGATCGAAGAGCACCAGCTCGCCGGCTGCGGGCAGGTGCGCCACGTAGCGCTGGAAATACCACTGCGTGCTTTCCCGCTCGGTCGGCTTTGGCAGCGCGACCGTGCGCACCTGGCGCGGATTCAGCTTCTCGCGGATCGCGTTGATCACGCCTCCCTTGCCGGCGGTATCGCGTCCCTCGAACAGCACCATCATGCGGGTGCCGGTCTGCCGGAGCCAGCGCGCGAGATTGTTCAGTTCGAGCTCCAACGGCTCGAGGCGTTTCTCGTAGTCCTTCTTCTTCATCTGTTTCACGATCGGCTCCGCGTCCTTCCTGGAGCTTCGGCGCACAAGGATCGGGACGGGACCGCCACGGCCAGCGGCCGCCGAAGCCTACTTCTCCTTCAACGCGATCCGGCCTATGTACCGGGCCCACCGGACGCTCCCGGTATCGTCCCGGATGAACTCGACGGGATTGCCCTTCGCTCCGCCAGAGAGCACCACCGCTCGATCGGGTCCGTAGAAAGCGATCGGGCTGCCGTCGAGCGTCAGTTGCCCGTTCTCGACCTGCACCGTGTTCGTCGCGTTCAACGGCGGACGCCGGTAGACGCCGAGGTACGGTGCTGGATCCGGCTGCGTCTCGAGGATTGGGGCATCTGGCATCGTCTCGTTCACACCGCGGTGGCCGATGGCATGCGCGGGATCGAGCGTCAGTCCGTCGAGGCGCTCGAGCGAAGCCCGCTCGACATCCTGAATGAGCCGCCAGCCGTTCGCGTGATTCGTCAGGATCGCGAGCGCCATGTTGCGTTCGGGCACCAGCGTCAGCAGCGAGATATGTCCGAGCGTGCCGCCGTGACTCGCCGTCAGCACGCCGCCCACGCGACGCAGGTGCCAGCCGAGGCCCATCGCGTCATCGGTCCCGACCTTCGGCACACGGGCAGTGCGCATCCGTTCGAGCGTCGCCCGTGACAGCACCGGCTTGCCGTCGGCGCCGCGACCATCTCCCATGTGGAACGCAGCGTATTCGAGAAGGTCCTCGACGCTCATCCACACGCCTCCGGCCGTGACGGTGCTGGAGCGGCTCACCGGCCGCACGACGGAAAGCTCGTCGTTGCGAGTCCGGTGGGCGGCGGCGAAGCGGTACGTCACTGCCTCCTCCGTCCGCGTGAACGCACGAGTGAGGCCGATCGGCTCGAACACGAGGGAGCGGATTGCCTCGTGGATCCCCTGTCGGCTGGCGACCTCGATGACGCGACCCGCGACGGTGAACCCGGCGTTGTTGTAGCTCCAGACGCGTCCTGGCGGGGCGAGCTGCGGCGATCGCTGCATCCGTTCGACGAAGTGCGCCAGAGACTCGGTGCCGCGATCCTGGCCGCTGATCTGGCCTTCCCATCCGGGCGTGTGCGTGAGGAGGTGCCAGATCGCGACGTCCCCGCTGGCGGCTGGGTCCTCGACGGCGAACTCCGGGATGTACTTGCGGACCGGCGCCTCGAGATCGAGTTTCCCCTGCTCGACGAGGCGCATGATGGCGGTTGCGGTGACGGTCTTCGAGATGGACGCGATCGGAAAGACCGTCTGGGGTGTGAGCGGCTGCGGATTGTCGATGTTGGTCGTGCCGAAGCCGCGAAGCATCGCCCGGCCGTCCCGGAGGATGCCGAAGGCAACGCCGGGCACGCCGTACTCGGCCATCTTCTGCGTGACGAGCGTGGCGAGCGCCTCGAACTGCGGATCGGCCGTCTGCGTCACAACCTGGCGCCGCGGCGGGACACTCGTGATCAGGCCAATTGCCACGAGGAGCGTCAGCAGGGTGCGCATAGAAGCCGCGGTCAGCATACACCGCGGTCGTAGAATAGCGGCGTGGACGTTTTGCGACGCGGCCGCCTCCGCAGATGAGAGCCAAAAGACCGTTGCGTGACCCGGTGCGCGAGGCTCCGGGTCCGAAGCCGAAGAACTACATCACGCCCGCCGGGCTGGCGCGGCTCAGGGATGAACACCGGTTCCTGTTGACCCGGGAACGGCCGGCGGTCACAGAGGTCGTTGCCTGGGCGGCAGGCAACGGGGATCGCAGCGAGAACGCCGATTACCAGTACGGCAAGCGCCGGCTGCGCCAGATCGATTCGCGGATCCGCTTCCTGACGAAGCGGATCGACGCCGCGCTGGTCGTCGACCCCGGAGCGCCGCGGCCCGCGTCAGCCGCATCGCGCGTCTTCTTCGGAGCCACGGTCACCTACAAGGATGCCGACAGCCGCGAGCACGTGGTCAGCATCGTCGGCATCGACGAAGTGGACCTGAATCGCCGCTACATCAGTTGGAGATCGCCGCTGGCGCGCGCGCTCATGAAATCCAGCGCGGGCGATCGCGTCGTGCTGCACGCCCCCGGGAAGACTGAATCGCTCGAGATCCTCGATGTCGAGTACGTCGCCCTGCCGATGGAGCCGTTCCGCGAACCGCCCGGCGCTCAGGCCAACACCCGCGGGATGAGGAATGGGGATGAGACGGCCCTTGAGCCCTACGATTCGAGCGGCTGCGGCGCGTCGGGCAGCGGCCAGATGACGCGCGTGAACTGACCGCGCTGGAGGAGTTCGCGTCCCTTGCCGCCGCGGCCGGTCACCTCGTACTTGGCCGTGCTGATCGTCTGCTCGGCGCCGCGGCTCGTCTCGACCGTCATCAGGTCACGATCGCCCGTGGACGCGATGAAGCCGAGGACGCGGTCCCCTTCGCCCAGCTTGATCAGGATCACGCCGCGGCCCGGACCCGACAGGAAGTTCACCTCGCCGGCCTTCGTGAGGACCGCACGTGCTCCTTTGGTCGCCGCGATCAGCGTCTCCCCGCCCGTGCACTTCGCGACGCCGACGAACTCGGCCCCTTCCGGCACCCGGCCGTACCGTCGTCCCGAACGCGTGCTCGGCTCGACGAACGATTCGAGGCTGAACCGCAGGCTGTAGCCGTCGCTCGAGACCGCGGCCGCATGGACGGGAGGCTCGGCCCCTTCCTTCTTCGCCGTGATCTCACCGATGACGCGCGGATCCAGGCTGAGCGCGCCGACGATCCGCTCGCGGTCCTTCAGCTTGAAGAACCGCTGGATCGGCTCGCCATATCCCGTCGACGCGGGGATGTCGATGATCCGCGCGGTATACGCGACGCCGAAGTTGCTGAAGAACACCACCGAGGCTCGCGTGCTGCCCGGCAGCACTGCCATCACCTGGTCCCCTTCGCGGACGCGCGTCGACGCGACGTCCTTCACTTCCTTCTGCCGCTTCACCCAGCCGTCGCGCGACACGATCACGACGTTGTCTTCTTCGACGATGAAGTCCTCGGCGGTGTACTCCACCTCCCCTTCGTCGCTCGCGATCTGCGTCCGCCGCGCGTCGCCGTACTTCTTCTGAATCTCCTCGAGTTCGACCCGCACGATGTCCCAGCGGCTGCTCTCGTCCTTCAGCAGCGTGTTGATCTGGCGGATGCGCCGGCGCTTGTCTTCGAGTTCCTTCCGGATGATGAGGATCTCGAGGCGCGCCAGCCGGTAGATCTTCAGCTCGAGGATCGCGTCGGTCTGCTCCGCATCCAGATCGAACTTCTTCATGATCTGCGCCGCGGCGTCGGCCTTGCCGTCCGACTTGCGGACGATCTTCAGGATCTCGTCGAGCGCATCGAAGATCTTCTCGAAGCCCTCAAGGATGTGGACGCGCTTCTTGAGCGCCGCCAGCTCGTGTTCCAGCCGCTTCGTGACCACGTCCAGCCGGAACTGCAGGAAATAGAAGAGCATCTGGTGCAGGTCCAGCCGCTCGGGGCGGCCGACCTCGGGGTTGTGGTCGGTCGGCACCAGACAGGTCAGGTTGACGACGAAGCTGGTCTGCAGCGGCGTGTGCTTGAAGAGGTACGCCATGACCATCTTCTCGTCGGCGTCCTTCTTCAGTTCGAGGGCGATGCGGACGTCCTCGGTCGAGAGGTCCTTGACGTCGACGAGCGGCGGCAGTTTGCGGCTGAGCGCCACGTCGGCGATCCGCTCCACGAGCGTCGCCTTGTTCACGGTGTAGGGGATGCTCGTGATGTAGATCGTCTTGCTGCCGCGGGTGACCGGTCCTTCCTCCCACGTCGCGCGAAGACGGATCGCTCCGGAGCCGGTCTTGTAGATCTCCTTCAACTCCTCGGGCGAGTTGAGCATCTGGCCGCCGGTCGGGAAGTCGGGTCCCTTGATGTACCGGCACAACTGCACGCTGGTCAGTTCCCGGTTGCCGAGCAGCTTGATCAGCGCCGTGCACACCTCGTTGAGGTTGTGCGGCGGGATGTTGGTCGCCATCCCGACCGCAATGCCGGTGGCGCCGTTGATCATCAGGTTCGGGATCCGCGATGGCAGGACGACCGGCTCGGTCCGGGTCCCGTCGTAGTTCGGCCTGAAGTGGACGGTCGTCTGATCGATCTCGGTGAGCAGCTCGTCGCTGATCCGCGCCAGCCGGCACTCGGTATACCGCATCGCCGCCGCGCCGTCGCCGTCCAGCGATCCGAAGTTGCCGGAGCCGTCCACGAGCGGGTAGCGCAGCGAGAACGGCTGCGCCATGCGCACGAGCGTCTCGTACAAGGCCGCATCACCGTGCGGGTGGTAGTTGCCCATCACGTCGCCGACGACCTTGGCGCACTTGCGGTGCTTCGCGTCCGCGGTGAGGTTCTGCTGCCACATCGTGTAGAGGATGCGGCGCTGCACGGGTTTGAGCCCGTCCCGCACGTCCGGCAGGGCGCGGGACGTGATGACCGAGAGGGCGTAATTGAGGTAACGGGACTGCGCGGCCTCGTGGAGCGGCACCCCCTCGGTACCGCCCGGTCCGCGCGTATCTATCGTGGTATCACCGCCGTCCTCATCGTCGAACAGCGATCTGGTTTTCTTGCGTTTGGCCATAGGGAGATAACGAAGATACCGCACGTTTGGCGATCAGGAAATCCTTAGGCGGACGCATAGGACTTTTCACGCCTTCGGGCCGCGCGACGAAGTGGTTGCGCCGCCGAACCTCCAGTACCTACAATGCGCACGCCCCCATTCTCAGGAGCCTTCCATGCGCATCGGTTTTGCGGCGGCGATCGTTGCCATTGCCGTTTCGTCGACAGCGGTTGCCCAGACACCGTCCGGCCCGAACACGCACCCTGCGTACGTCGAACTGCGGAAGCTGGCGGTCGGTAGCGATGCCGTGCGGGTCGATGGCCTGCAGCTCGTGAAGGACGCCGCGACGTTCACCCTGAGCGGCACGATCCACTTCCTCCCACCCGTGAACGGCAAGGTGACGGGCGCGGTGTTCATCGGGCAGGGCACGATGAAATACGAGCCGCCGATTGCGGTGGAGCGGAGCATGCTGCGGAACCTCACGCGCGGCGAAGACTTCAACGAATCGTTCGAGCGCGCGGTGTTCCGGTTCACCGACGATACGGCGGCGGCGATCAGGTCCGCCGCGGCGACGGGGGTGGCGGGGGACGCCTCGAAGGCGGAAGACGCCCTGCGAAACACGAACCAGGCGCTGCGGCTGCAGCTGAAAGACAACCTGCACGCGCGCATTCTCAGCGACGTGCTGAGCCCCGCACCGGGCGGCCTGTTTCACGCCTACATCACCGGCAAGAAGTACTCGGACAAGCTGGCCTACATGATCGATCCGCGCGGCGCGGGCTTCGTCGCACCCGAGGAGATTCAGCTATTCAGCTGGGCCGCGAATCGCGAAGGCATCTTCGCCGGCCATCACTTCAGCAGCGTCTACGCGCAGCGGGGGCGGCCCGGCACCGTCCCCGGCGGATGGATCGACATCGAGCACCACACGCTGCACGCCGAGATCAGCCAGAGCGCGGAACTGAGCGGGACGGCCGAGACGACGTTCGTCTCGATGTTCGACGGGCTCGCGGTGGTCCCGCTCAGCCTGTTCCCGACGCTGCGCGTGTCGGCCGTCGCCGATTCGGCGGGAACCTCGCTGCCGTTCATCCAGGAATCCCGGGACGAGGACGCCGATTTCTGGGTCGTGCTGCCGAAGCCGCTGGCCAAAGGCGAGCGGTTCACGATCCGCACGACCTACAAGGGCAAGGACGCGGTGACGGCCGAAGGGAACGACAACTTCTACCCGGTCGCCCGCTCGAACTGGTACCCGAACAACCTGGGCATCAAGGATTACGCCACCTACGACATCACGCTCGTCGTCCACAAACGGATGCGGATCGTGGCGACGGGAGACTTCGTCGAGGAGAAGGTGGAGGGGGACACCTACGTCTCACGGTGGAAGACCGACTATCCGCTCAGCGTCGCCGGATTCAATCTCGGGCTGTTCAAGCGCGACGAAGCGAAGGTCGGCGAGTACACCGTCGTCGCGCTCGCCAACACGCTGTCGTCGAACATGATCACGAGCCTCTCGCGACAGCTGCCGATCGGTTCGTACGATACGGCATCGGCCAACCGGCTGGCGCTGAGCGAGGCGCAGCTGTCGATGCAGATCTTCTCGGACTACTTCGGCCCGCTGTCGCTCAAGCAGGTCCACATCACCCAGCAGACGGCGTGCAATTACGGCCAGGCCTGGCCGGGCGTCATCTACATCCCCACCTGTTACTACTGGAGCCCGACGATCCGGCACCAGCTCGGGTTCCGGCAGAACATCGGCGGCTACTGGGATTCGGTGGCGTCGCACGAAGTCGGGCACCTCTGGTGGGGGCACGCCGTCGGCTGGAACTCCTACCGCGATCAGTGGATCAGCGAAGGGTTCGCGAGTTTCGCCGCCTCGCTCTTTCTCCAGGCCGCCTACCCGAAAGAGCCGGAGACGTTTGGCAAGTACTGGAAGGCGATGCTCGAGCAGCTCACGCAGAAAAACCCGCAGGGCTTCCGGGCGATCGACGCGGGCCCGCTCACGCAGGGGTATCGTCTCGACAGCGGGCGGACGGGCGCCATCACGGCCAACCTGATCTATCCGAAGGGGGCCTACGTGCTCCACATGCTGCGGATGATGATGTGGAACCGCGAATCCGCGGACACGAAGTTCAAGGCCATGCTCCGCGACTTCATCGCCGCTCACCGCAACCAGCCCATTACGACAGAGGACTTCAAGGCCGCGGTCGAAAAGCACATGCTGCCGGAGATGAACCTCGATGGGGACGGCACGATGAACTGGTTCTTCCGCCAGTACGTGTATGGCACGGCGCTCCCGACCTACAAGCTCGAACAGACCGTGAACACCAGCAGCGGCCAGACGGTCCTCGACCTGAAGGTCACGCAGTCGAACGTGTCGGACGGTTTCAAGATGCTCGTGCCGCTCTACGTCGAGCTGACCGACGGGCGTGTGCTCCGGCTCGGTTCCGCGACGATGATCGGGAACAAGACGATCGAGCAGCAGGTGCCGCTGGGGAACCTTCCGGTCAAGCGCGCGCTGATCAACTACTACTACGACGTGCTCTCGCTGGAGGAGAAGTAATACTTGGCGATGCGCTACCTGCACCTGGATGTGTTCACGTCCACGCCGTTCGAGGGCAATCAGCTCGCCGTCTTCCCCGATCCTGGAGAACTCTCGACGGCCCAGATG
This sequence comes from Vicinamibacterales bacterium, assembly GCA_036401215.1. Classification (GTDB taxonomy): domain Bacteria; phylum Acidobacteriota; class Vicinamibacteria; order Vicinamibacterales; family 2-12-FULL-66-21; genus JACDCA01. The sequence goes on along the minus strand of DASWVN010000249.1, from coordinate 31,331 downwards.
CAAACGATCGCGAAAGAGATGAACTTCTCGGAATCGACGTTCATCTTTCCGCGCGAGGGAAACGGCGATATGAAGATGCGGATCTTCACGCCCGGCGAAGAGCTGCCGATCGCCGGCCACCCCACGATCGGAAGCACCTTTGCGCTCGCGATCGAAGGGGCCATCGAACGCGGCCGGCGTGAGTTCGTCTTCGAGCTGGGCGTGGGTCCGACTCCCGTGGCTCTGGAGTGGGACGGAGATGCGCTTGCCTTCGCCTGGATGACGCAGCCGCGTCCCGCCTTCGGACCGATCGTCACGGATCGCGCGGCGCTCGCCGGTGCCATCGGCGTGAGGGATACGGACCTGGCGACGGGCCTGCCGGCGCAGCTCGTGTCGTGCGGCGTTCCCTACGTGCTCGTGCCGATGGCCAGCCGGTCAGCCGTGGATTCCGTGTCGGTCGAGCGCCACGCGTTCGCCCGCTGCTGTCGTGACGCCGGCCTCGACGAAACCCCTGGTTTCTTCTTCACGACGGCGACGGGCTCGCCCGAAGGCACGACGTACAGCCGGATGATCGCTCCAGGACTTGGAATCGCAGAGGATCCAGCCACGGGCAGCGCCGCGGGTCCGCTCGGGTCCTACCTGCTTCACCACCGCGTGGTTGCTCCCGACGCGGCGCGAGAGATGGTGAACCTGCAAGGTTTTGCCATGGGCCGGCCGAGCCGGATTTATATCTCGATCGAGGGGGAGCCGGATGACATCACGCGCGTCCGGGTCGGGGGCAAGGCGGTCCTGGTGGGGCGAGGAGAGCTGGGGGAGCGACCCTGAAACTCCGAACTATGAACTCCGAACTATGAACTCCGAATTCAGAACTGAATCGCCTTGTTTTCAGTTCGTCGTTCGGAGTTCGGAGTTCGGAGTTCGGAGTTCGGAGTTCGTAGTTCGGAGTTTCACTCAACGCGGTCCGCGCACCGCGCACCGCGGACCGCCCCCCCCTGTGGCCCTACTTCATGAAGAGCATCTCCCGGTACGTCGGCAGCGGCCAGACGTCGTTCGGAATGATGCACTCGAGGCAGTCGCCGGCCTCGCGCAGCGCGTTCATGGCCGGGATCACCTTGTCGCGGAAATAGCGCGCGTGCTTTTCGGCGTTGCCGTTGGTCTCGTGCTCGAGCAGCGCCTGGAGCACATCCACGCGTGACTTGCAGTCGTCGACGAGCGCACAGAGCTGGTCGAGCGCCTTGCGCGACTCCCGGCAACTCGCGCCGGCGGCTGTCACGGCGGCGACGCTCTGTGCCAGCTCACACTGGAACCGGTAGGCGGCCGGCAGGATGAAGCGGTTCGCCATCAGCACCATCAACTGCGCTTCGATGTTGATGGTCTTGTTGTACTGCTCGACGGCGACCTCGTAGCGCGCCTGCCACTCGCGGCCGCTGAGCACCCCGTAGCGTTCGAACGCCTTGACCACCTCCGGTTTGAGCGCTTCGCCATAGGCGTCGACCGCCGTCGGGTGGTTGAGGAGACCACGCTTGGCCGCTTCCTTCTGCCACTCGTTCGAGTAGCCGTTGCCGTTGAAGATGATCCGCTTGTTTTCTTTGATCAGCTTTACGAGCAGCTGCTTGATCGCCCCCTGCAGCTTCTTGCCGTCTTTCAGGCCCTTCTCGATCTCGGTCGCGCAGTAGTCGAGCGATTCGGTGACGGCGACGTTGAGCGCCACGGTCGGGAGCGCGATGCTCTGGTTCGACGAAACGGCGCGGAACTCGAACTTGTTGCCGGTGAAGGCAAACGGGCTCGTGCGGTTGCGGTCCCCGGCGTCGCGCGGCAGTTTCGGCAGCACGCCGACCCCGATGTCGAGGATGCCGCCGCTCTTGGTCGACTTCGCCGAACCGGCCTTCTCGATCTGCTGAAAGATATCGGTGAGCTGGTCCCCCAGGAAGATCGAGATGATCGCCGGCGGCGCCTCATTGGCACCCAGACGATGGTCGTTGCCCGCGCTCGCGATACTGAAGCGCAGCAATCCCTGGAACTTGTTCACCGCGCGGATGACCGCGGCGCAGAACACCAGGAACTGGATGTTCTCGTGCGGCGTGTCCCCGGGGTTGAGCAGGTTGTTGCCCAACTCGTCCGACATGCTCCAGTTGAGGTGCTTCCCGGACCCGTTCACGCCTGCGAACGGCTTCTCGTGCATCAGGCAGGCGAGGCCGTACTTCGGCGCGAATCGCCGAAGCATCTCCATCGTCATCATCTGGTGATCGGTGGCGACGTTGGCGTTCTCGAAGATCGGCGCGACTTCGAACTGGCCGGGCGCGACCTCGTTGTGGCGTGTCTTCACCGGGACGCCGACCTTGTACAGCTCCCGCTCGACCTCCATCATGAACGCCAGCACGCGATCGGGGATGGATCCGAAATAGTGGTCCTCCATCTCCTGACCCTTCGGCGGCCTGGCCCCGAAGAGCGTGCGGCCCGCGTTGATCAGGTCCGGGCGCTTGAAATAGAACTGGCGGTCGATCAGGAAGTACTCCTGCTCCGGGCCGCAGGTGGTGACGACGCGCTGCGCCTTGGAGCCGAAGAGCCTGAGGATGCGCACGGCCTGCTTCGAGAGCGCCTCCTGCGAGCGGAGGAGCGGCGTCTTCTTGTCGAGCGCCTCACCCGTCCAGCTCACGAACGCCGTCGGGATCACGAGCGTCACGCCGTTGCTCGTCGTCAGCAGCCAGGGCGGGCTCGTCGGGTCCCAGGCCGTGTAGCCGCGCGCCTCGAAGGTGGACCGCATCCCGCCGGACGGGAAGCTCGAGGCGTCCGGTTCACCGCGAACCAGTTCCTTGCCGCTGAACTCCGCGACGGCCCGCCCGTCGGGCGTCGGCGAGAGGAAGGAGTCGTGCTTTTCCGCCGTGATGCCGGTCATCGGCTGGAACCAGTGGGTGTAGTGCGTGGCGCCGTGCTCGACGGCCCAGTCCTTCAGCGCGCTGGCGATGATGTCGGCGACGTGCGGCTCGATCGGCTCACCCTGAGCGGACGCGCGGCGCAGCGCGCGGTAGACGTCCTTCGGCAGCCGCGCCCGCTGGACCTCTTCGTTGAACGTCAGCGACCCGAATTCTTCGGTCGCCTTCTTCTGTGAGGTCGAGCGGGTCGCGCCCGACGTGGCCCAGGAGGTGATACTGCGGATCGCGTCGTCTGCTGAAGGGGAAGCCATACGGTGTGCCGTCCTTTCGAGGTGAACAAGTCAAAATTATGCGGAGCGGATGGGCACGGCAGCAATAGAAATCAGCAGCTCAGCTGAAAATTTTCCTGTCATATACTTAACATCGTGAAACATATTCAGGACTACTACGCCCCCCTGCTCGGCGAGTTCGAGCAGGTCGTACTCCTGTCGCTGCTACGACTTGGCAACGGGACCTGGGGTGCCGCCATCCGCCGCGACATTCAGGAGCGGATCGGCCGCGAACTGCCCGTCAGCGTCGTCTACGTGACGCTCCACCGGATGGAGAAGAAGGGATGGGTGAAGTCGTATATGGGCGAGCCCACCCGCGAGCGCGGCGGCCGCCGCAGACGGCACTACCTGATCGACACGCCCGGAGAGCACGCGCTCGGACGGTCGTACCGCGCGCTCAAGAAGATGTCCGAAGGACTCGAGAGCACCCTCGAGAACCTCTGACCTCCCCCACACTCTCCCCCAACCCGCAGACTTTGCCCCCGGGGGCCCGGACCCCGCACTCCGGACCCCGCACTCCGGACCCCGGACCCCGGACCCCGCACCCCGGACCGCGCACCGCGCACCGCGGACCGCGGACCGCGCACCGCGGATTTGACTCCGCCCACCCAACCGATGTATCCCATAGAACGTCTATGGGAAGAAAACGAACCACGCGTCAGGAACTCCTGCCCGGCACACTCGACATGCTGATCCTCAAAACGCTCTCGCGTCAGGTGATGCACGGCTACGGGATCGCCGAGCACATCCGGCAGGTTTCGGCCGATGTTCTGAAGGTCGAGGAGGGCTCCCTCTACCCGGCGCTCCAGAGACTCCAGCTCCAGGGTCTCGTGGCGTCGGAGTGGGGCCACTCCGCCAACAACCGCAGGGCCAGATACTACCGGCTGACCGCCGCAGGACGACGGGCGCTCGGTGAAACCGAGTCGAGCTTCTCGCGGCTGATCGAAGCGATATCGCGCGTGATGAAGCCAGCGTAGAAAAGCGAGGCTCCCATGGGTCTTCTAGGGGAACCAGTTCGATTCGTCAGGCGCCTGCGATCACGCCTCCGGCGTGGCCGCCTGGACGACGAGCTGCGGGACGAGATCGCCGGTCACATCGAACAGCGCCGGCGGCAGTTGATCGAAGACGGAATGGATCCGCGCGACGCCGCCTGCGAAGCCCGGCGGATGTTCGGCAACCCCACCGCCATACGCGAGGAGGCCCGCGACATGTGGACGTTTCACCCGGTCGAGACCATCGTGCAGGACGCCCGGTTCGGGGCGCGGCTGTTGCGCCGGTCCCCCATCTTCACCATTGCCGCCATCACCTCGCTGGCGATCGGCATCGGCGCCGCGGCCGCCGTCTTCAGCCTCGCCGACGGCCTGCTCTTCCGTCAGCTCCCGGTGAGCAACCCGCAGGAGCTGGTGCTCTTTCGCTGGATCTCCGGACCCGACGCGCCATTCGAATCGCTCACCGGCTACGGCAACCACACGCCGACTGAAAGCTCCTCCACGTCCTTCTCGTTCAACGCCTACCAGGCGATGCACCAAAAGCTCGAGGCCGAGGCGGACGTCTTCGCATTCGCCGACCTCTACACGGTGAATCTCGCCGTCAACGGGCGGCCGCAGACCGGCAGCGGCCATGTCGTGTCCGGGAACTACTTCGACGTGCTTGGAATCGAACCCGCCGCCGGACGCTTGCTGTACCCGTCCGACGACCGGCCGGACGCGTCGCCGGCCGCCGTGATCGGCCATGACTTCTGGCTGCGCGCCTTCTCGGGAGACCGCGCGATCGTCGGCCGCACGATCGTGGTCAACGGCATTTCGTTCGAGATCGCCGGCGTGCTCCCGGCCGGCTTTTCAGGCACCAACCAGGTTGGCCAGCCGTGCGACGTGATGGTGCCGATGGCGCACTACAAGGCGGTGACCCGCACCGGCGAGGATCCCCTGAATCCGAACTTCTGGTGGGTGCTGATGATGGCACGGTTGAAGCCTGGCGCGAGCGTCGAGCGTGTCCAGAGCGCATCCGACGTTTTGCTGAAGGGGACGGTTCGAGCGGCGATGCCGGATCTGCCGCCGGCCAACCTGCCGAGGATGAGCGTGGAGCCCGGCGACCGAGGGCAGACGGAGAACCGCCGCTCGTTGCGCGAACCGATCGAGATCATGGCGGTCGTCGTCACCATCGTCCTTCTCGTCGCCTGCGCGAACGTCGCGAACCTGCTGCTTGCGCGTGGGCGCGCACGTGCCCGCGAGGTCGCCGTCAGAGTCGCGATCGGCGCGCCGCGCGGCCGCATCGTGCGGCAGCTGCTGACCGAGGGCCTGCTGCTCGGCCTGGCGGCGAGCGCGATCGGCTTGATCCTCGCCCAGTGGATCTCGTCGGCCCTCCTGCCGGCATTGGTTTCTGACAATGAAACCTTCACCGTGCGCTACGCGCTCGACAGCAGGATCCTGCTGTTCACGACGACGCTCGCCATCGCGTGCAGCGTGCTGTTTGCGTTGTTCCCCGCGATGCGGACGTCGAGGGCCGGTCTCACGCCGGCCCTCCAGGACGGATCGCGCGGCACCGCCGGTCCGCCCCGCTTCGCGGCCGCCGGCGTACTGGTGGTCGTGCAGGTCGCATTGTCGATGCTGCTGCTCTCGGCCGCGACACTCCTCTCGTGGTCGGCGTACCGGCTGCAACGCGTCGATCCGGGATTCGATCCAACCAACCTGCTGACGTTCAGCGTCGATACGACCTCCAACGGGTACGACGACGCGCGGAGGCTCGCCTACGTGGCGCGCGCACTCGAGGCGTTGCGGGCGATTCCCGGCGTCACGCACGCGTCGGTCACCAGCCACCGGCTGATCGCGAATTCGTCCTGGAGCGGTGCCTCCAGGCCGGAGAGCATGTCGCCGTTGGCGCCCGATGATCCCGCCACCCGCGAGTATTCGAGGAAGTACCGCACATGGCGGCTCGCCGTCGACGAGACCTTCTTCGACACGTTCGGGATCCCCCTGCTCCGCGGCCGCACGTTCTCACCCACGGTTTCGCCGGACGGACCGGGAGTCGTCGTCGTCAACGAGGCGCTCGCAATGCTGCTGTTCAACACGACCGATGTCGTCGGTCGGCGTATGGTGCCGTCGCTCGGTGCTGCGAAACCCCTGGAGATCGTCGGCGTCGCGCGCGACGCGCACTACACCAGCCTCAGGACCGCGCCGCCCCCAACCGCGTATCTGCCGTATCGGCAGTCGGCCAACGCGCGCACGTCGTTCGCGGTCAGGACTGCAGGCGATCCACTCGCGCTTGCCTCGACGGTTCGCGAGACGATGCGTGGCCTGGATACCTCGCTCCCGCTGTTCGGCCTCATCACGCAGGAGGCACAGATCCGCAGATCGCTGGTGCAGGAGCGATTGTTCGCGAACCTCGCTCTGCTCCTGGGCTGCGTGACGCTCGCGCTGTCGGGGATCGGTCTCTACGGCCTGCTTGCGTACGCGGTCACGCGACGCACGCCGGAGATCGGCGTGCGGATCGCACTCGGCGCGCAGGCGCGCGAGGTGCGGTGGCTGATCCTCCGCCAGTCGGTGTTGCTGGTGGCCGCCGGTCTCGCGCTCGGCGTCCCCGCGGCGTATGCGTCGGCAGGGTTCGTCGAGTCGCTGCTGTTCGGTCTCAGCCCCTACGATCCTCGCGCCCTCGCGGCGGGAGTCGTGATCATGCTGCTCGTCGGCCTGCTCGCGGCCTACATCCCGGCGCGGCGCGCCTCGAGGATCGATCCGCTCACGGCGTTGCGGGCCCAATGAGATTGCACCTCGCGGTGCGTCGATGCGAAGATACGGCGAATGTCCGCAGGGATCCGCCGCATTCTTCACGTCGACATGGACGCGTTCTACGCGTCGGTCGAACAGCGCGACGATCCCTCACTGCGTGGGAAGCCGGTTGCCGTGGGCGGCAGTCCGGCCGGGCGCGGGGTTGTCGCGGCTGCGAGCTATGAAGCGCGCGCGTTCGGCGTCCGCTCGGCGATTCCGATGGCCCGCGCCGTACGACTCTGCCCTCACCTGGTCATCGTCCGTCCCGACTTCACCAAGTACAAGGCGGTCTCGCAGACCGTCTTCGACATCTTCCGGTCCGTGACGCCGCTCGTCGAGCCGCTCTCCCTCGACGAAGCCTACCTGGACGTGACCGAGAATGCCTGGGGAGAGCCGCTGGGACGAACCGTGGCGCAGCGCCTGAAACGCGAGATCAAGGATGCGACCGGACTCACCGCGTCCGCTGGTGTTGCGCCGAACAAGTTCCTCGCCAAGATCGCTTCCGCCTGGAAGAAGCCGGACGGATTGACCGTGATTGCTCCCGAGCGGGTGGAGACGTTTCTTCAGAAGCTGCCGGTGGATGCGTTGTGGGGCGTCGGTCCGGTGACCGCGGCGCGGCTGCGCGAGCGAGGGATCGAACGGCTGGTCGACGTGCGGTCCGTCGATCCCGCCGTCCTGCGCGATGCGGTGGGGAGCGGTGCGGAGTGGCTGCGACGGCTGTCCGAGGGCATCGACGAGCGTCCCGTCGAACCACACTCGGAGCCGAAGTCGTCCGGGACCGAGAACACGTTCGCCAGCGACCTGACCGACCTCAACGTGATCCGCGCCACGATCGACGAGATGGCGCGCGATGCGGCGACATGGCTCGAGCGGCGGAGCCTGCTCTGTCGAACCGTGACGATCAAGGTCCGCTACTCCGACTTCACGACCATCACCCGCAGTCACACCGATCCGCCGACGCGTGACCTCGAAGCAATCGCGCGGCGCGCGGTGACCTTGCTGGAAAAGACGGAGGCTGGCGTCAGGCCCGTGCGCCTGCTGGGGGCAAGTGTGCACAACCTGATCGATCCGGAGGACCTGGAACAACCCGAGGAGGACGACCGGGAGCCCTGGCTCCCGTTCGACGAGGAATAGCGGCGGGCTTTCACACCGCCGCAATCCGCGGCGCTCAGCCTGATTGCAGCAGCTGTCTCAATGCTTCACCGCCGAGTCCGCAGGGGACGCAGCGTGGCCTGATGTTGGAACCGTGCTGCGAACCGCGCGGGGGTTAACCCGGACGCCGTTCACCACCTCTGACCACCATCAAGGATCTCTGCGCCCACCGCGTCCTCTGCGGTGAGATTTTGGGACAGCTGTTGGAATACAGCCGCCTACTCTGACTTGCGAGCCCGCGTCGTCTTCGTGGCGCGCGGGGTTCGCGGCGTGGCGGTCTTGCGTGCACGCGGTGTCTTTGCAGCCTTCGGCTCTCGGGCGGTTGTCGAACGGGCCCGCGTCGTGGTGCGGCGCTTCTTCGGCTCCGCTTCCTTCTCCGGAGCTGTTGCCTCCTCGGCACTTGCTTCGGCAGCTTCCGATTCGGCGCTCGCCTCGGCAGCGTCCTCAGGTTCGGCAGTCTTGACCGCCTTGCCCTTGGACGGCTTCTCCACCTGCTCGTCGGCGGCAGGTTGCGCATCCAGCACTTCCGGCGTCTCGACCTCGCGAACGACGTCACCATCCACGACCTCGGCGGCCGCCTGTGCCGGCGGCTCGGGACGATCCGCTTCGTGGATATCGGGGATGTCGTCACCCGGCTGCCACGGACGCGGCGCGCCTGGAGCCGAGGGCTGCTGAACCGTGGTGTCATCAGCCGCCGCCTGCATGACGTTCCCCTGGAACAGGCGCATCACACCCTGGCGATCACGCTCGATGCGGAACAGCCCGTCCCGCTGACAGGCGCGGAGCAGGTCGACAATGCTGTTGAAGCCGAACTTGCGTTCGTCGAACGTCGAGTCGACGTTGCGCATGAACTGTTTCGCCTGCCGCACGTACATCGGCCACCGGGGCGGCTGCTGTGCCGTCTGGAAGAGGCGCCGCACTTCGCTGATCGCCTCGGCCGCGCGTGGTTCGGCAGGACGCTGCTGCGGTTCCTGCGAGCGCGGCTGATGCTGACGGCTGTCGTGGCGTGCGTCGTGGCGTGCGTCGTGGCGCGCGTCGTGACGGTGGGCAGTCGCGTGTCCGTTCGTCTCCTCGCCGGTGGTGGCGTTGGCGCCGTCCTCGGTGAGTTCGACGACGACGTTGCGTCCCATCTCGCGGACCGTGACGTGGCCTGCGGACGCGAGTTTCTCGGCGAAGTCACGGAAGCTGCTGACGCCGTAGGTGCGCTCGGAGAACGTGGAGTCGAGCTGCAGCAGCGTGCTCTTGAGAAGTCCGAGCTGCGGCGAGACTTCGCGGTCGCTGAGGATCTTCAGCGCGCGGCGCACGAGCGGCAGGGCGTGCTCGATCGGGGCCTGCGCCACCGGACCGCTCTGGCGGGAGCCCCGGTCGCCGGAGCTGCGGCGGGTGCCGGTCAGGTTCTCGTAGGCGATGAACTCGTGGCAGTTCCGCTGCATCACGTAGCTGGTGAACGACCGACCGCCGACCACGAAGACCTGCTTGTCGTACTGTTTGAGTTTTTCGACGAGGGTGATGAAGTCGCTGTCACCGCCCACGATGACGTAGGCGTTGATGTGTGGATGCGTGAACGCCATCTCCAGCGCGTCGAGCGCCAGGTTGATGTCCGCGCCGTTCTTGTCGCCACCGGGAGTGAGGTTCCGCTGCACGAGCTTGGTCGCGTGCTGCGTGAGCGCGCGGCTGTATTCGCCGCTGCGCGACCAGTCGCTGTAGGCGATCTTGGAAACGACGTCTCCGCGTTCCCTGAGCGCCTCGAGGACGACCCCGATGTCGAATTGTGTGTTGAGGGTGTTCTTGACGCCGATTTCGATGTTGTCGAAATCGATGAATACGGCCATTTTCAGGCGTGTGTCTGCCAACCTTGCTTAGTCCTTTGCATCTGTGGCGGGGCCCGGATGCGAGTCACCGGGGCACAGCGCGATGCTGCTCCGGGGTGGCTTGCACGGTTGTCGTGAGCCGGCGCGGCCCCTTGGAAGAATCCGGCTGGACGGTTCGACCGCCAGCACTCCGCCGCTGCTCCGGTTCGGGCCGCTCAGGGCCCGGACGCTTAATTATACGGGGTCCGAAAACGCGGAACCGTGAAAAAAGGGGACAGTCACCTTTTTCGTAAGTTGTTGATCCGTCAGGAACAGTGAAACGGGGATCGGGAAAAAGGGGACAGTCACCCTTTTCGTACCCCCCGCCGAGTCGTCCAGCCGTATCAACGAGTTACGAAAAAGGTGACTGTCCCCTTTTTCTCACTTGGCCCGGACGTCGTAGGCGTAGATCGTGTCCTGATCGCGAAGGAAGAGCTTGCCGTTGGCGACTACCGGGTGGCTCCAGGTCGGCAGCGAGCCGGTGCGGAGCTGGAAGCGGCCGTGCTCCCGGTAGCTGGACGGATTGGCCTCGGCGAGACCGACGACGCCGTTTTCACTGAAGAGGTAGAGCCGGTCGTCGGCAAAGATGACGGACCCCTTACCCACGCTTCGATCGCGCCACGCCACCTGACCGCTGTCGAACGTCATCGCGGTGAGGATATGGCTGGAGAAACCATAGAGGTGCTCCCCGACCAGCACCGAACTCGCATGGTGATTCCGCATCTCGTTCGTGAAGTACACCTCACGCGCATCGATCGACTTGCCATTCGGCCTCAGCTCGAGCAGCGCCGCACCGGTACCGTAGTCCGACGAGAGAAACACGTGATTCCCGCGCGCGATCGGTGTGGCGATGTTGGCCGTCCGGTTCGAGACGCGATCGTAGCTCCACAGCAGCCGGCCGTCCCGCGTATCGACTCCGAGCGCGCGCTCGCCCGTGAACACCACGGCCTGCGGAATGCCGCCGACTTCATGGAAGATCGCGGACGAGTAGCCGGCTTCGTCCCCCTGGCTGCGCCAGAGTACCTGGCCGTTGGACTTGTTGACCGCGACGACCGACGCGTTGGGGCCGCCGGCGTTCACGATGATGCGGTCCTGCAGCACCAGCGGAGATTCGCTCAATCCCCACGTGATGTTGCCGCCCCCGAACTGTTTCAGGACGTTGATCTTCCAGATCGCCTTGCCGGTCGCAGCGTCCATCGCCGCGAGATCGCCGCTCGCGCCGTAGGCATACAACCGGTTGCCTTCCACCGTCGGCGTCGCACGGGGACCGTCGCCGCGATCGTTGCGGAACCGGGCGCCGTGCGCGACCTCCCACAGCTTCTTCCCGGTCGCTTCGTCAAAGGCCAAGACGTATTCGGTGCCGCCGCGGGCACCCATCGTGTAGAGCTTGCCGCCGGCAACAGCAAACGACGAGTAGCCGTCACCGGCGCCGGACGTCCGCCAGGCGAGCGACGGCCCGCCCTGCGGCCAGGACTTGAGCAGCCCGCGCTCGGACGACTTGCCGTCGCGGTTCACGCCGCGCCACTGGGGCCAGTCGTCGAGAGCGTGGTTCGAAACGGCCGTGGAGAGAGACAACACGCAAACGGCCGTGACGGGGAGAATCAGGGCGATTCGTGCGTTCTTCATGGCTGTCTTAGACGACAAAATCCACGATCCGGTCTCATCGTGAGACTCGGAAACTCCGAACTATGAACGCCGAACTACGAACTATGAATGCCGAACTATGAACTATGAATGACGGATCAGTTCGTAGTTCGGCGTTCATAGTTCGGAGTTTCTGAAATCTCTACTTCACCCTGACGGACTTCAACTCGATCCGCGTCACCGGCGTTTCCCCGCTGACCGGCGATGCCTCGATCGCCTCCAGCACATCCATCCCTTCCACGACGCGGCCAAACGCCGTGTACTTGCCGTCGAGCGAGGGAACATCAGCCGTGACGATGAAGAAGGATGTGGATGCGCTGGCGGGATCGTCGCCACGGGCCATCGAGACGATCCCTTTCACATGCTTCGTCTCGTTGAACTCGGGCTGGAGCATCCGCACGAACTTCTGCTGTTTCTCGGTCAGCGGACCGCGGCTGTCGAGCGATCCGGTCTGCACGGCGAACCCCTTCACCACGCGGTGAAACGCCATCCCGTCGTAGACGCCCGCCTGGGCCAGGCGCAGGAAGTTGCGGACGTGTTCCGGCGCATGCTGCGGATCGAACGCGATCGTGATCGCCCCGGCGCTCGTCTCGAGCACCGCGCGATACCGCGACAGCTCCTCGATGCTCTCGGTCGAGAAGGGCTCGGGCACTGGCGGCGGCGTGTCGCGGATCGTCACCGACGTGATCTCCACGCGCTCCACCGCACGCCCATCATCCGACGTCGGCGTTTCAGAGATCTTCGTCACGACGTCGAGTCCTTCAGAGACACGACCGAAGATGGTGTAGTTCCCGGTCAACGCGGGCTGATCGGTCACGCACACGAAGAACTGGGATCCGGCGCTGTCAGGCTTCCCGGGCACGAGCACGGCCGCCACGGCGCCGCGCGTCGCCGGCTCCGTACTGAACTCCGCCTTCAACTTGCCGAGGCCGCCGGTGCCGTACGCCTTCGTCTTCGCGGGATCCTTCGACAGCGGATCGCCGCCCTGGATGATCCCGTGCTTGATCATCCGGTGAAACGTCGTCCCGTCATACGCCCCGCTCTCGGCCAGCTTCATGAAGTAGGCGACATGATTCGGCGCGAGATCCGGGCGGAGGTCGATGATGAACTCGCCCCCCGTGGTGACGACGACCGCCTGCTTGTTCGCCACACCGCTCGATTGCTGCGGAGAAATGACGAGGCCGGAAAGGATGAGGATCAGCGCGACCATGATCAGCGCATTCTAAAGCCTCAAACGCCCGAGCCCCACCGTCCAGCCAGCCGCTCCAATCGAGTTTGTGGTTTTGTGGTTTTGTGGTTTTTTGGTTTTTGGAGTTTGGTTTTTGGAGTTTGAAGTTGGCAGTTGACCGGCCTATTCGTAATGCAGCGCCTTGACGGGATCCAGCCTGGCGGCGCGGACGGCGGGATAGATACCGAAGACCAGGCCGATCGTCACCGAGACGAAGAACGCCAGGACGATCGATGCGGTGGTCACGATCGTCGACCACCCGGCCAGCTCGCCGATCAACTGTGACAAGGCGACGCCCACCGCAATCCCGAGGATCCCGCCCGCGAGCGAGATGATCGTCGTCTCCAGCAGGAACTGGCGGACCACGTCGCGGCGCTTCGCGCCGATGGCGCGGCGGACGCCGATCTCGCGCGTGCGTTCCATCACGCTCGCGAGCATGATGTTCATGATCCCGATGCCGCCGACGAGCAGCGAGATCGATGCAATCGCCACCATCACCATCTCGAAGATCCGCTGCGTGCGCCGCTGCTCGGCGAGCAGCTCCGCCGGAGACACGATCGTGAAGTCGCCCGCCTCCCGATGCGCGACGTTGAGGAGACCGCGCAGCAGCGCCGCGCCCGCGGTGATGTCAGCGCCGGGCTGCATCTGCAGATAGATCCCGTCGATCTCGTCTTTCTGTCGCGTCTGCCCGTCCTCGAGACGGAAGATCGCGGAGTACAGCGGAACGTAGATCAGGTTGTTGCGGTCCTGTGCCGGCAGCCCGCCGACGTCGGTCTGGACCGTCAACTGCGGACCGGCGACGCCGATCACCTGGAACCACTGCTCGTTGACCTTGATGTACCGGCCGATCGGATCTTCGACGCCGAAGAACGCCGCTGCCGCGGCCTCACCGAGGACGGCGACCGGCGCGGCCGCCTCGGTCTCCTTGTCGTCGAAGAACCGTCCCGACACGACCTGCAGGTTGGCGATCGGCACGTAGCCCGGGGTCACTCCGTAGACCGTCGGCGCGTCTCCCTGCGGGCGCGGCAGCAGCTTCGACGGCGTGAAGCGCTTGCGCGGGCTCGACGACGTGACCCCTTCGAGGTTCGCCTGGATCATCCGGAAGTCCTTGAAGCTCAGACCGGCCGAGAGCTTGCGGATCCGCTGAAGCGTCTGCTGGTCCGGGGCCTCTCGCGCTTCGACGATCAGATTGCGCACACCGAGCTGCTCGATGAACGCCATCACTTCCTGCTGCGCGCCGGCGCCGATCGACAGCATCGCGACCACGGCCGCGACGCCGAAGATCATCCCGAGCATCGTCAGGAGCGAGCGAAGCTTGTGCGCGCGCAGGTTCTCCAGCCCGAGGCGCAGGTCCGGCAGAAAGTCGGACGTCGTTCCGGTGACCCGCGGCGCGCTCAATTTCCCCCTCCGGCAGGCAGCGGTGAAGAGGATGCGGGCGTGCCGGACGGCTTCATCGCGGTCTCAGGATCGACCAGCGCGATCTCGGTGCCTTCCGCGATCCCTTCGAGCGCGATCCGGCTCTCCGTACGCTGGACCACCTTCACGTCATGCGGTTCGAAACGGTTGCCGACCCTCACGAAGACGTAGTTCGTGCCGCTCTTCTCGAACACCGCCTGGCGAGGCACGTGCAGCGCGTCATCGATCGTCTTTCCCTTGATGAAGACGCGGGCGGAAGCGCCGGCCTTCAGGCGTGGATCGGTCTCGTCGAACTGGAACGTGACGTCGAACAGGCGCGACACGCTGGCGGTCGGCTCGAAGAACCCGCCGCCGCTCGCGAGCCCGGCGAGCGACCCGACCCTGGCGGTGAACGTCTCGCCCGGTACCGCGTCGACGAACACCTCGGCGGGCTGGCCTTCAACCAGACTGCCGCGGTCCCCCTCCTCGACCTTCGCACGCAGCTCCATGCGGCCCGATTCGATGACGTCGGCCACCGGACGACCCGGCCACACGGAATCCCCTTCTCGATACTCGGGCAGCACCATCCCGAAGAAGAAGAACCCGCCGGACGCGTCGCGGTTCTCCTTCACGGATACGACCCCGTCGACCGGCGCCTTCAGCACGAGGCTGTCGATCACCTGCTGCGCCCGCTGCATGGCGAGCTGCGCCTTGTTGCGCTTCTCTTCGACGACCTGCATGGACGCCTGACTGGTGACCGAACGCGACTTCACATCTTGTTCGAGCTGCTCCAGGCGCCGGCGCGCCTCCTCGAGCGACAACAGGTTCTTCTGCGCATCGATCGGGCTGATGAACTCGTTGCCCTGCGCATCCAGCTCCGCGCGCCGGACGGCGAAACGCGCCGTCAGCAGGTCGACGGTGTCCTGCGCGAGCTGGACCTCCCGGTCCGCCTTCATCTTCACGATCTCCTGCTCCGCCTCGGCGAGATCGGTGCGGGCCTGCTCGAGCGCATACAACTGGTCCGCCGGATCGAATTCCATGACGACGTCGCCCGCCTTCACCGCGACGCCGGTCGGGACCATATGGACGATCCGCAGCATGCCGCCGACCGCCGGCGTGATCAGGGTGACGGTGCGCCCGGCGCGCAGTTCTCCGGTGGCGTGCACGTTCAGCTCGAGCGCGCCCTTCACGACGCGTGTCGTGGGAATCCCGCTGGAACGTTCGGGCAGCGTCGGCATGCCGAGCGTGATGGCGGCGCCTGCCGCGATCACCAGCAGGACCAGTGCCGCCCAGGCGATCGTTCGAGTCATTGCGTGCTCCTCACGAGATCGGGCCCCGGCCGCCGCGTGGCCACCCGTGCCCCCGGCTCGACACCCTCGGCGATGATCGCCTGGTCCTTGCTGCGGCGCGCGACCTGGACGCGCCGCTCGACGAACATCGAACCGTCGAGGACGTAGAGCACGGGAGAGCCGTCCTTCTGGAACACGGACTCGGCCGGGACGAGCACGACGTCGGGCACGCGGTCGGTGGCAATGCGGGCCACGGCCGTCATGCCGGGGCGGATACGCGGATCCGTCTCGAGCAGCACCAGCCGCAGATCGAAGTTCTTGGGCGGCGGCCAGCCCGACGAGAAATCGACGCGCGCGAGGACCGAAATGGTGTCGATCCGCGCCTTGAACTCGCGGTCCGGCACCGCCTCGATCTTCACCATCGCCTCCTGGCCGGCGTTCAGCCGGCCGCGATCCGATTCATCCAGTCTCGCTTCGAGGTAGATCGACGACAGGTCCGGCAGTTCGAGGACCGCGGCGCCCGGCCACGCGCGGTCCCCCTCGCGAAACTCCTGTTCGGAGCCCATGATCATCCCGCCGGACCGCGGATTCGGCAGCACGTTGACCATCCCGGCGGCCGGCGCCTTCATCTCGAGCTTCTGCAGCCCGCGCTGCGCGCGTTCGAGGTCCGCCTGCGCCTTCTCCTTCTTCCGGAGCCGCGCCGCAATCGCGGCTTCGGCCGCCGTCTTGTCGGACGCGATCTTCGCCTGAAGCTCCTTGATCCGTCCTTCGGCGTCGTCGATCGCGAGCTTCGCCTGCTCGAGCTGAATCCGCGGAATGGTGTCTCCCTTTTTCACTTCGAGGCGGGCGCGTTCCAGGTTGTACTGCGCGCGCATCAATTCCGTTTCGTTCTGCTCCTCGACGAGCCGGGACTGGGCGCGCTGCTGCTCGATCTCGGCATCCGCCTGCCGCAGCTCGGACTGCTTCTCCTGAACGGTGCGCTGGAGCGTCGAGCCGTCGAACTGCACGACGACGTCTCCCGGTTGCACCTTCGTCCCGCTCCGGGCCAGTTTGATGATCTGCAGCTCACCGGATTCCATCGGCGACGCCAGCACGATGGACTTGATCGGACGAATCTCGCCGCGGATCTCCAGAAGATCCGTGAAATCCCCCCGAATGACTTCCGTCGTCGGCAGGTCCGGTGCCGAACCGCGTCCGACCGCGACGAAGATTCCCCCGATCGCAACCACCGCGATGACGATGGCCGCTGCCGCATTTCTCGGCCGCCGCATGAAACGCAATGTCGACTTCATCAATTGGACCTTGCTGCCGGCCGATTGACGTTCCGCTCGACGACGGCCCCCTCCTGCAATCCTGCCGTGACCACGGCCTCGTGCGCGCTGACGTCGCCGATCGTCACCTCGCGCTCGCGCGTCCCCGATCCCTCGCGCACGAGCACGATGGCGCGCCCGCCGTCGTAGCGGATCGCATCCCGCGGAACCACGAGCGCCGCTGCCGTCCGCGAGATCTCCACGTCGAGCGACGCCGTGAGATCGGGCATCAGCTTCTCGTGCGATCCATCGATGTCGGCGAGCATGACGAAGTAACGGACCTTCGGCGACAGCGTCGACGTCACCGCGATCGGTGAGATCTGAGTAATCTGCCCGCTGAAGGACAGGTCCGGGTACGCGTCGAGCCCGACCCGTACGCGCTGACCCGGCTTCAGGTCCTCGATGTCGGCCTGGTTCACACGCGCCCGCACTCGCATCTTCGTGGGATTGACGATATCGACGACCGGCACGCCGGCACGGATCTCCTCCCCTTCGAGGATCTCCGCCATCCCGTTCGACTTCCACATCGTCCGGATGACGGCAAGGCCGGAGATCTGGGAACGGATCTCCATCCGCGACGCATTCGTCTCGGCCATCTTCATCGCGTTCTCCGCCTTGTCGCGGCGGATCTCGAGGATGCGGATGTCGGCCTGCGCCGCCTTTCGTTTCAGGTCGTAGGTTTTCTTCAGTTGATCCCGCCGGGCGATCGCCTCCTCGAGAGCCTGGGTGTTCTTCTCGGCCTCGATCTTCGGGATCATCTCGTTCTTCGCCATCTCGAGTTCGGCGCGGCTGACGGCGCTCTCGGCCTGCTTGATCTCGTTGTCGTCGCGCGCGCGGGCGGCGGCCTCTTCGGCCACCCGCTTCCTGATCTGCTGCTCGAGGTCGGCAAGCTCAGCGCGCCGATCCAGCGCCGTCGTCAACTGCTGCTGCCGATCGAACTCGACGAGGAGGTCCCCCGGTCTGACGCTGGTGCCGCCCTTGATCAGCTTCGTAATGACAAGCGAGGAGGTCGAAGGCCCCGAGAGCCGGGGCGCCGCGACGGTCAGCGATTCGACGGCTTCGACCGTGCCGCTGAGACGGATGGAATGAACGAAGTCGCGGGATTTGACGGTATAGCTCCCCTGGAGCCGGCCCTGGCCACGGACGGCGTTCTGCGGATCGCGTGCCGAGAAGACGGTCGCAGCGACGCCTCCCAGTACAATCAGAACGATGACCGCCAGCCCGAGGCGGCGGGGTGAGCGCGAATCCATTGGACGTGTTCCTTTTGACACCGGTCGGGCGAGAGAGGCGCACGCCGACACGACGAGCTAAGGGCCCGTCCGGAAATAACTGCCCCACTCTGGCCGCCGATGCATCCCGCGGGGCCGCGTTGCTCGTCGCTTACATACGCCCGGTATGCGCGCTCCTCGCGCCTTGCCGCGCGGGCGCCTCGGCGCCCAGAATTGGGACACTTATTTCCGGACGGACCCTAACGGTGTCTCGACGTATGAGACGGTCGCTGGGACGAATTGGTTTGTCACCCCTCGCCGCCGGCCTCCACGATTGCCGGGAGTGACGCGGCTTCGCGGAGTGGAGTAACGTATCGCTTCGCTGATGCTTCAGCCCGCCGGCCTCGCCAGAAACGTCTTGACGCCGTTCAGGAGCATCTGCACGGCAACCATGACCAACAGCATACCCATCAACCGCTCCATCGCGACAACCCCGCGCTCGCCGAGGATGCGATAGAAGAACGTGGAAGAGAGGAGAATGAGCCCGCTGATCGCCCATGCCACCGTCACCGCGATGAACAGCAGTGCGGTGTCGTTCGGGGCCGTGCGCTGCAGAAGAAGGAGCGCGGCGAGGGTGGACGGACCGGCGATGAGCGGCACGGCCAGCGGCACCAGAAAGGGCTCTCCCTCGAACGACTCCGCCGGACCTTTGTCGACCGGAAAGATCATCTTGATGGCGATCAGGAACAGGACGATGCCCCCGGCGATGCTGATGGTTTCCTGTTCGAGGCCGAGGAATCGGAGGAGATAGTTCCCGAGCCCGAGGAAGACCAGCAGCACGACGTACGCGAGAACGACTTCTCGCAGGAGAACACGCCGGCGGCGCTCCGGGGCGACCGGCTTGAGGATCGACAGGAACAAGGGAATGTTCCCGATCGGATCCATGATCAGAAAGAGCGTCACGACGGCGGAAAAGAGGTCCACGCCGCCGATAGAATAGCAGCGCCAGAAGGGCAGCGACGCGGGCAGGGCCGTGGCTCCCGGATTCAGGAGTCGGAGGAACGCGCATGCGTGTGCATCTGATCAACCCGAGCGACCTGTCGTTCGGGACGGCCGTCATCACGCCACGGTGGCTTTACGTGCTCGCTGCGGCGACGCCGGATCGGTTCGGCATCCCCGCCATCGTCGACGAAACGCTCGATCCGCTCGATCCGGAGACGATTGCCCCCGGCGACGTGGTCGGCATCGGCATCCACACCGGCAACGCTCTCCGCGGATACAAACTTGGCCGGCTCGCGCGTGATCGCGGTGCGTTCGTGGTCTTCGGCGGCATCCACAGCACGCTCTTCCCGGACGAGGTGCGGGAGCATGGCGTCGCGCATGCGGTCGTGAGCGGTGACGGCGACCTCGTCTGGCCCGACGTCCTCGCCGATTGCGAGCGTGGCGAACCCAAACAGCTTTATCAAGGTGGACGCATCGGCGGATCCGATTTCTCGCCCGCGCGCTGGGACCTTCTTCCCGCAGACCGGTACATGTGGGGCTCGGTCCAGACCGTCCGCGGCTGCCCGAAGCACTGCTCGTTCTGCTCCGTGTGGCGTACCGACGGCCAGAAACCGCGCCAGCGCCAGGTCTCCGCCGTCGTCCGCGAGATCGTGCAGCTTCGGCGCAAAGGCTTCCGGTTCGTGCTGCTGGCCGACGACAACTTCTATCCGGTCACGCTCGGGGACCTCGCGGCAGCGGCCCGCCGCGTCGACAAGACCCAGCTCGAGACCCTGAAGGCGCTCAGGCAGGAACGGTTCGACCTGATGGCGCAGCTCGAACGGCTCCCGGGCGACATGGTGTTCTACACGCAGATCACGATGGAGGCCGCCGAAGATCCGGAGTTCCTCGACGCGATGCATCGGGCGCGGATCCGCGGCGCGCTGGTCGGGATCGAGTCGGTCACGCCCGAAGGGCTGAAGGCCGTCTTCAAGAACTTCAACAACGCCGGTGAAGACCTCGTCACGCGGCTGCAGGCGTTCCGCCGCCACGGCGTCCACGTGCTCGGGTCCTTCATCTTCGGGTTGCCGACCGATACGCCGGACACGTTCGACGCGACCGCGGACCTCGCAAGCCGCGCCGGCGTGTCGTTTGCGCAGTTCGTGATGCTCACGCCGTTCCCCGGAACGATCGACTTCACCAGGTGGGAGAACGAGGCGGGCGACGTGGGCACCGTGGACGGCGTTCCGCTGACGCGCTACTGGCTGATCCCTCCGTCGAAGCGTCCGAAGGTCTACACGCCGCATCCGCTGATGTCGGCCGACGAGATCCGGGCGCGGACGCAGAAGGTGTGGGACCGGTTCTACGCCCTGCCCGAAATCTGGCGCCGCTCGACCTGCGTCAATTCGCTGAAGGCGCGGCTGGCATTCGTGCTCATCTCGAAGCTCTACCGCCAGATGTACGCAAACACCGGTATCGCGACCGACTCGGCCCGCGTGACCCGATCCGCCAACCGGGCGCGTCTCCTGGCCAAGGGGGCCCGCCGATTGTTCATGGCTCAGCCGATGCCGGAACTGCAGGAACCATAGGGGAAACACTGAAGAAACACGGGAGCGTCTGGACATTCGCCTGCGTCGTTTTCCAGTATCTTCCGTGTTCTTCCGTGTTTCTTCTGTGGCCTATAATGTGCGTCCCATGCCTGTGACCTTCACGCTCAACGGGAAGGCAACCACCGTCGATGCACCGGCCGACATGCCGCTGCTCTGGGTGTTGCGTGACGTTCTCAACCTGACGGGAACGAAGTACGGATGCGGAAGCGGCCAATGTGGCGCGTGCACGGTGCACCTGCGCGGGCGCGCGGTTCGCTCCTGCCAGACACCGTTGAAGAACGTCGAGGGGGCGGCGGTGGTGACGATCGAGGGGCTCTCGCCCGACGGTTCGCACCCGCTGCAGAAGGCGTGGGAACAGATCGACGTGCCCGAGTGCGGCTACTGCCAGGCCGGGCAGATCATGGCAGCGGCCGCACTGCTGGCCGCCCGGCCGAAACCGACCGACGCCGATATCGACACCGCGATGAACGCGAACCTCTGTCGCTGCGGCACCTACATCAGGATCCGGCAGGCGATTCATCAGGCCGTCCGCTCGGCCTCGACGATCAGCAACGAGGAGGCGAAATGAGCCGGACGATCACGCCCCTTCGACAGGTTCAGGGCAGGCTCGATCGCCGCAGCTTCCTGCGGGTGACCGCGCTCGCGGGTGGCGGGTTCATGCTGGCTGGCTACGTCGAGCCGCTGAATCTGTTCGCTCAGGGACGCGGGAACCCGGCGCCTCCGCTCGATCCCAACGCGTTCGTCTCGATCGACACGAACGGCATCGCGACGATCATCGCGAAGAATCCGGAGATCGGCCAGGGCGTGAAGGTCATGCTGCCGATGATGATCGCCGAGGAACTGGACGTCGACTGGAAGGACGTCCGCATCGAGCAGGCGGACCTCGACACGGCGAAGTACGGCGCGCAATCGGCGGGCGGCAGCTTCGCGACACCGTCCAATTGGGAACCGATGCGTCGCGTCGGCGCCGCGGCGCGCCACATGCTCATCGCCGCCGCTGCGCAGGCGTGGGGTGTGCCGGCAGCCGAGATCACGACGGCGTCCGGCCGTTTGACGCATGCAGGTTCCAACCGCTCCGCCGGCTACGGCCAGTTCGCCGCGGCCGCGGCTCGAATCACGCCTCCGGATCCCGCGACACTGACGCTGAAGGACCCGAAGGATTATCGGATCATCGGCAAGCCGATTCCTGGCGTCGACAACCACAAGATCGTCACCGGCGCGCCGCTGTTCGGGAGCGACATCAAGCTTCCCGGCATGCTCTACGCGGTCTATCAGCGTTGTCCCGTGATCGGCGGCAAAGCGGTCAGCGCGAATCTCGACGCGATCAGGCAGCTGCCCGGCGTGACGCATGCGTTCATCATCCCCGAGAGCCACGGCAGCGGCTCGATGAGCGGCGTCGCCATCGTCGCCGACAGCTGGTGGTACGCGGAATCGGCGCGGAAGCAACTGCAGGTCGTGTGGGATGAGGGGATCACCGCGAACGACAGCAGCGCCGAGTTCTCGACGCGTGCGGTCGTCCTCTCGAAAGAGGCGCCGCACTCGACGTCGCGGAAGGACGGCGATCCCGACACGGCGCTCGCGTCCGCGGCGAAGGTCGTCGAAGCTGCGTACGAATATCCGTTTCTGGCGCACGCTCCGATGGAGCCGCCAAACGCCACGGCCGTCTTCAAGGACGGGAAGCTCGAGATCTGGGCCGGCACGCAGCAGCCCGGCGGCGTGATCCGGACGATCGCCGAAGCGCTCGCGATCGAGCCGTCCGACATCACGCTTCACCTGCCCCGCATGGGAGGCAGCTTCGGCCGTCGCCTGTACAACGACTACGTCGTCGAGACGGCGGTCGTCGCCAGGACCGTCGGGGTTCCGGTGCAGCTACGCTGGGCCCGTGAAGACGAAATGCGTCACGAGGTCTTCCGTCCGGCCGGGTATCACTTCCTCAAGGCCGGCCTGGACGCGTCCGGCAAGCCGGTCGCGTGGCGCAATCACTTCATTTCGTTCAGCGTCGCGGGCGCGCCGCCGGTGGTCGGACGCGACGGTCAGCCGCAGGGGCCAAGAGCGGCAGGATCGTCGACGTTGAGCCCGACGGAGTTCCCGGCGCGCTTCATTCCCAACTTCGCAACGCATGTCTCGCTGATGCCGCTGGGCGTCACGACCGGCGCGCATCGCGCACCGGGTGCGTGCGCGATCTCGTTCGTGATGCAGTCGTTTCTCGACGAACTGGCGCACGCCGCGGGGAAGGATCCGGTCCAGTTCCGTCTCGAACTGCTCGGCAACACGCCGCTGCCGCAGCAGGGCGGCGCCGTGTTCAACGCCGAGCGGATGACGGGTGTGTTGAAGCTGGTCGCCGAGAAATCCGGGTGGGGTAAACGCACGCTGCCGCAGGGCACCGGGATGGGCGTGGCGTTCCACTTCAGCCATCAGGGCTACTTCGCCGAAGTGGCCGAGGTGTCGGTGGACGCGAACAAACGAATCAAGGTGAACAAGGTGTGGGTCGCCGGTGACATCGGCCGCCAGATCATCAATCCGCTGAACGCGGAGAGCCAGGTGCACAGCGCCGTCATGGACGGCATGAGCCAGATGATGCTCGAGGTCACGGTCGACAAGGGGCGCATCACGCAGGCCAACTACGATGAGTACCCCGTCCTGCGGATGCGGCAGGCGCCGAAGCAGATCGAGGTCCACTTTCTCACCTCCGACAACAATCCGACCGGCCTCGGCGAACCGCCGCTGCCGCCGATCATCCCGGCGATCTCGAACGCGATCTTTGCCGCGTCCGGCGTTCGCGTCCGTTCGCTGCCGCTGAGCAGGCACGGGTTCAGCTGGGGTTAAACTCGAACGCATGGTTTCGTATCTGCGGGTTCTGATCTCGGGCTCGGCCGTCGTGTGGGTCGCGGCGTTCGCATTCACTGCCGCGTCGGCATACGTCGCGCCGGCGCAGAAGACGACCAACGACGGCGTCTACACGAAGGCGCAGGCCGATGGCGCGAAGAAGCAGTTCGAGACGATCTGCGCCGATTGCCACCCGTTCACGGTGGCGGCGAAGAAGAAGCCGAAGGACCTTCCCCTCGGCGACGAGCCGTTCTTCGACTCGTGGTCGGGCCGGCCGCTCTCAGAGATGATCACGCTGATCGCGCTGACCATGCCGAACGACGGTTCGGCCACGGTCACCGACGAGGAGGCCGCGAACCTCGTCGCGTACATCCTCCAGCAGAACGGCTACCCCGCCGGCTCGGTGCCGCTTACCACAGCCACGGCTTCGGCCGTCATTCAGCGCCCGGGGCAACAGAAGAAACAGTAAACCCGCGGGCTCCCCGAGTCGCACCGCGCACGTCGCACCCCGCACCGCGCACGCCGCACCGCACGGCGCACCGCACCGCGCACGCCGCACCGCGCACGTCGCACCCCGCACGTCGCACCCCGCACCGCGGACCGCGGACCGCGGACCGCGGACCGCTACTCGTACCGCAGCGCCACCAGCGGATCGACCTTGCTCGCCCGGCGCGCGGGCAGCCACACGGCGAAGAACGCGACCGCGGCGAGCAGGAGCGGCACACCGCCGAACACGAGAGGATCCCGGGTCGTCACGCCGAAGAGGAACGAGGTGATGAACCGCGCGAGACCGAACGCAGCCGCGAGGCCGATCGCGACTCCGATCAGCGCCAGCGCCATCCCCTGCTTCACGACCATCCGTCTGACTTCGGACATCTGCGCTCCAAGGGCGAGACGGATGCCGATCTCCTGCGTCCGCTGCTCGACCGAGTAGGCCATCAGGCCGTAGATGCCGATTGCCGCGAGCAGCAGCGCACACGCGCCGAACACCGTCATCACCCACATGTTGAACTTCTGACGCGAGACCGAGAGCGCGGCGATCTCGTCCATCGAGCGGATATTCGACACCGGAAGCCCCGTCGCCTTCTGCAATCCCTCCTGGATCGCGGTGCGGAGCGACTGCGGCGGCACCTGCGTGCGGATCACCCACGAGATCGGCGTCAGGCTGACGTTCAGCGCGTTGGCGGCGTCGGGGACCTGCGCCTGCGGAATCCACATCTGCGGCTGCGGCTCGGCGTCGAGACCGTTGCTCTTCGTGTCGGCGACGATGCCGACGATCTGCCGCTCGCTTTCGGCGGCGAACTCACGCATCACGCCGCGCCCGATGACGAGGCGGTCCGACAATGGATCCCCTTCCGGCCAGAACTGGCGCGCCATCGCCTCGTTGATGATGACGACGGGCGTCGACGTGCTGGTGTCGCGCTCGGTGAACGTGCGACCTCTCTTGATGGAGATCCTGAACACTTCGAAGTAGCCGGGCGAGACGGTCGCCCATCCACCGCCGCCGTGGAACGTCCCCTGGCTGTCGGCGCCGAGTGGACGGCCGACGATCTGGAACGGCAGGCCGTAGCCCCCCTGAAGCGGCACGCAGCACGTCGCGCTGGCATCGACGACGCCCGGAATCGCTTTGAGCTGCTCGACGCCGTTGCGAACGACCTGTTCGACCGCCTCTGACTTCTCGTATTGCGCGCCCTTCAGCGACATGCGCATCGTGAGCACGTTGTGCGTGTCGAAGCCCGGGTCGACGCGGCCGAGCGCCATGGCGGTCCGGATCAGCAGCGCGGATCCGATCAACAGCACCAGCGCGAGCGCCACCTCGACGACCACGAGAACCGATCGAACCTTGTTCTGCTTGAAACCCGTGCCGGAACGCCCGGCGCTCTCCTTCAACGTCGCGGTCAAGTCGGTCCTGGAACTCTGGAGAGCGGGAATCAATCCGAAGATCAATCCGGTCAGCAGGGAGATCGCGATCGTGAAAGCGACCACGGTCCAGTCGAGTGAAACGAACGCGCCCTCCTCGCCGACGCGTGGCAGTCCCGCGGTGTTGATCGAGAGAAGGGCGCGGATGCCGGCCCACCCGACGAACAGCCCGAGCAGGCCTCCGGCCAGCGAGAGGACGATGCTCTCGGTCAGCAGCTGGCGGATGATGCGGCCGCGGGAGCCGCCGATGGCGGCGCGAATGGCGATCTCGCGGCGGCGGCCGGTCGCGCGGACCAGCAGCAGATTCGCGACGTTCGCGCAGGCGATCAGCAGCACGAAGCTGACCGCTCCACCGTAGATGAGCAGTGAGCGCCGGGTCTGATCTCCCACGATCACGTCGCGGATCGCCTGCACGCCAAAGGAACTCTGAGGACCGATGGCGTTCGGAAACTTCTCGCGGAACTCCGCGGCCGAGGCCTTCATGCGCGCGTTGGCCTGTTCCAGCGTGACGCCGGGCTTCAATCGCGCGAGGGCCTGGAAGTAGTGTCCCTGGTCCGTGCTGTTCGGATCGAACTGGAAGAGCACCCACACCTGCGGAGTCGGTCCGAACTCCCTGAAGTCGAAGGCGCCCAGCACGCCGACGATCGTGTAGGGCTCGCTGCCGAGCGAGATGCTCTTGCCGATGATGGCGGGATCGGCGTTGAAGCGCGACTCCCACAACGACTGGGCAATGACCGTCACCCGCGGACCGTTCGGCAGGTCCTCCTCGGGCAGAAACGGACGGCCCAGGATCATCGGCGGCGAGGTGAGCTTGAAGAAGTCCGCCGACACGCGGCCGGATCGGAGCTGTTCGGGGAAGCCGCCGCCGGTGAAGTTCATGACGCCGGTGTTGAACGCCGAGACGTCCTGCACGACCGCGTCCTGGGCCTTGAAGTGGAGGAATTTGGCTGGAGAAGCGGCCGCGCCGGAACCGTTCGGCGAGACGTTCATGAACACGACCACCCGGTCCGGATCGTTCACCGCGACCGGTTTCAGAAGCACCGCGTTCACGACCGAGAAGATCGCCGTGTTCGCGCCGATGCCGAGGGTCAGTGCCGCGACGGCCGCGAGCGTAAAGGCCGGGCTCTGCGCGAACATGCGCAGAGACTGCTTCAGGTCCCGGAAGAACGATTCCATGGGGAGCTTAGACGGAACTCCCCACGAATTTGTTGTGTTGCTGCCGTTCGTCCCTGCCTGGCTACTGTCCGTCCCACTCGAACGTCACGCTGGCAATGCGCCGTGACAGTTCGGCGACGTTCTCCGCACGCTCAGCTCCCACTCTCGCGCTTTCCTGCTGCAACTGTGCGAGGCGGGTTTCCTGGTCGTCGAGCTGCCTCGTATAGCGCTGCAGCAGCTGCCGTTCCTCGTTGCTGCCCCTCAGCGCCTTCATGTTCTCGCGGACCCGCTGCTGATCGGCGGTGATCCTCGTGCGCTCGGTCTCGATTTCCTTGAGCCGGCGGTCGAGCGCCGCGATCTCGGTCCTCTTCTCGAAGACGGGACGCAGCGCACGCTGAAGATCCGCGACGGCCACGCCGGATGCCGTCAACGCGAGAATGTGGGCGTCGGAAATCTCTCCAACGCGGATCCTCGTCGTGCCGGGTCGTCCCTCCGTCACCGTGAGTGTTCCATCCTGCCCGGCATTCACGCTCACGCGGAAACGCTCCGCGCCTGGCGTGCTTTCCACCGGCGTCTGGCCGGGCGCAAGCGTCCAGCCCGGCGTCAGCCGATGCTCCACGATCAGGGTCGCGGCGCTGGAGCCCTCGTTCCGCACCTGGTAGGTCGTCGTCGAACTCTCCTGCGTCTCCTGGATCATGATCCCGTCGCGCACCTGGACGCGCGAGATCCGGCGTGGCGCGCTGCGCGCGGAGGCTTCGACGAGCATCCCGAGGTCCGTGGCGTAGGAAACCAGCCGGCGCTCCTTCGGCTTCAGCGGCTCGACGAGCCCTTCCCCGGCAAACGCATTGCCGTCGATGATCGTCATGCTGCCGCCGTCGAGCGTCAGGCCCGTCGTGTTGGTGAGCCACATCGCGCGGAGCGGACGTCCGCTGCCGGTCCGTCGATTCCACAGCGATACACGCTCGGCTGTGATCTGCGCGCTGACGATGGGAACCAGTGCCGATTCGTTCTTCTGCAGCGTCACCGGCTCCTTGATGCGGTATTCGAATAGCTCGCCGAGATCGCCGCCTGCCGCCGCTGCCTGCACATCTCTCAGTTGTGAATAGGCTTCCTCCGCCGGTGCGGGTACGGGCGCCGGCGGCGGGGGTGGGGCGGCCAGAGCATCACTCGAGGTGACATTGACGGCCTCGGTCAGCTCGCCAACGTGCAGAATCACGTTCTGTGAACTCGTCTCGCCTGCCGGGATCACCCCCTGCGTCATCGCGGGTTGAAAACCCGCAAGGCTCGCTTGCAGCCGGTAAGTCCCGGCCGGCGCATTGATCTGATACCGGCCATTACGGTCGGTCACCGCGCGGATCACCTCACCGGTGGCGGCCTGGAGTTCCAGCATTGCCCCTGGGATCACGGCTCCGGACGCATCCCGAACCGATCCGGTGAGCGTGCCTCGTCCCCCTCGAAGCGTCGCACCGTGAGCCTGCGGCTGCATCAGCACATTCGTGGGCAGCGGCACGACCGGCCGCTGGCCAAAGAGCGGCTGCGACAACTGCTGGATGAAGGATTGCGGGGCGCCGGCGACGAGCGACAGCTCCACGTTCTGCCAGTCTTCGCCGATCGTGTTGTCGACGATGGCCCAACCCTGGAGGAGTGGATTGCCCTTTTCGGGAAAGACGAGACGATACGTGCTCTTCCAGATCGGGACCTCACTGATGTAGCTCACGAACAGGCGCCGCTCGCCCTGGCCGGTCGTCGAGATGACCATATTCCTGACGTCCTGCTCACGCGCCGATCCGAGCACGTCCAGGTAGCGCCCGACCTCCTGCCGCAGATCGCGCTCCGCCAGGCGTACGTGGACGTCGGGCGACAGGTCGAAGACGCGAAGATCGCCGGTATCGGTCAACACGGAGAACGACGGCACGTCGACGATCTCATCGCCGCGCTTCTCGTGCCGCGTTTCCACACTGAGCAACCGTCCGCTCACCGCCGCACCGCCGCGGGTCACCTCGACGCGGGCGCCGCGCAACGACTGCAGCAGCTGCGGCATGGTCGTCTGCTGATGCAGGGGGAGGCGCAGAGCGCCGAGCCGCTGTTCGATCGGCGCCGCCGAGTTATAGCTGATGCCCGTCACCTGTCCTTTGCCGAGATCGATCGCCGTCAGCGACTTCAGCACGTCGTTCAGTTGGGCGCTGGTGAACCGGATCGTGATGTCCTGCGCGTCGCGGACGAGCCCCACGTGCTCGAAGTACCCGATGCCCGTCTTGTAGAGCACGACGCGCCTGACAGGGAGCGATTCGGCCCCCTGATCCGCCGGCGACTGCCGCGGGGCAGGACCCTGTCCGGAAAGCAGGGTCGTCGAAACGAGAAGTGCGGCGCACGCAGACGTGTAGCGGCGGAACTCGACGGGTCGCATGGCGCGCAGTATACCGTCGGAATCTCCGGTGAATCCCGGTGGGCGTATAAGTACGGCGTTGGATGTAGACTAGGCGCCATCCTGGAGGCATCTTCCTGATGAAAAAGCTCGCAATCGGATGCGGCATTGTCGTGCTCGTCCTCGGTGTGGCGGCGGCAGGCGTGGCGTACTACGTTTACCGGCAGGTCGCGCCGGCCTTTACACAGCTCGCGGAGCTGGCGGAGATCCCGAACATCGAACGCAGCATCCGCAACCAGGCGCCGTTCACGCCGCCGGCCAGCGAGGAGCTGACCGAAGCGCAAATCCAAAAGCTCGTCCAGGTGCAGGCCGATGTTCGGAAGCGAATCGGCGAGCGCATGAAGGAGTTCGAAGCGAAGTACAAATCGCTGGCCGAGAAGAACGACGCCAGCATCAACGACGTGCCGGCGCTGCTGCGGGCGTACGCCGATTTGACGAAGACGTGGCTCGACGCCAAGCGCAGCCAGGTCGAAGCGCTGAACACGGCCGAACTGTCGCTCGAGGAATACAAATGGATCCGGCACCAGGCGTACCGGGCCCTCGGGATCCCCTTCGCCAACCTGGACTTCGCCCAGATCGTCGAGGACGCGAAGAAGGGTGTGTCGCCGGAGTCGGCCGGTGAGTGGCTGGGAGCGATGGGCCCGGACGGCCCGGAGGCGAACCGCGCACTGATCGAGAAGTTCAAGAAGCAGCTCGAAGAGAACCTCGCGCTGGCTTCGTTCGGCCTGTGAGGCTCCGTGGGGCGTCCCGGGTCAGGACGCCCCACGAACCCGCTACTTCACGACGACGCCATCGACGACAATCCGCAACGTGTACTTGTCACCACCCGTCGTCGAGACGGTGAACCCGTCGACGTAGGCGATCCAGTCGCCCGGGGCAGGGTCGGTCACCGTCACGAGTTCTGGCGCGTTCAACGTCGCGCCGCTCAGGACCAGCGTTCCGCCGGGACGCTGCAGAATCACATCGAGATCGTTCGTCGGATAGTTGCTCCAGTCGCCGTCCCATTCGAGTCGGACGTCGAGCCGCTTCGCCCCCACCGGCACCTTGAACGGCACCGCAAACGTCTCCCCGTCCGCGATCTTCCCGTGAGAGGTCTGACCCGGATTCGAATCGGTCACCGAGCGGATGTTCACCGTCGCGCTCACCGGGCTGGCATTGGTGGAGCTGCCGAGCACCGCGATCCGCATGATGCCGAGGTCCGGATTGTCGATCGTGAAGGTGCCGCCGGTGGTGAAGGTGTAGACCTTGTAGTCGCCTTCGGCGCCGATCGCGCTCGTCTTGGCCGAGTGCACGACCAGCGTGAGATCGTCGCCAAACAGCGGGTTCTGCGTCGCGCCGGGCGTGAATCCCGAGACGTTCACGACGATCGCGTTGGTGTTCGGCGTCGTTTTGTAGAACGTTTCGAACCGGCCTCCCGGCATGAGTCCGCTCACGGTGCGGGTCACGTCTCCTGACCACGTCTTCACACTGGCGCCCTGGAGGATGTTGACGTTGACGTTCTTGTTCTCCACACCATAATCGGGAGCCGTGTCAGGAACCGACGTCCAGTTCTGCAGCAACTGATAGGCGCCAAGCGCGTTGACGTATCCGGCGCCGCGATCGAGCGGTCCGCTGCCGTCGGCGAGGACATTCGGATCCGCAGACGCAATCAGCGCGTTGTAGACCTGACGCGCGGTGGCGTTCGGCACGGCTTCGCTCAGGACGGCGGCAATGCCCGCAACGGTGGGCGCCGCGAAGCTCGTCCCGCTGCCGATCGAGATCGATCCCGGACCGCCAGTGCCGGCGCCGAAGCTTGCGAGCCCGTTGGCCACGATGTCTGGATCCACGCGGCCGTCGGCCGTCGGTCCCCGCGAGCTGAACTCCGCCATCATGGTGCCGTCGAACGGCCGATAGAGTGCGCCCACACCCACGCCGAACTGGATGTTTCGAAGAATCCGTTCGTGAACCGCCGATGACGAAGCGCCCACGGTCAGGCTGCCCACACCACTGCCCGGGCTGCCGACGGTGGCGCCGCCGGGCCCCTGGTTGCCGGTCGCGACGACGAGCACGATGTCGTGCGCCAGGAACGCGTTGGTCATCTCGTCTTCGATGTCGCGGCCCGGGAACAGCGTGCTGCCGCCCAGACTCATGTTCGCGACGCGAATCGGCAGGGCATTGTAGGAACCGTCGGGGTCACGCGTGGGAACCTGACCCGCGTCGTAGGCGACCCGCAGATC
The DNA here is from genome assembly GCA_036401215.1 of Vicinamibacterales bacterium. Classification (GTDB taxonomy): domain Bacteria; phylum Acidobacteriota; class Vicinamibacteria; order Vicinamibacterales; family 2-12-FULL-66-21; genus JACDCA01. Next base: position 183 of record DASWVN010000249.1, on the reverse strand, counting down.
GATCACCCGCTCCATGCCAGCCAGGATCCAGGACTGGGCGCCGCTCCCCTGCGAGTTCAGCACGCGCATTGCGTAGATGCTCGCGAGCGGCGCGGAGCCGAGGACCGTGAACGCGCCCGTCGGGCTGATGCACTGGGGGCACTCGTTGGCAATCGCGGCGCGCCACGGGTGCGATGCGAAGTT
>DASWVN010000248.1:0-11738 GCA_036401215.1 Vicinamibacterales bacterium | reverse complement strand
CCTGGATCGCCTTCAGCTCCTTGACGAGATCCTCGTACCGCCGCTTCGACTCCGTGCCGATCTTCTGGTCGGCGCCGGCCTCGGCGCGGTTGATGCTGTTCAACTGGTCGAGAAGCATCGGCTGCTCGTAGGTGCCGCGCGCGGTCACCATCCTCGCCCAGAGCGCCTGCAGCTTCGCTCCTGGGGCGCTGCTCTTCTGGAGCGCGGCGATCTGCTCCGCCGTGCTCTCGCCGGGGCCCGGCGCCGGCGGCGGCTGCACGCCCGCCTTCTGCATGGCGGCTTCGATCTCCTGGCGCGTCTGGTTGGCGTCGTTGATGGTCTGGCGCAGCTGGAGCAGGAACTCCTGCTGCTCGACCAGATCCGCGGCGGTCGTGCCGTCCTGCAACACGCCGGGATCGACGATCACTTCGAATGCCTGTGACTGGGTGGCGCCGCCGGCCGTGAGCGTGACCGTGTAGTGGCCCGGCGCCGCGAGCGGCCCCCCATTGGCCCAGCGGTAGTCCCACATGAACCGGTTGTGCCCCGCTTTCGTCGTGAGCGCCGACGCGCCGCCGCCGCGACCGCGTCCGGTGAACCGCATGTCCTGCTCCCCCCCGCCACCGGCGCCGCGGCCGCGCCCCTGTCCTGCGGGGGCCGACGTCACCGTGCGCACCACGCGTCCCTTGCCGTCGGAGATCTCGAGCGACAGGGGACCGCTGAACCCCTGCGGCAGGATGTAGTCGATCGCGAGCGCCGTCGGCGGATACTCCGGCGCGCCACCCCTCCGGCCGCCAGAGGCCCGGTAGCGAACGCGAGCGGCAGGCTGAAGCAGAACGGGCTCGGCGGCCGTCTGGCTCCGCGATCCCGCGATCGCGCGCAGCGGCGAAACGTTGTCCATCACCCAGAACGCCCGCCCCATCGTCGAGATGACGAGGTCGCCGCGGTGGACGCGGACGTCGGTCACCGGCGTGGCCGGCAGGTTCTGCTGCAGCGACGTCCAGGTCGCGCCGTTGTCGAGCGAGACGAAGAATCCGAACTCGGTCCCCGCATAGAGCAGGCCCGGGACCTCGGGATCCTCGCGAACGACGCGCGTGGGGTGATCGTTCGGGATGCCGTTGGCGCCGTCGGTCAGCTTCGTCCAGGTCGCGCCGAAATCATCGGTCCGGTAGATGTACGGCCGGAGATCGTGCTCGAAGAGGAACCGGTAGACCGCGATGTAGGCGCGTCCGGGGCGATGGCTCGACGCGTCGATGTTCTGCACGCGTCCGCCCGGCGGAAGGTCTTTCGGCGTGACGTTCGTCCAGGTCTTGCCGCCGTCGCGCGTCACGTGAACGGGACCGTCGTTCGCCCCCGCCCAGAGGATGTTGGGATCGGCCGGCGATTCCGCCATCGCATAGATCGTCGAGAACACCTCCTCGCCGGTGACGTCGCGCGTGATCGGGTTGCCCGGGACGATCTGGTATTTCGGATCGTTCCACGTCAGGTCCGGACTGATCACCTCCCAGGTCACACCGTCATCGGACGTCCGGTGCACGACGTGGGACGCCTGGTAAACGACCTTCGGATCGTGCTTCGAGACGAAGATGATCGTCTGGCGCGGGAACCGGTACTTGATGTCTTTCGGGTGGTGCCCGTAGCGGTTCTGCGGATAGATCCACCGCCCCTGCGACTGCCCCGTCTCCACGCTGAAGCGCTCGACTTCTCCCTTGCAGGCCCCCCAGATCACCTTGCCGTCGGGCGTCGGCCAGATGGCCCCGGTCTCACAGCCGGACGCCTGGGTCCAGGCCTGCGCGGGATGATCGAAGCCGAACGAGACGTTCGGGATGCTCGGGAGCACGACCGTCGAGTTGTCCTGCTGCGGGCCGTAGATCCGATAGGGATGCTGCTCGTCGACGCTGACCATGTAGAACTCGCCGGTCGGCTGGTTCAGGATGCTCGACCAGGTCTCGCCGCCGTCACGCGTGATGTTCGCGCCGCCGTCGTTCACCTGGATCGCGATGCGGGGATCGTTGGGGTTGAACCAGATGCCGTGGTTGTCGGAGTGCGGCGTCGAGATCGTTCTGAAGGTCTTGCCGCCGTCGGTCGAGCGGTACTGCCCCACCGCGCCCACCCAGATGTGGTCGGGGTTCGTCGGGTCCACGTCCACGTAGTGGAAGTAGAACGGACGCGCGCGGATGTTGGTCTGGTTGTTCACCAGCTTCCACGTCTGCCCGCTGTCGTCCGAGCGATAGAGTCCGCCCTGCTCCCCCGGTGCCTCCACCATCGCGTAGACGATGTTCGGCTGGCTGCGCGCGATGTCGATGTCGATCTTGCCGATGAGCGGCGAGGGCAGACCGGCTTCGATCTTCTTCCACGTGTCGCCGCCGTCGGTGGACTTGTAGATCCCGCCTTCTGTGGACGGCCCGCCGCTGATGATGTCCCAGCCCTTGCGGAACCCGCGGTACATCCCCGCATACACTTCGTTCGGGTTGGACTTGTTCACCGCGACGACGCGGGCGCCGGTCTCGTTGTTGACAAACAGCGTCTTCTTCCACGTCTTGCCGCCGTCGGTCGTCTTGAATACGCCGCGCTCCTCGTTCGGACCGAACGGCGAGCCGAGGGCCGCGGCCCAGACGACGTTCGGGTTCGTCGGATGGATCACCATCGAGCCGATCTGGCCGGCCTCCTTCAGCCCGATGAACGTCCAGGTGCGTCCCGCATCGGTGGACTTGTAGGCGCCGCGGCCGATGATCACGTTGCTCCGGATGGCGGCGCTGCCGGTGCCGGCGTAGACGATGTTCGGATCGGAGTCGGCGACGTCGATCGACCCGATCGATCCGGTGGAGATCTGTCCGTCGCTGATCGGCGTCCACGAGTCGCCGCAGTCTTCGGTCTTCCAGATGCCGCCGCCGGTCGGCCCCATGTAGAAGGTGCAGGGCTGGCTGGGCACGCCCGTGAACGCGGTCACGCGTCCGCCGCGGGTCGGCCCGACGTTCCGCCACCGGAGATCCTGCCAGAGGGTTTCTGACGCTGATCCGGCTTTGGGCTCTTGGCTTTCGGCTTCTGGCCTGGCGGTACTGACGCTGGTCTGGCTTTCGGCTTCTGACTTCAGGCTTCTGGCCGTGTCACGGAGTGCACCGAGGTCCGCCGTGAGCAGTGCGAGCGAAGTGGCTGCGATTGCGAGGGTAACTGGAATCCGCATCCGCGGAGTATAGGACAAGGAGACTGTCGCTTGCCCGCCCTCCGGCTCTTGGCTCCCGGCTTCCGGCCTCGTTCGTGCTGACGCTGCTCTGGCTTTCGGCTTCGGACTTCCGGCTCTGGACCGGCTCACGGAAGCGTCGATTCGATTCGCTCGTCTGCCTTCTAGTGAAGAGCCTCCACTCGACCGAAAAGACTCCACACAGTTCAGGAGGGAGGAGCAATGCCGAGAGATCCGCGAAAGCTTCGTGTGTTCGGGATGGCCGACGAACTCGTCCCCTTGATCTACAAGGCGACCGTCAAGTTCCCAACCGAAGAGAAGTATGGCCTCGTGTCACAAATGAGGCGAGCCGCAGTTTCGATCCCTTCCAATATCGTCGAGGGCTGTGGACGACGGAGTACGGCGGACTACCTGAACTTCCTCAATATCGCGACTGGCTCCGCCTATGAGCTTGGGTACCTATGCGGACTATCCGGCCGCCTGGAGATGCTGGTCACGAAGACTGCCGCTGATCTTCAGGAGCGCTGCAATCACATCGCAGCATCGCTCACCGCACTGGTCGAATCACTCGAGAATGCCGACGAGGGCGGTGAGAGTCGTCGAACGACAGATCAGAAGGGCCGAAACTCGCGGGGTTCATGACGACTTGACCGTTCTCGCCCCGATCACCAGGTCTGTTTCGGAGGCCGAGAGCCGAGAGCCGGCAGCCTGAAGCCGGACACGCGTGAGCGCTCCAGGCCGAAAGCCGAAAGCCCAAAGTCGAAAGCCGGGAGAGCGTCGGGTATCCTCGTCCCATGCCGAAAACCGTGTTAGGCGTCGTCGCGCGGATCGTGGCGAAGCCGGAGAGTGTCGAGATCGTGCGGGACGGGCTGAAGTCGCTGCTCGAGCCGACCAGGCGGGAAGCGGGGTGCATCCTCTACGAGTTGATGCAGAACGAGACCGACCCGACCGATTTCACGTTCTACGAAGAGTGGACCGACGGCGCTGCGCTCGACGCACACGCCGCCTCGGCGCACATCGAGCGCACGTTCAAACAGCTGGACGGCCACCTCGCGGCGCCGCCTGACGTGCGGCGGTACTCTTACATCGACCTGTAAAGGCTGCGGAGATCCCCGGACGTTTGGGGCCAAGCCGGGAGCCCAGACGGCCTCACCAGAGCGTCACATCGTCACCACGCGGTTGACTCCCGAACGAAGTTGAGGCAGAAGGTTTCTCATGAAGATTCGATCCGCCGTTGTCGTTTCCCTCGCAGGGATCTCTCTCGCTGCCGGTGCGTTCGCCGTCTCCCCCTCCGTCCGCGCGGTCGCAAACGAAACCGCCGCAATGATCGAGGTGGAAGGAGAAGGGGCGAAGTACTGGTCGCGCTGGCGTGGGCCGTCGGGCCAGGGGATCGTGAGGACCGGGAAGTACCGCGACACGTGGTCCCCCACGGAGGGGGTGAAGTGGAAGACCGCTGTTCCCGGGCGCGGGCACTCCTCCCCGATCGTCTGGGGAGACCACATCTTCCTGACCACCGAGTACGACGACGGGGCGAGGCTGTCGATGCTCGCGTTCCGCAGGTCCGACGGCAAGCCGCTGTGGGAGACGTTCGTGCCGACCGGCGGCATCGAGCACGTCTATCCGAAGAACAGCCGCGCGTCGGCCACGGCGGCCACCGACGGCAAGCTGGTGTACGCGTCGTTCGGTACGCACGGACTCGCCGCGTTCGACTTCAACGGGACGATGGTCTGGCACACGCCGGTCGGGCGGTTGAACAACTATCACGGCAGCGCCGGCTCCCCGATCCTCTACAAGGACCGGCTGTTCATCTACCAGGACCACAAGGGCGGCGGGGACACGCCGGCCTTCGTCGCGGCGTTCGACAAGAACACCGGCAAACCGCTCTGGAAAACGCCGCGCACCGAGCAAGTTGGCTGGGGCACGCCGGTCGTCATCCGCGCCGGGGATCATGACGAGCTGATCGTCAGCAGTTCCCGCCGGGTGGCTGCCTACGATCCCGACTCCGGCAGGGAGCTGTGGACAGTCAAAGGCCTCACCTTCGAAGTGATCCCGACGCCGGTCGTGGCCGAAGGCCTCGTGATCTGCTCGTCCGGCCGCCAGGGTCCGACGATCGCGATCCGCCCCGGCGGCAGCGGCGACGTAACGCAGACGCACGTCGCCTGGTCCTCGCCCAAAGGCGCACCGTTCGTGCCCTCCGGCGTCGTCGTGGACGGCATTCTCTACCTCGTGAACGACATCCAGAGCATCCTCACCGCGCACGACGTGAAGACCGGCGAAGTGCTCTACCAGGGACGGCTCGGCGTCGCGAAGAAGGAGGGCTTCTCGGCCTCGCCCATCGCGCACGACGGCAAGGTGTTCTTCACCAACGACGACGGGGAGACGTTCGTGCTGCAGGCCGGGCGGGAGTTCAAGCTGCTCCACACCAACACCCTGGGCGAGTCCACGCTCGCGTCGCCGGCTCTGGTCGACGGCACGTGGTACTTCCGGACGGCGTCGTCGCTCGTCGCCATCGAGTAGTTAAACGGAAGAAACTCCGAACTATGAACTCCGAACTCTGAACTCTGAACTCGGAACTCTGAACTATAAACGCCGAACCGCAGTTCATAGTTCGGCGTTCATAGTTCGCAGTTTCTTCCGCTCCGCCTTGGCTTGAGCCGACATACGGCGAGTTTTCGCCTTCCCAGATGTGAGACTCCGCTGGGTACGCTTCAATCTGGTCGGGATCGCCGGCGTCGTGGTTCAGCTCGGCGTCCTTGCCGCGCTGGTGCGATGGCTCGAGGCACCGCTCACGCTCGCGATCGTGCTGGCGGTGGAAGCCGCCGTGATTCACAACTTTCTGCTTCACCAGCGGTGGACGTGGAAGGACCGTCCGAGCCCTGGTGCGGCGGAGACGCTTCGGCGTCTGGTACGCTTTCACGCAGCCAATGGTCTCGTCTCGCTCGCGGGCAACCTGGCGATTACGGTGGCACTCACGCGCGTGGGGCTGCACCCGGTCGCGGCAAACCTGGCCGCCATCATCGTCTGTTCCTGTCTCAACTTCAGCGCTGGAGAATGGCTCGTGTTCCGGCCCTCGATGATCCTGCTGGTGACCGCGTCCACGCTGCTGACGCCCGGGTCGGCCCGGGCGCAATCCGCCGAGGCGCTGAGCGGATGGGATGCCTACATCCGCACCGTGGACCGCCGCCACGCCGACGCATCGGCAGGATTCTTCGCGCTCGACGAACGCAAGGTCGAGGGCTGGCGCGAGCGGGCCAAGCGCGGCGAGATCCCGATGACTGAAGTCGAGCCGCCGGGGATCCCCGACGCGAAGATGCATCACTGGGCCGGAGGGGTGTTCGTTCCGAACACCACGGTCGACGCGGTCATCCGCCGGATGCAGGCATACGCCGGGCGCGAATCGGAGTTCTACGAAGAGGTCAAGGCGTCGAAGCTGCTCGACCGGGACGGCGATCGCCTCCGCGTGTTCATGCGCATCGAACGCGACGCCGGCATCATCACCGCCACGTACAACACGGAACACGCCGTCGAGTACCGGCGCATCGGAGCCACACGCGCCGCGAGCCGCAGCGTCTCGACGAAGATCGCCGAAATTGCCGATGCCGGCACTCCGCAGGAGCGCGAGAAACCGCCGGGCGAGGATCACGGTTTCCTCTGGCGGCTGAACGCTTACTGGCGCTTCGAGCAGTCCGGGAACGGCGTGCTGATCGAGTGCGAATCGGTCAGCCTCAGCCGGAGCGTCCCCTTCATCGTCCGGCCGGTCGTCGGACCGATCGCCAACCGGATCGCCAGGGAGTCGCTCGCACGCACCTTGCGCAGCCTGCGTGCGTTTCTGACGCGCTGACGCGCGCTCGACTTTCGGCTCTTGGCTTTCGGCTCTCGGCCGGTTGGGGGTTACCCGGACGTTCGGGTAAGAAACAGCGTGCGGGTGTGAATCGTCCGAACTCGCCCGGAAGCTGATCGATCCCGCGACGCACTCAGCAGCAACAGACCGGGCCAAAAGCCGGAAGCCGGCAGCCGGGAGCCGGACACCGGATCAGCGAAGAATCCGGATCTCGAAGAGCTTGGGCCACCACTTCCCGGTGACGAAGAGACGATCGGCCGCAGCGTCGTAGGCGATGCCGTTGAGGACGTCGACGTTCCTCGCCTCGTGCGGCGCAAGGAGGCCGCGCAAATCGATCCAGCCGGTGACCTCGCCTGTTTTCGGAGAGATGCGGGCGATGCGGTCGGTTCCCCAGACGTTGGCGAAGACCTCTCCCTTGATGAACTCGAGTTCGTTCAGCTGCGTCACGGCGCGGCCCCCGTCCTTCACCTGCACGCGTCCGGTTTCCTGGAACGTCTTCGGGTCGAGAAAGCGCAGCGTCTCCGACCCGTCGCTCATGATCAGACGGGTGCCGTCGTAGGTCAGGCCCCAGCCCTCTCCGGTATAGCTGAAGGTCCGCGTCCGTTCGAAGGACTTCCGGTCGTAAACGAACCCGGTCTGCGCCTGCCACGTCAGCTGGACGATCGAGTCGCCGACGAGCGCGATCCCTTCGCCGAAGTACCGGTCCTCCAGCCGCTTCATCTGGACGACTTCCCCGTTTTCGAGTCTCACCCGGCGGAGGCTCGACTCCCCCTTCTGGCCCGTGCCCTCGTAGAGATATCCGTCGGCGAAGACCAGCCCCTGTGTGAACGCCCTGGGGTCGTGGGGGAACGTCCGGACCACTTCGTAGCGGTAGACCGGCGCGGTCGTCAGACGCTGCGGGAACCCGGGGTCCGCGAGCCCCATGAGAATCAGCACGAGACTACTTGAAAAGATCATCGAAGGCCTTCCGCGCGCTCGACGGCGCGCTCGACTGGGAACTCGTCTCCCGCTCGACGGTCGTCCGCGGCTCGAAGGAAGGACAGTCGTTGCGCGTGTCTTTCGGGGAGATGCGGGCCGGGATCGGCTGCTGGCACTCGAAGGGGGCGCTGGTGTCGAAGTGCGCGCATTGCGCGCAGCTGTGGAGGGCCGCGCCGCAGCGCGAACAGGTGCCCTCGGGGCTCCATGCCGTCGCAACCGTCAGCTCGTTGCCGCACCGTGCGCATCGAACGACCTCGCGAAACCCCGGCATGTTGAAGGTTTTGGGGGCCATCGGCGGCTGCCCGCGCGGCGCATACTCCTTCTTCTGCGGAGGCCCACCGTCGCGCCGAGGCTCACGAGCCTCGTCGCGGTAGCCTCGATGCCGGTACTTGCGGTCAGACATCAGTAACCCCCCGGTGATGATAGCTTCACAGCGGTGAAGGGCGGGCCCTGAACCCGGCCATCGGCCGTATCGTATATGAGCCAGGGAGATTCTTGAGATGCAGCGACTGAAGACACGTCTGCGCCCGGCGGCACGGCTCCTTCCGGCCCTCCTGCTGATCTCGGCCGGCTGCGACATCGCCATGGCGGATTTCAGCGAGCAGGCAACCGCCGAGTGGCGCCAAACTTACGAACTCGCGCCCGGTGGACGGATCGAAATCAGCAACGTCAGCGGCAAGATCCAGGTCTCGCCGGGCGAAGGGAATGCCGTCGAGGTCTACGCCAAGCGAATCGGCAAGGCCAGCAGCCCGGACGGCGCGAAAGCGGCGCTCGAGCGCGCCCAGGTCGTCGACCGCAGCGAAGGCGGCGTCATCAAGATCGAAACGAAGCTCGAAGGTTCGGGTGTCGTCATCGGTCACTCGCAGACCCAGGTCGAGTATGTCGTCCGCGTGCCGTCGAGCGCCGAGTTGAAGGTGACCACCGTGAATGGCGGTGTCGAGCTGACCGGGCTGACCGGCCGGGTGATCGCCGAAGCCACCAACGGCGCCATTCGCGCGAGCGATATGGGCGGGCCGCTCGAAGCCTCGACGACCAACGGCGGCGTGGAGGTGGACCTCGCGAAGGTGAGCGACGGCGGCGTGAAGCTCGAATGCACCAACGGCGGTATCAAGCTCAAGGTGCCGCGCGATGCGAAGGCCACGATCAGCGCGCGCATCAGCAACGGCGGCATTGCCGCAGACGGGCTCGACATCGAAAACCGCGGCGAATCCAACCGGCGACGATTGAACGGCGACCTGAACGGCGGTGGACCGCGGATTGAGCTACAAGGTACAAACGGCGGGATTGCTATTAGCGCTCGTTAGTATCAATGCTGAATGCTTCCGCTCACGCTCGCTGCGCTCGCGTGCGCGTCAATGCTGAATGCTGAATGGGGAAAGGCGAGCTCCGTCAGCTCGCCTTTCGCTTCGGGGTCCTGCTCGCGGCTTTCTTCAGCAGCGCCAGCACCGCGGCCTCTGATTCTGACAGCGCGTGAGTCGAGCGGCTCGCGCGCTTCACCATCCGCATCTTCGTCATCATCCCGTCGACGTAAGCGTCGAAGACGGTCGGGTGGATGTAGCACTTCCTCGACACCGCCTTCGTGTTTCCCAGCCGCTGCGCAACGGCTTCGACCGCTTTGACGATGTTGCGTTTGCTTTCGGTCTGCGAGGTGCAGGGACCGCAGGCGCGGAGGAACTCGGCGGCGAGCACCGTGCCGGCCCACGTGCGAAAGTCCTTCGACGTGTAGTCTTCCCCGCTGACGTCCTTCAGGTACGCGTTGACGTCAGACGACCCCACCGCCTGCCGCTTTCCGTCGTCATCGAGATACTGAAAGAGGTCGTACCCCGGGATGTCGCGGCAGGCCTTCACGATCCGCGCGAGCCGGCGGTCGTCGAGATCGATGGCGTGCTGGATCCCGCTCTTGCCGCGGAACGTGAACCGGACGCGGCCGCCCCGGACGTCCACGTGGCCATCCCGCAGCGTGGTGAGCCCGAACGAGTTGTTCTGCTTCGCGTACTCATCGTTGCCGACGCGGATCAGCGTCTTCTCGAGCAGCCGGACGACGGTGCCGAGCACTTTCTCGCGGGGCAGCCCGTCGCGGCGCGTGTCGCGGTCGGTCTTCTCCCGGATCTGCGGCAGCGCCTCGGCAAAGCCGATCATCCGATCGAACTTGGTCTCGTCGCGGACGACGCGCCAGGCGGGGTGATAGCGGTACTGCTTGCGTCCGCGCGCATCCCGTCCAGTTGCCTGGAGATGGCCGAGGGGATCCGCGCAGATCCAGACATCCTCCCAGGCGGGCGGGATCACGAGCGAACGGATCCGTTTCAGCTCGTCAGCCGACGTGATCCGCCGTCCGTGCGGTCCGACGTAGCGGAAGCTCTTCCCGTGGCGGACCCGGCGGATCCCCGGGCGTGCGTCGGTGGTGTAATGCAGTCCCGCTGCCCGTGCGTGAGCCACCGATGCCTGTGCCGCCGATGACACGATTGCCAGTACTTTCCGGGGCAATTTTCGCCTCCCGGTGCCGTCGAAGCAATTCGCGGACCGGGGGGGTGCCCAGCATCAGCTGGAGCGCGAGTTCATAGCTCTCGATCCCCGCTTCGACGCGGTTCGCTTTGAGGTAGGAGTCGTACACGCCACGTGCTGCCGTACGAACGGCCGGGGACGAGCGGGCATACCGCGCAGCGATGGCGCGGAAATCGGCGCGCGGGCCCTCGTCGAGCGGCGGCAGCGAGGCGCGCGTCTGGCGCGGCAGGGCCCCGGCCGCCAGGCGGTAGGCATCCATCCACGCGCTGTACTGCGCCACCGGATCCGTGCTGCGCACACCGGCCAGCCACGAGACGAAGTTCGCCTCCGATTCGTCGGCGTATCCGGCGAGGTGCGCCCACTCGTGGGCCAGCACCGACGGACGCTCGATCGGGAGCAGATCGGGATTGAGAATGATCTCCAGAAAGACCGGAACGGTCATGCCGTCGACGGCGGCATAGCGGAAGTACAGACCGGCCAGCGACCGTTTCGGGCGTCCCGGGACCGCGAGGCGCGTCGCTCCGAGGGTGGTCTGGGCCTCTTCGAAGGCGCGTTCGAGGGCCTCGAGCCGGTACGGCTGGGCGTGAGCGGCCGCGTATCCCGCGTTCAGACGCTCGATCGCCACGGTCGCGAGTTGCCGGGCGGACTCCTCGCTGACTCGCGAGCCGTCGAAGTCCAGCTTCTCCTGGAGCGGTCTCCGGCGATACTGCAGTCCCCAGGAGGCGAGAAAGAGGAGATAGACCGCAGCGGCTGCCGTAACCAGCCGGAGTAGCGCTCGCCGGACGGCCGTCCGCGGACCCTGTATCCGCAGGTCACGGACCACCGTCACGGCGAAAAACGCCAGCAGCAGGACCGAGGCGATGTCCAGGAGCGCCACGGGAACCAGGTTCGAGACCGGCGTGATCGCCTGTTGAAGGATGGGATAGACGCCTCTCGAGTACAGGCGCTCGACCCAGGCGGAAGGCAGGGGCGCCACGGCCGCGGTGATCGCGGAGAGAATCAGGATGGCCCTGGTTCGGTATGTCATTTGCAGAAACCTGAAATGTGGGCCTCGGCCAAAAACTGACCAGGTGGGGTGGAGCACGGTTGTCGCGCAAGCTGCGACGATCGATCCCGATCGTGGGGACGATCATTGCGGCGGCCACGATCTTCTCGACCGTCCGCCGGAAGGGGGTCATCAGCGGCACGCTCGATACGGGGTTGAACGCCATGCCGTTTGTCGGCACGTTGAAGAACGTCGCGGAGATCATCCGCGGGCGC
>DASWVN010000247.1:0-9019 GCA_036401215.1 Vicinamibacterales bacterium | reverse complement strand
GACGTCGCCGTGGAGCCGGCGCCGGTGCTGAAGGAGCCCTGGACGTGGGCCGGGACCGCCACCAACACCGCGTTCGCCGGGCCATGGGGTGTCAGCTTCACCGCGAATCTGACGCCCGACAAGGACACCGGACTCGGCAGCTGGACGGAAGAGATGTTCCTGATGGCGCTCAGGTCCGGACGGCACGAAGGCAAGGGGCGTCCCATCCTGCCGCCGATGCCGTGGCGCTTCGTCGGGTCGCTCTCCGACGAGGACCTCAAAGCGGTGTTCGCCTACCTGCAGTCGTTGCCGCCGATCCGCAATCGCGTGCCCGCGCCGATCGATCCACCCGAGGAGACGAAGCGGTGACTGCCAGGTTCGCGGCGGTGCTCGTGGCGGTGCTCGTTCTCCGCGTCTGGGCGTCGTCGTCACCCGCGCCCCAGCGCTTGTCGGAGACCGGTCTCTACCTGCCGGGGACGCTGACGGTCGACCCGGTCAATCGCCCCTTCGCTCCACAGTACCCGCTGTGGAGCGATGGCATGCGCAAGTCGCGATGGGTTCGGCTGCCGTTTGGTACGCAGATCGACGCGCGCGACGTGGACAACTGGGCGTTCCCGGTCGGCACCCGTTTTTGGAAGGAGTTCGTGCAGGACGGGCGCCGGGTGGAGACCAGGATGCTGTGGCGATCGAGCGCCGACGAATGGGTCTACGCGACGTATGTGTGGAACGAGACCCAGACCGACGCGTCGCTCGCGCCTTCGGAGGGGGTGCCTGGAGTCGTCGATCTCGCCCCGGGCAAGCGGCACAGCATTCCGTCACGGACGGACTGCCTGACGTGTCACGAGAATGGAGGAGCGCCGGTGCTCGGGTTCACGGCGCTGCAGCTGTCATCGGACCGGGATCCGTTGGCGCCCAACCCGGAGCCGTTGCAGCCCGCGATGCTGACGCTGCAGACGCTGCTGGACGAGCAGTTGCTGTCCCCGGCGCATGCAGAACTCGCGGCGCGTCCGCCGCGGATCCCCGGTGATCCACGGACGCGCGCCGCACTCGGCTACCTGACGGCCAACTGCGGGCACTGTCACAACGACCGGAGCACCGTCGCAACCGTTCGTTTCCCGCTGCGGATGCCGACCTACGCGTCCTCGGAGGATGTCGCGCAGACGATCGACGCGCTGCTCGCACGGACGACGAAGTGGGACCTGCCGCACACGCCGTCGGGCACGACGGCGCTCGTCTCGGCGGGGACTCCCGATCTCAGCGCGCTCTTCGCGAGGATGCGATCGCGTCGCCCGTCGACACAGATGCCGCCGCTCGGGACGGTGATGCCCGACCATCAGGCGCTCGACCTGGTCTCCGCCTGGATCCGGGACCTGCCGCGACGAAAACCGTAGTAGAAGACATAGAGGCCACCCGCGGCAGACACACAGCGGAAGAGGGAAAGGAACCGCGCACGGCGAGCGTAGTTCTGATCGATATTTTGAATTACTCCACAATCTGATTTACTCTATTGTTCGTGGCTGACGACGCCGCCATCCTTCGCGAACGGGGTATCCAGGTGACCGCGCAGCGACTCGCCGTGTTTCGGGCGGTCGCGGCCCGGCCCCACCTCACTGCAGACGACGTCGCCGATCTGGTCAGGGCCGAGATCGGGGCCATCTCGCTGCAGTCCGTGTACGACGCGCTCGGCGTGCTCGTGACCGAGGGGCTCGTGCGTCGCATCCAGCCATCGGGATCACCGGCTCGTTTCGAGAATCGTGTCGGCGACAACCACCACCACCTGATTTGCCGCAGCTGCGGCCGGGTCGTCGATGTCGACTGCGCGGTGGGCGCCGCGCCATGTCTCACGGCCGCACAGGACATGGGCTACGAGATCGATGAAGCGGAAGTCGTCTATTGGGGACGCTGTCCTGCGTGCGTCCGCCGGGTGCAGACGCCGTCTCGTTCGGACCCGTCGCCCGCTCGCCGGCGCGGCAGGCCGGGTCGCCGGACGCTTCCGGCGAAGAAGCCCCGGGGCCGGTCCCGCAACTAAGTCAGCCAGCCGCACTCTTCCATCACAGTAGAGGTGAACGTTCTTTATGGATAAGGAAATGAAGTGCCCGATGTCGGGCAAGGCGCAGTCTGTCAGGTCGAATCGTGACTGGTGGCCGAACCAGCTGAATCTCAAGGTCCTTCACCAGAACCCGCCCATGCGCGACCCGATGGGCGAGGATTTCGACTACGCCGAAGCGTTCAAGACGCTCGATCTCGATGCGCTCAAGAAGGACATCGAGCAGGTGATGACCACGTCGCAGGATTGGTGGCCTGCCGACTGGGGACACTACGGACCGTTCTTCATCCGCATGGCGTGGCACAGCGCGGGCACCTACCGGATTTACGACGGGCGGGGCGGCGCCGGATCCGGCGAGCAGCGCTTCGCGCCGCTCAACAGCTGGCCCGACAACGTCAACCTCGACAAGGCGCGCCGGCTGCTGTGGCCGGTGAAGAAGAAGTACGGCAGAAAGATTTCCTGGGCCGACCTGATGATCTTCGCGGGCAACTGCGCCCTCGAGTCGATGGGATTCAAGACCTTCGGCTTCGCCGGCGGACGCGAGGATGTGTGGGAACCGACCGAAGTCAACTGGGGCACGGAGGATACCTGGCTCGCCGACGCGCGCTACAGCGGTGACCGGGAACTGGCCAACCCCTACGGCGCCGTGCAAATGGGCCTGATCTACGTGAACCCCGAAGGCCCCGACGGTCAGCCGAGTGCGCTCGCGGCGGCCAGGGACATCCGCGAGACGTTCCGCCGCATGGCGATGAACGACGAAGAGACGGTGGCGCTCATTGCCGGCGGCCACACATTCGGCAAGACGCACGGCGCGGGTCCCGCGACGCACGTCGGTCCGGAACCGGAAGCCGCGCCGCTCGAGGCGCAGGGTCTTGGCTGGATCAGCACCTACGGCAGCGGCAAGGGCGGCGACACGATCGGCAGCGGCCTCGAAGGTGCGTGGACGCCGACCCCGACGAAGTGGGACAACAGCTTCTTCGAAACCCTGTTCGGCTACGACTGGGACCTCGTGAAGAGCCCGGCCGGCGCCTGGCAGTGGATACCGACCGATCCGGCGGCAAAGGAGCTGGTGCCGGATCCGCACGATCCATCGAAGCGGCGCGCGCCGGTGATGCTGACGACGGACCTCGCGCTGCGGATGGATCCGATCTACGGACCGATTTCCCGCCGCTTCCTCGAGAATCCGGAGGAGTTCGCCGAAGCGTTCGCCAAGGCGTGGTTCAAGCTGACGCACCGCGACATGGGGCCGAGTTCGCGGTATCTTGGGCCGCTCGTCCCGAAGGAACCGCAGATCTGGCAGGACCCCGTGCCGCCGGTCACGCACGAATTGATCGGCGACGCTGAGATCGCGGCGCTGAAGGCGCAGATCCTGGCCTCGGGACTGTCGGTGTCACAGCTGGTCTCGACGGCATGGGCGTCGGCGGCGACGTTCCGCGGGACCGACAAGCGCGGCGGCGCGAACGGCGCGCGGATCCGGCTCGCGCCGCAGAAGGACTGGGCCGTCAACAACCCGGCGGAACTGGCGAAGGTGCTGAAGGTCCTGGAGGGAATTCAGAAGACCTTCAATGATGCGCAGGCCGGTGGAACGAAGAAGGTGTCGTTGGCCGACGTGATCGTGCTGGGCGGATGCGCGGCCGTCGAACAGGCGGCGAACAACGCCGGCGTGGACGTGCAGGTGCCGTTCGCGCCAGGGCGCACGGATGCGTCGCAGGAGCAGACCGACGTCGAGTCGTTCGCGGTGCTCGAACCGACGTTCGACGGGTTCCGCAACTATCTCGCGCCGGGGCATGCGCTGCCGGCGGAGATGCTGCTGGTCGAACGCGCGCAGATGCTGACGCTCACCGCTCCCGAGATGACGGTGCTCGTCGGCGGCATGCGAGTCCTCGGTGCGAACGCCACATCGTCGGACCTCGGTGTCTTCACGTCGAAGCCCGGGACGTTGAGCAACGACTTCTTCGTGAACCTGCTCGACATGGGGACCGAGTGGCAGCCGCTGTCGGACGCGGGAGACACGTTCGAGGGGCGCGACCGCGCGACCGGCGCACGCAAGTGGACGGGCAGCCGCGTCGACCTGCTGTTCGGCTCGAACTCGGAACTGCGCGCGCTGGCCGAGGCCTATGCCTGCGACGACGCGAAGGAGAAGTTCGTGCGTGACTTCGCCGCCGCGTGGGACAAGGTGATGAGCCTCGATCGCTTCGATCTGCCTCGCCGCCGCGGCGAAGCACAGGTGGCCAGCGTCGCGGTTGCGGTGTAAGCTTCGTCGCTGGAGTCACGGAAGGCCTGCCGCCAGGTTGCACGCCTGGTGGCAGGCCTTTCGTCGAAAGAACGCGTGCGCGAGGTACGGACGATGACGATCGAGTCGCTCTGGCAGGACGTCAAATACGCGGCGCGCACGCTCGCGGCGCATCGCGGGTTCACGCTCACGGCAGCCGGCATGCTGGCGCTCGGGATCGGGATCACGACCGCGATGTTCACGCTCGTCGATTCGCTGGTCTTTCGGCCCGTTCCGTTCCACGATCCGGCGCAGCTCGCACACCTGTGGATGGGTAGCGAAACCGGCGGTCGAACGACCGTGACGCCGGCGGTGCTTCGAGCCTGGCGTGAGAGCCCCGCCTTCGACGGAGCCGAGGCGGCGAATCCCGACACGGCGCTGCTCGAGACCGGCGAATCCGTCGTCACGCGCGGCATCGCGATTGTCACGCCCGGGGTGTTCGATCTGCTCGGAGGCGTGCGGCCGATCCGGGGACGGCTCTTCCTCGAGGATGAGGGCGAGCCCGGTCAGCGTGACCGGCTGCTCGTGTCTGAAACGGTCTGGCGATCGCTCTTCGGTGCCGATCCCAACCTCGTCGGACGCTCTGTTGTCGTCGATGGCGAACGGCTGACAGTGGTCGGCATCCTGCCGGCGGACTTCCGCTTTCCCTCCGCGGAGACCGTGCTGTGGAGGCCGACCGACCTTGCCCGCGCGCCGGAGGAACGGGCGAAGGCCTACGTTCGTTTCGCCACCGGCGTGCCGCGCGAGGAGGCGCTGCGCCTGGCGACGGATTCGGCGAGAGCGGCGGACGCGGCCAATGCGTCGCTGCGTCCGTGGGTTGACACCGTCGCCGGTCTCGAGGACCAGTACTCCAAACGCGCGCTCCCGCTGCTGGCGGGCGGTGTCGGCCTGGTCTTTCTCGTCCTCTGTGCCAACGTCTGCGGACTGCTGCTGGCGCGCCTGACCGCGCGCCGCCGCGAGTTCAGCATGCGTGCGGCGCTGGGCGCCTCGCGCGGACGGCTGATGCGCCAGGCAATCGTGGAGAGCTGTCTGCTCGGGACGATCGGAGTCCTGCTCGGCAGCGCACTGGCGTGGGCGCTCGTCTCGATTGCTCGAGCGTTGCTGCCGGAACCAATGCTGCTGCAGACATTGAATCCGCTGGATCTCGATCGGCGGGCACTCGCGGCATCATCGGTCGCGGCCGTGCTGGCGACGCTCGCGTCCGGCGTGCTGCCAGCGTGGCTCGGCACACGTGTCGACGCCAACGATTCCCTGCGGGTCGTGGATCGCGGCGGCACCGAGGCGCGTGGGGCGCGGACGCTCGCGCGCGGGTTGCTCGTGTTGGAAGTCGCCTTCGCCTGCACGCTGCTGGTCGGCGGCACCCTGCTGACGCGGACCTTCGTGAACCTTGCGCACGCCGAACGGGGTCTCGTGACCGACGGCGTGACCACGCTGTGGCTGTCGTTCGATCGTGCCGCCGTGAAGGACCCGGAGGCGCGGCAGGCGGTCACGCAGACGCTGGAAGCGGAGCTGCGGAGCCTGCCCGGAGTTCGACAGCTGGCGTGGTCGTATGGTCTGCCGCCTGGCGGTGGGATGATTTCGTTCGGTGACTGGATCTCGGATGCGCCCGGCGTTCCGCCGCTCAACCTGAGATTGGACCGGTACGTCGTGAGCCCGGAGTTCTTCGCGCTATACGAGATCCCGATCATCAACGGCCGGACGTTCACCTCCGCGGATACCTTCAGTGATGTCATCGTGTCCGAGCGCCTGGCCAGGATGTTGTGGCCGGAAGCGAATCCCGTTGGCCGCACGTTCCGATTCACGAAGGAAACCTATCGGGTGATCGGCGTCGCCCGCGAGATCCATCTACCGACCATCGAGACGCGCCTCGATGTGCCGGAGTTCTATCACCCGCACACGTCCGCGGCATCGAGTCCGATGGTCAGCTTGCGGTGCGAGGCGGCGTGCCCGGATCCGGCCGTGATCCGGCATCGCCTGGCAGCGACGCACGCGAACGTCCGCGTGCAGGATGCCAAGCCCGCCGAGCAGGACTATGCACAACAGCTCGCGCGGCCACGCGCCTCGGCGGCGCTTGCGGCAACGTTCGCCGTCATCGCCTTGCTGTCTGCCGCCGGAGGCCTGTTCAGCGTCCTCTCGTACGCCGTGAGCCGTCGCCGGCGCGAGTTCGGTATCCGCAGCGCCCTCGGCGCTTCCCACCACCAGATCCGCCGCGTCGTCCTTCGCGATGCCGCCGTGGTGACCGGCGGGGGACTGCTGCTCGGGGGCGTCTTCGCGACGTGGCTCGCCCGCGCGCTCGCATCGCTGCAGTATGGGATCACGCCCTGGGATCCCGTGACCTGGTCGATCGTGCTTGCGGTGCTGGTGCTGACGACGTTGAGCGCTGCATGGGGCCCCGCGGCTGCCGCCGCGCGGCTGGATCCGCTGACGCTGCTGCGCGAAGAGTGATCGGCGTCCGCGATCCAGTACTATTGAGACTCAGCACTTGGGTCCACTGCATCAACTCGAGGAGCACGTCCGCCCACGCTGGTGGCAGTGGCCGACAGTCCTCTCGATGGACGCGCCGGCCGTCAGCGTGGCGTGGCTGGCGCTGCTCGCAACGCGTCTCGAGGTGGAACTCGGGTGGCCCGACCTGTTCGTCCTCGGCGCTTCGGTGTGGCTTGCGTATGCGGCCGACCGGTTCATCGAGGGATGGCGGCTCGCCTCCGAGCACGTTCGCACGCCCCGGCATCGTTTCTACCAGCGTTGGCGCGGGCCAGTCGCCGTCGTCTGGCTTGCCGTCCTGATCACCGACCTTGGCGTCGCGGCCGCGAAACTCACCCGGACCGAGTGGATGGTCGGCTGGACGCTGACCGCCGCGGTGGCGACCTACCTCCTCTCGCACCAGTTCCTCCATCGCACCAGCCGATGGCGCGTGCCGAAGGAAATCTGTGTCGCGGGGCTTCTCACCGGCGGCGCCGCCGTGTTCCTCGTCGGATCGACATCCCTGAGCGTGCTGGTACCGTCGCTGACGCTCTTTGCCGCACTGTGCTTCGTCAACTGCGTGCTGATCTCATCCTGGGAATGCGATGTCGACCGCTCGCATCAGCAATCGTCTCTGGCGCTCGACGGCGGTCAGACCTGGTGGATCCATTGGGCGCCCTGGCTCCTCGCAGCCGTGGGAATCGTCGCGGCCGCCAGTGACCCGCTCCGGACCATTGCCGCGTGCACGGCCGCCAGCGCGCTGCTGTTGGCGGTCATCGATCACGTGCAGCCGCGGATCGGGTGGCCTCCGGCACGGGTGCTTGCCGATCTCGTCCTGTTGACGCCGATCGTGCCGCTTGCGCTCCTCCTGTGAGTTTCGATTCCGTCGCCGGGATTTATCGGATCCTCGAATACGCCGCCTTTGGTCGGGCGCTCGAGACTGCACGGTTCCGGTATCTCGACCGCCTGGCAACGTGCCGCGACATCCTCATCATCGGTGAGGGGGACGGACGCGTCCTGAAGCGCCTGCTGACCGTCGCGCCGCGAGCGTCGGTCCGCTGCATCGACAGCAGTCCCGCCATGCTTGCGCGAGCGCAGGCGCGCCTCGATCCCACGGCCCGCTCCCGCGTGACGTTCGAGTGCGCCGATGTGCGGACGGCGCAGATCCCCTCGTCAGCCTATGACGCCGTCGTGACGATGTTCGTGCTCGATTGCTTCTCGGCCGGCGATGTCGCTCGTCTCGTCGAGCGCCTGACGGCCGGCCTTCGCCCGAATGGCGTGTGGCTGTTCGCGGACTTCTCGATTCCCGCAAGCGGCTGGCGCCGCCTGCGCGCCCGGCTCTGGGTCGCGTTCCTGTATGCGTTCTTTCGATGGCGCACGGGTCTCGCCGTCCGTGAAC
The DNA here is from genome assembly GCA_036401215.1 of Vicinamibacterales bacterium. Classification (GTDB taxonomy): domain Bacteria; phylum Acidobacteriota; class Vicinamibacteria; order Vicinamibacterales; family 2-12-FULL-66-21; genus JACDCA01. Next base: position 862 of record DASWVN010000247.1, on the reverse strand, counting down.
TGCCGCCCTCGGAAGACATCCTCCACGACGACGGTCTATCCGTTGTCGACGGCACGACGTTGCAGCGCGGACTCCTGAGGACCGCTGTCTATCAGCGCACCATATCAACAGTAAACGGGGAATGACGAGTGGCCTCTAGTGACCCGATGCGCGCTGGAGCGAAGCGAGGATCGACGTTTCCTTGTTGGCAACGACGCGCGCCGCGTACGACCAGCGCTCGTAGCCTCCGGATTCGATCCGTACGACCACGGATCCGGCGGCGACCTTCTTCAACACTACCGGGGTCGGCCCGACCAATTCACCGTTGACCCACACGAGTGCGCCGAGCGGGTCCGAACTGATCGAGAGGGTTCCATGGAACCTCGGTCCGTTCGACGGCGCCGCGGTTTCGGCTGCGGCCGCGGTCGCTCGCACCGTGTTTCGGACACGGGTGGACGGCCGTGGAGGTTTCGGTTTGACGACGCGCGAAGGTGGGCGTTCGGGCACGTTCACACGAAGAGGCACTGGTGCAGGAACCATCACCCCGACGGCCGGAATACCCGCCGCCGTATCCACGGCATGCGGAATGTCGATGGCTGCGGAGGTGAAAATCTCGTTTGCCTCCGGCGTTGCAGTCGAGAACATCGCCGGGCCTGCCAGGAGACCCGTGGCGACGACGATGGCCATGATGGCGCCGGGAATTGCGAACAGCGGCCGGCGCAGCGATGGGAGTGCGGTTTCAGTGAGCCTTCGCCTCACGGGCGTCAGGTCTACCTGGCTGACTCGCGTTCGAACTGCTCGAGCCGCGATCGTCAGGCGCCTCCAGGCTGGTCGCGGAGAGAGGCGTGTGACCGCGCGCCACAGCAGAAGGAGGACCGGGGGC
>DASWVN010000246.1:0-4197 GCA_036401215.1 Vicinamibacterales bacterium | reverse complement strand
TGAGTTCGTAGACCCATCCGTTCAGTTATGACGCCGTCGCGCCGGCCGTGTGCCGTGCGCCTGGCGCAGGTCTGCATTCTTCAGGGAGGCGTGTGTGATTAGCGGAGAAGTTCTGACGTTTGCCGTACTCATCCTTCTGGTCGTCGTCATCGCCGTCGTGGGACGCCGGTTCCAGACCGTTCACCTGCCGCCGGGAACACGTCCCAGCGAAGAGAAGAATGACCGCCGCTCGACATGAGAACAGGCACTGACTAACGAGGGGCCTGTCCACGAACACTTCGGCCGCCGATGTCCCGGCCGTATCGTCCGCCTGGCGCAACGGCGGCGGGAAGCCCGTACACCGCCAGCGTTGCCGACGCCAGCCCAGCTGGCACACTCACCACGGCGTTGACGAGTCCGGCGACAATGGCGCTGCTCTTGCGTTCACGCCAGGCGCAATGAGCGAACGCCCCATGCCAGAGGTGAATCCCGATCCGCATGAGTCCGGATATGCGTTCATCCCCGTCAACCGGGTGACGTCACTCTTCGCCTCTCGCGACGATGCAAGGCGTGTCGTAGAGGAGCTGGCGAAACTCGGCTACACCGGCGACAGGATTGAAGTGTTCGTCGGCGAAACGGGAGCCGAGCGGCTGGACCTGTCTGGAGAAGCGCACGGCACGGCGGTCCGGAGGCTCCGGAACCTCGAGGCGCTTCTCGTGCCGGAAACGGGTGAGACGCTTCGCCGCGCCGACGAGGAGCTTCGAGCTGGCGGTGTCTTCGTCGCCGTCCGGCTCGACGACGACGAGGGAAAAGAGGAGGTTGCCGCGGCGTTCAGGAAACACCGCGGCAGCGTCATCAGGTACTGGAGCCGGTGGGTGGTCGAATCACTGGATCAACAGACGTGATTGCCCTCGCCGCGCGTCACTGACGAAGGTACTGCTCGGTCAGGGTGACCCAGTACGCGGCGCCCACCGGCAGGATCTCGTCGTTGAAGACGTACTGCGGGTGGTGGACCATCGGCGTGTCGCCGTTGCCCAGAAGGCAGTAGGTGCCCTGCTTCTTCTGCAGCATGAAGGCGAAGTCCTCGCTGCCCAGGTAGCTCGGTCCCGGATACATCACCGCGTCATCGCCGAACGATCCGCGTGCGATCTCCGCGGCCCTGGCGGTTTCGGCTGGATCGTTCACCAGCACGGCGCCCGGGACCCCTTCCCGGGATCTCATGGGTGCAGCCACGACCGCACCAGATCGGCGTTGTACTTCGCGGTGTTCTTTTCTTCAAGCGACAGTTCCGGATGCCTGTGGAGATGATAGCGCCAGGCCATGATCGCTTCCAGGCGGCCCTCGAATCCGCTGACGAGTGGATTCATCGCGTGCCTCCCCTGGCGTGCCCCTTCGGAATCGTGAGCATGATCGAGACGACCGCCCGCCACGACCATGAGCAGGTTGACGCCGTCGTCATGTCCGCCTCGCGCGCCATTGTCCCTCCGTCGCCAGAAGCCGACAATACACTACAGTCGATCTATGCACTGGTCCCGACAGGGCGATCCGGCGCCGCGTGCGGGGTCACGCGGCCGTCGTGTCGCCGGCCGGGCGCTCGTCATTGTCGTGCTTCTCTTCGCCTGGATCGGGTTCCTCCATCTCACCCGGGGAACCGCCGTCCGGAACGTCCGGGGGATCGCGACCGACGTCCCGATCGGCGTCGGCGAGCCGGAGTTCCCGCAGGCGATGACGATGGTGACGGGTACGCCGCTGGCGCCGGGCCACCGTGTCGAAGTGATGCTGGACGGCGACGGCACCTACGACCGTCTCTGGCAGGACCTCAGATCGGCCCGGCGGTCCATTACGCTGCAGCTGTACTACGGGAGTCCGGGCCGCATGGGGCGGACGCTCAGCGGGATCCTGCGCGAGCGTGCCGCGGCAGGTATCCGCGTCTTCCTGCTCTACGACGCCTTCGGTACCGCCGACATCCCTTCACGCGAAGTCGAGGCGCTGCGCGCCGCGGGTGTGCAGGTCGCACCGTTCCGGCCTCTGAGATTGTCGGCGCTCCACCTCGCGCAGCACCGCTCGCACGCTCGCGGGATCATCATCGACGGCCGGATCGGCTGGACCGGTGGCTTCGGCATCGACGACAAGTGGTTCGGTGACGGACGCACGAACGGTGCGTGGCGCGAGACCAACGTCCGCTTCGAGGGGCCGGCAGTACGGCAGCTGCTCGCGGCGTTCGCGGCGGCGTGGGCGGAAGCGACCGGCGTCCTGTACGTCGGGCGTGCGACGCTCGCGCCCGTGGAAGGCGGCGCGGCCACGGCCGGACTGTTGTACGCCACGCCCACGCTGGGGACGACGACGGCGGAGCGGTTCATGGCGCTGTCCATTGCCGCGGCACGAAAGTCGCTCTACATCACCAATGCCTATTTCGCACCGGACGCGAACTTCGTCGAGCTGCTGGCGGCAACGGCGAAGCGCAGTGTCGACGTGCGCATCCTGACGGCCGGTCCACGGACCGACGTCAACCTCGTCCGCGTGGCCGGCCGCGCCAGCTATGCGGAACTGCTGGCGGCCGGCGTCCGCATCTACGAGTGGCAGCCGACGACGCTCCATGCCAAGACGTTCGTCGCCGATGGCGAGTGGTCCTCGATCGGATCCATGAACTTCGACAACCGGTCGATGGCATTGAACGACGAAGCCAACCTCATGGTGCTCGATCGCGAGGTCGGAGCGCAGATGGAGCGGATCTTTCTCGCCGACCTTCAGTACGCCGAGGAGATCACGGCGGCGGCCTTCGCGCAACGCTCGTGGCTGCAGCGGATCGCCGAGTGGGGCGCGAGCTGGCTTGCGCGAGTGCTGTGAGGAGGTCTTGTGCCGCCGGCCCGGCATTGTTACGATCGCAGTGAAAGCCACCCGCGTTCCGATGGCGGTTCACCCCGTGAGCCGTAGGGCGCCCGGGCAGGCTTTCTGCGACCGCGCCACCCGGACGTGAACCAGGTCGCACCAGGTGGCGCGCGCATGACTCACTCGCCGTCCCGCACCGGACCGGTTTCAACCTTTCTCGAACATCACTTCCGTCACTTCAACGCGGCCGCGCTCATCGACGCCGCGCGTGGGTACTCCGCGCACCTCGAGCGCGGCGGCGGCATGCTCGTGACGCTGGCGGGCGCGATGAGCACGGCCGAACTCGGGCTTTCGCTGGCCGAGATGATCCGGCAGGAGAAAGTCGACGCGATCTGCTGCACCGGCGCCAACCTCGAAGAGGACGTCTTCAACCTCGTCGCGCACGACTTCTACGTCCGCGTTCCGCACTATCGCGACCTCACGCCGAGCGACGAACAGGCGCTGCTCGACCGCCATCTCAATCGCGTCACCGACACCTGCATCCCCGAAGCCGAGGCGATGCGGCGGATGGAGAGCGTCATGGTGGAGGAGTGGACCCGGGCCGAAGCCGCCGGCGAGCGCCTCTTCCCGCACGAGTTCTTCTATCGCGCCCTGCGCCGGAAGGACCTCGCGGCTTCGTTTCAGATCCCGACGAAGGACAGCTGGTTGTTTGCCGCAATGGAGCGTCAGCTGCCGATCTTCGTCCCCGGCTGGGAGGACTCGACGCTCGGCAACATCTTCGCGGCGCACTGCCTGGCGGGACACATCCGCAATCCGCACACCGTCCGCACCGGCATCGAGGCGATGATGGTCCTCGCGGCGTGGTACACGCAGCAGGCCGAAGCGAACCGCTCGATCGGCTTCTTTCAGATCGGCGGCGGAATCGCCGGCGACTTCCCCATCTGCGTCGTCCCCATGCTGCGGCAGGATCTCCAGCGCGAGGTGCCGCTCTGGGGCTACTTCTGCCAGATCAGTGATTCGACCACGAGCTACGGTTCGTACTCGGGCGCCATCCCCAACGAGAAGATCACGTGGGAGAAGCTGGCGATCGACACGCCGAAGTTCGTCATCGAATCCGACGCCACCATCGTGGCGCCGCTCGTCTTTGCGCATGTGCTAGGGTGGTGACATGCCCGTCCTCGAAGAGGATCTCCGGATTTTCGAGGAACTCGAACGGCGTCTGAAAACGCTGCTGCCGGAGGAATACCGCGAGCGCTACGACGACGTGCAGCCCGTGTCGATGGGAACGGCCGGCGTGCGGTACGGCGCCGACGGCAAGATCGCCTGGGACCAGATGTGGGGAAGCTTCTGCGACCTGGCGCTCGCCGGCGGCCCTCCTCATAAAGGCAC
>DASWVN010000245.1:0-14091 GCA_036401215.1 Vicinamibacterales bacterium | reverse complement strand
ATGTTCGAACCGATCCACGGGTCGGCCCCCGACATCGCGGGCAAGGGGATCGCAAACCCGATCGGCGCGATCTGGGCCGGTGCCCTGATGCTCGATCACCTCGGCGCCCCGAAGGCGCACGACCGCATCGTCCGCGCGATCGAGCGTGTGCTGGGCGAAGGAGGCCCGAGGACGCCGGATCTCGGTGGAAAGGCGAACACGCGCGACGTCGCCAACGCGCTGGTGAGCGCGGTCTAGGTGGAAGGTGTGAAACTCCGAACTATGAACTCCGAACTATGAACTATGAACTCCGAACGGTTCGAGTTCGTAGTTCGGAGTTCATAGTTCGGAGTTTTACCTGATCTCCGTCAGCCCTCGATCGATGATGTCGAAGCCCTGGCGGAGTTCGTCTTCGGTGATCGTCAGCGGCGGGTTGGTGAAGAACGTGTTCCAGCGGACCAGCGTGTAGAGGCCCTGGTCCCGGAAGAACTTGCCGAGCTTCGTCATCCGCTCCGAGGTTCCGTTGTATGGCGCCAGCGGCTCGAGCGTCTTCTTGTCCTTCACGAGTTCGACGATGCCGAAGAGGCCGATCGAGCGGGTCGCGCCGACGATCTCGTGTTTCGCCTGGAGGTCCTGCATCATCCGCTTCATCACCTCGCCGGTCTTCTTCGCCCGGGCGATCAGGTCCTCGTCCTCATACACCGCGATCGTCGCGAGCGCCGTGGCGCAGCCGAGCGGATGGCTGTTGTAGGTCAGGCCGCCGTAGAAGACCTTGTCCTTGAAGTGGTCGGCGATCGAGCGGCGCATCCCGACGGCGCCGAGCGGCACGTACGCGCTGGTGAGCCCTTTCGCCATCGTGATCAGGTCGGGGACGATCTTCCAGTGATCGATCGCGAACCATTCGCCGGTCCGGCCGAAGCCCGACATGACTTCATCGGCGACCATGAGGATCCCGTACTTGGTGCAGAGTTCGCGGATCCCTTCGAGGTAGCCGTCGGGGGGCACGAGGATGCCGTTGGTGCCGGTGACCGGCTCGACGAAAAACGCCGCGATCTTGTCGGGGCCTTCGAACTGGATCACCTCTTCGATGTTCGCCAGCGCCGTCTTCACATCGTCCCAGCCGCGCTGCACGCCGTGCCACGCGTCGGCGATGTGGACGACGCCCGGGATCCCCGGCTCAGCCGCCCAGCGGCGAGGGTCACCCGTGAGCGTGATCGCTCCCCCGGTCGCGCCGTGATAGGAGCGGTAGCGCGCGAGGATCTTGTGCCGGCCGGTATACAGCCGCGCGATCTTGATCGCGTTCTCGTTGGCCTCGGCGCCGCCATTCGTGAAGAAGAACGCGTCGATGTCGCCAGGGGTGATCGAGGCGAGTTTCTCGCCGAGGAGCGCGCGTGGCTCCGTCGCCATGAACGGATTGGCATATGCGAGCGTCGCGGCCTGTTCCTGGATCGCTTTGATCACGCGTGGATGCGCATGGCCGACGTTCACGCACATCAGCTGGCTGTTGAAATCGAGGTATCGCTTGCCTTCGGGTGTCCAGAACCAGCAGCCTTCCGCCCCCGCCACCGGGATCGGGTCCACCTTCGCCTGGGCCGACCATTCGAACAGCGTATGCGTCTTTGTGAGGGAAACGATTTCTTCGCCGGTGAGCGTGTGAGTGGTGGCCATTCGGGAATATTACCCGACCGGGCGCGGCGCGCGGCGGTGATGCGCGCATCACACGTTTCTGGACGATAATTTCAGATCGGGCAACGACGCTTCATCCGTTGTCCTTCCCGGAACTCAGAGGAGCGAGGATGTCGAAAGTCCTGCGGCTGCTGGCTGTAGCAGCCGCGCTGAATATGGTTGCGGCTGCTGGGGTTGCCGCGCAGACGGTGATCGTGAGGGGTGCGGAGCCCGGGCAGAGCGTCGAGGCCGTGGTCAACGGCGGAGCCGCGAACGCCGGCACCGTCGCCGCCGACGGCATGGCGACGGTCTCCGGCGCCATCCCGCCGAACGACGCGGGGCGCCTCGAGATGGACGCGCGCCTGTACGTGGATACGTGCGACACGCTGCACCGCATCCACATCGTGGATCGCAACCGGCTGCCGCCGCCTGCCGAGTCGGGCTGCGCGCGCACCGAGGTGAGCGGCATCTACTGGGTGCGCCAGCGGAGCACGATCGTGATCGACGTCTCGCGGCCGATCCCCACCGTCCTGCTGCGGCAGGGATCCTACAACCCGAACGCCCCGGCACGCCGCCTGTCCCCGAAGGGTCTGATCGTGTTCGGCGGCGGCGGCCTCGCCAAGGCAAGTGACGCGACATCGATCGCGTGCGGCAACGTGCCCGACTGTTCGGACGACGGGCAGGTCGGCGCGTATTCCGTGGGGGCGACGCTGTGGTTCTTCCGGTGGCTCGGCGTCGAGGGCAGCTACCTGCGCCCCACCCGGATGCGCGTCGAAGGCCAGGGGAGCGGGTTCAACTTTACGAGCGACTTCGACACCGACATCATCACGATCCAGGCGAAGGCCGGCATCCCGATTGGGCCCGTCCGGCTCTACGGCCAGGGTGGCGGCGTCTACCACGAGGGTCGCACGACGATGACGCAGACGATCGCTGCCGACACGCAGACGGTCGAAACGCACACGGACGGCTGGAGCTACACCTTCGGCGGCGGGCTCGAGGCTTGGATTTCCAGCCGCTTCGCGCTCTATGGAGAAGCGAACCTGACGAAGATCAAGGGCGAAGACCGCCGCACCGGCGCGATCGAGATCGATGACACCGTCTCGAGCTACCTCTTCGGCGTCCGCTTCCGAATTTTCTAGTCCGAAGTGACAGCGACTGGCGACGAGAACTCACGGAGTTCTCTGTCGCCGGGCAAGCTACGGCTTCTCGATCTCCGCGACCTCCACTTCAAAGACGAGCGTGGAGTTCGGCGGGATCGGGCCATTGCGCTCCGGTCCATAGGCGAGGTCCGGGGGGATGACGAGGCGGCGGATCGTGCCGGTCTGGACGCCGGCGAGCCCCTGGTCCCATCCCGGGATCACCTGGCCCACACCGACCGCGAACCTGAGCGCGGTACGCCCGACGTTCGTCTCGAACTGCAGCCCCTTCTGATCGGGTCTCGACGCGTCGTAGATCCAGCCGGTGTAGAACACGGACAGTATGTCGCCGGTTTCGGCCGGGGCGCCGCTGCCGGCGCGTAGATCGGTTTGCGTGAAGGCCGGCGCCGGTTCGGTCGGGGTGCCGCCGCACGCTCCCACGAAGGCGAGCGCAAACAGCAGGGTGACCAACGGGAGCTGACGCAGGGATCGACGGGTGCGGATCACGGTTCGATTATAGCGTCGGCCGGCCACGGTCCGTGCCACGGCATCCGCGGCGCTTCGCCGGCACGCCGCGTCACGAGCGGAGGTCGCGCGATGGACGCGATTCCAGCGCCGGGCCGGCCCCCTGCCGCCAGACCTCGGTCGCCAGAATCCGTTCGAGGTCCGGCTTGGCGAAGAAATGGCGGTCGATCGACTGGTGCTGCGTGCGATGCGCGCGCAAGGCCGCGATCCGTCGATCGCGCCACGCCGACACGTCGAGCACGAAGTCCGCGCCCGGCATCGCCTCGAGATGTTCGAGTTCCGCCGTCTCCCATGGCGGCAGCGGCGGCGTCCAGAGGATCCTCGTGACCGCATGTGCCTCGCCCAGGTCGGGATACCACCGCGGATCGGCGGCGACCGCGACGGCGTCGCTCGTGAACCGGCTGATCGCGACGTGATCGGGATGCTGGTTGAAGCCGTTGGGATCGAACGTCAGGACCACATCGGGTCGTTCGCGACGGATGATGCCGGCAAGCGCGCGCCTGATGTCCTCCGGTGGCGCCTCGCTCAACTCGCGGTCTCGATAGCCGAGAAGGTGCAGCGCATCGAACCCGATGATCCGCGCCGCCTCGCGCAACTCGCGCTCGCGCGTCGCCTCGATCTCTTCCGGCCTGCAGACCGGCGGATCACCGCACTTGCCGCGCTGCCCCAGCGTCGCGGTCACGAGCACAATCCGGCCTCCGGCTGCCGCGTACTTCATTGCCGTTCCCGCCCCGGAAAAGCTTTCGTCGTCAGGATGGGCGAAGGAGAAGAGGAGCGTCATCGTTCTTCAATCGTCGCATGGTTGCGCAGATACGACGATCGAGCGCTCAGGCGCGGCGCTTCTTCATCTGCAGTTCCCGTCCGCCGTCGGTGAACTGCACGTCGTCCATGAGGCCGTTGATGAGGAAGATGCCGCGGCCGCTCGGCTTCAGCATGTTCTCGGGCGCGAGTGGATCGGCGACCGTGGACGGATCGAACCCCTGCCCGGGATCGCGGACGGTGATCAGCACTTCGCCAGCCGACGTGACGTTGACGACGACCTGGACCTGCTTACTGGGATCGCCGCAGCAGCCATGGCGAATGCCGTTGGCGAGCGCTTCCTGGAGCGCAAGCTCGATCTCCATGATCTGCTCTTCGGGCCAGTGTTTCTGCATCAGCACGGCATTGACGCCGTCGATGACGGCCGGGATCGCCGACGGATCCGCCGGGATCGTCATCGTGAACTCGCAGGTCGAGCAGAACGGCATCATCCCCATCAGCTTCTGCAGATGTTCGTTCGTCGCGCGCAGTTCGATGAGCCGCCGCCGGAGTTCGAGCTGCGCCTCCACCTGGCGGGAGAGCGCGGCGAGTGCTTCGAGCTGCAGGCTCGAGAGCTTTCGCGGCTTGTTGTCGACGACGCAGAGGGTGCCGAGCGCGTGTCCGTCGCGGGCGAGCAGCGGCGCGCCCGCATAGAACCGGATGTGCGGGTCGCCGGCGACCTGCGGGTTGTTGCGGAGACGCTCGTCCTTCAGGGCATCCGGCACGATGAAGATGTCACGCTGCTGGATCGCGTGGGTGCAGAAGGAAATCGAACGCGGCGTCTCCACGGCGGTGAAGCCGATGCGCGCCTTGAACCACTGGCGGTCTTCGTCGACGAGCGAGATGGCGGCCATCGGCGTTTCGCAGATGTGCGACGCCAGCAGCGCGAGGTCGTCGAAGGCGATCTCGGGATCGGTGTCGAGGATGTGGTACTTCCTCAACGCCTCGAGGCGGGCCTCCTCGCCGTTCTGTTCGTCGATGCGGCTCACGCGACAGGCTCGCTGCTGAAGCTGGCGACCGCCCGGGCCTCGTCATCGTAGACCCGGAAGATGTCGACCAGCTTCGAGATTTCCATCAGCCGGAGGCTCTTCGGCGTCAGGTGGAGAAAGCGGAGATCTCCGCCCGCCCGTCGAAGGCTCACGTACTTCGCGACCAGCACGCCGACGCCACAACTATCCACGTAGGTGACGTCCTGCAGGTTCACGATGATGTTGCGCCGGCCCTCGCCGAGCAGCGAGTCGACGTGTGCGCGGAACACGCGGTCTCCCTCTTCGAAGACCAGCCGCCCCTTCAGGTCGAGGATCGTGACGTCGCCGACGCGCCGCTCCACGACAGTCATGGCGCGCATTATAGAGCCAACTCAGAGCTGATCGGGAGTATATGATGGTGCGTGGACATTCGAGCCCTCGAACAAAAAGCCGTTGATCTTGCCAGGCGCGGCGACTTCGGCACCGAAGCCAAACAGGTCAACGAAGAGCTGGCCCAGCTGGCCCCTTCCAACCAGGGAGCGTGGACGCGACTGGCCCGCTGCAACATCGAGCTCGGGCTTTACAGCGATGCCAACGCGGCGCTGGAGCGCGCACTCGAACTGAACCCTCAGAACATCATCGCGCGCAGCCTTCTTCAGGAGTCGATCCGGCGGGAAGTGCGCCAGTCGCCCGAACCGGCGCCGGTCAAGCGCACGCGCGCGACACGGTCGAAAAAGGCGGCGCCGGCGGACGGCCCGGGAAGGAGCGCATTCGGACGCGCCCAGTTCGCCGCGCTGCAGCAACTGGCGCCGGCTTCGGCGCTCGAATCGCTCGGGCCGACGATCGAAGGACTGCTCATGGCGCTCAACGAGCGTCCGTTCGCAAAGAAGGTCGTCGACGCGCGGAACCGGGCCGGTCAATCGGGCAGCAAACTGTTCCGCCGCAACAGCTTTTACGCCGGCACCAGCGGCCATCTCTACGCGTTTCACCACGGCGGACGATGGGAGCCGCAGATCAACCTGGGGTTCTACTCGGTGCCGGAGTGGGGGCGTTCGGCGATCCGCGCCGGCATCGGCTTCAATCTCACGCCGTCGGGCGCGGATCCCGATCGCGAGGCCGGGCAGGAACGCGTCCTCGAGCACTTCGAGAACTTCCAGCGCCTCGTGTCGGCGGAATGGAAGTCGCTGCTGACCGACTGGATGGCGTCGAATGGTGGTTTCATTCAATACGCCGATCGCCAGCCGGCGGTGGACATGCTGCCGCACGACGCGGTGGATTGGCTGATCAACAACCGCAACGCCCTCGAACAGGGATGGGTCTTCGTTGGCGCGTGGCTCTTCTCGGATCGCGGCGACCACGCCGATACGATGGACGATGGGGCGCGCCTGGTCGACTGGATGGAGCAGACGTTCGAGGCCCTGCTCCCGTTGTGGGCCAGCGTCTACCGCGCGGGCTGACGCTCCGAACTCCCAACTTCCAACTCCCAACTCCCAAGGGACCAACTCCCAAGGGACCAACTCCCAAGTTCCAAGGCTCCCCATTCGTGCGTTGGGAGTTGGACTTTGGGAGTTGGCCCTTGGTCTTTGGTCCTTGGGCGTTGGCTTCCTGGGCCTTGACTCGGCGCGGCCACCTATAATTGACCTACATGCGACTGCGCGGATCCATTCTCCTTTTCATCATCCTTCTCGTCGCCGGAATCCCTGCCATCGCCGAGTTCTACACCGACTGGCTGTGGTTCCAGGAGGTGGGCTACGAACAGGTCTTTCTGCGCTCGTTGACCGTCAAGACGCTGGTCACGGCCCTTGTCGGCCTGCTCGCCTTCGCGCTGATCGGCGGGAACGTGATCCTTTCGATGCGCTCGCTGCGCCCGCGGCCGTTCATGGTCGCCACCCCGCAGGGACCGCAGACCATTACGGTGGATCCGGCCACGATCCGTCCGCTGGTGCTGCTCGCTGCGGCCGCCGTTTCCCTGATGATCGGCCTGTTCGCCGGCGCACGCTGGGAGGCGTGGCTGTATTACGTCTACGCCACGCCGTTCGGCCGGGTGGATCCGATTCTCGGACGCGACATCGGTTTCTACGTCTTCACGATGCCGCTGCTCGAGCACCTTCAGGGGCTCTTCCTCTTCATCGCCATCTTCATGATCGGCACCGCCGTCGCGGCCTACGTGCTCGGCGGCGAAGTGAGCTTTCACCCGGTGCGCGGCCTCTCCGTGGCGCCGCACGTGATCCGGCACGTCTCGGCGCTTGCGGTGGCGCTGTTCCTGGTGCTCGCGTTCGGCGCCTGGCTGCAGGTGCCGGCGCTGCTGACCGCCCAGTCCGGGGTGGTCTGGGTCGCCTCGTATGTCGACGTCCACGCCAACATGCCCGCGCTCCGGGCCCTCACGGCGGCTGCGCTCGTTGGCGCCGGGCTCGCCGCGTGGTCGGCGTTCGGCGCGCGCAACCTGACGCGCCTCATCGCCGCCATCGCCCTCTACGTCGTCGTGGCCATTGCCGGTCCGCTGTATGCGTCGGTCATCCAGCGGTTCGTGGTGGCTCCGAACGAACAGGTGCGCGAGACGCCGTTCATCACCCACAACATCCAGGCGACCCGGGAGGCGTTCGGCCTCGACGGGGTGCAGGAGAAGCCGCTGTCGGGCGAAGCGCACCTCACCCGCGCCGATCTCGAGCGCAATGCGGCGACGATCGAGAACGTCCCGCTCTGGAACGACCGTCCGCTTCTCGACACGTTCGGCCAGCTGCAGGAAATCCGTACGTATTACGACTTCGTCGCCGTCGACAACGACCGCTACACGATCGACGGGAAGTACCGGCAGATCATGCTCTCGGCGCGTGAGCTGAACTCGCAGAGCCTGCCGAGCCGCACCTGGATCAACGAGCGGCTGACGTTCACGCACGGATACGGATTGACGCTCGGGCCGGTCAACGAAGTCACCCGCGAAGGGCTGCCGGTGCTGTTCATCCGCGACCTGCCACCGGTCTCGACCAAGGACCTCCAGGTCACGCAGCCAGCCATCTACTTCGGCGAACTGGCGAACGATCACGTGTTCGTGAACACGCTGACGGAGGAGTTCGACTACCCGCGCGGCGAAGACAACGTGTTCACGACGTATCAGGGGGAGGGAGGCGTCCGGCTGTCGAATCCGTTCCGCCGGCTGCTGTTCGCGCTCCGCTTCCGGTCGACCGACACGTTCTTCTCGCCGAACCTGACGCACGACTCGCGGGTGATGCTGTATCGCCGCATCGCGGACCGGGTCCAGCGGATCGCGCCGTTCCTCGAGTACGATCCGGACCCGTACCTCACGATCAGCGACGGCCGGCTGGTCTGGATGCAGGACGTCTATACCACGTCCACGCGGTATCCGTACTCGACACGGGCACGGGGGATCAACTACATCCGCAACTCGGTCAAGGTCACGATCGACGCGTACAACGGCACGACCACGTATCACCTCATCGATCAGACCGATCCGATCGCGCAGACGATCGCGAAGATGTTCCCCGGCCTGCTGAGTCCGCTGGAGACGATGCCGGAGGACCTCCGCACCCGTCTGCGCTATCCGCAGCAGATCTTCACGATCCAGGCGGCGATGTTCGCGATCTACCACATGGTCAATCCCGCGGTGTTCTACAACCGGGAGGACCAGTGGGAGGTGCCGGCGTTCGACGTCGGCGGCCAGGCGCAGTCGATGCACCCGTACTACACGATCATGAAGCTGCCGGGAGAAGCGGGCCCCGAGTACATCCAGATGCTGCCCTTCACGCCGCGGCAGAAGGACAACCTCGCCGCCTGGATGGTGGCGCGCAGCGACGGCGAGCACTACGGCAAGCTCGCGGTTTTCCAGTTCCCGAAGCAGACGGTGATCTTCGGGCCGAAGCAGGTCGCCGCGCGGATCAGCCAGGATCAGGCTATCGCGCCGCAGGTCACGCTCTGGAACCAGCAGGGGTCCACGGTGATCCAGGGCACGCTGCTCGTCATCCCGATCGAGCAGTCGCTCATCTACATCCGTCCGCTCTACCTCCGTGCCGCGGGCGGGTCGATCCCCGAGTTGAAGCGGGTCATCGTCGCGTACCAGAACCAGATCGTCATGGAAGAGACGCTCGACGCCGCCCTCGATCGCCTCTTCCCGCCCGACGGCTCGCGCCCGGCGCCCGCCACGGTCGCCGAACCCGAACCCGGCGCTCCCACGCCGCCCGATCTCGAGGCGCCGTCGATCGAATTGACCGGCCTCGCCGCCCAGGCCCGCGCACACTATCAGCGCGCGCTCCAGGCGCAGCGCGATGGGGATTGGGCGCTCTACGGCGAAGAAATTCGGAAGTTGGGGGAGGTTCTCGAGCGTATGAAGCGCTAGGCGCGCTTCGCGCGCCCGGTGCTGGTGCTGGGTGCTGGTGCTGGGTGCCCGGGGGGTGCTGGTGCTGGTGCGGTGCTGGGTGCTGGGTGCCCGGGGGTGCTAGTGCTGGTGCGGTGCTGGTGCGGTGCTGGTGCTGGGTGCTGTCAGCGACTGCGCCTGCGCGGGCGGGGACGACGGCGTTCTTCACCTGGCGCCTGCGACGACTCGAGGTATCGAATCAGGCCGCCGGTTGCTTTCCTCGCTCGTTCAGCAAGCTCGTTCAGCCGGTGGAAGTCTTCCTCGGATATGTACTTCTTGATCTTGCCGTCCTTGAGCGCGTCGATCGTCTCGGCGAGAGAGCCCTTCGCGATGCCAGCAAAGCGGGCGAACTCGGGATGGTAGTAGCGATCGAAACCTTCAGCGAGGTTCTTCGTGACCGAAGACGAGGACTCCCGGATCTCGTCCCGAAACCCAAAGTCGCGCGCGGCTCGACCCGTCTCTGTCAACCGGGTAATGTCGTCCCGTAGTTCCACGGCGAGCTGATACGCCTTGATTTCATCCACCGATTTCCATCCAGCCATACCGGCCAAGGTGGCACGGGCCGTGCCAGGTGGAAAGGGTGCGGAAACGTGTGCGTAACCGATCCGAGGGGACATGAATGCTGCGCTTTCTGCAGAGGGGGAGCAGCGAATACTTGCGAAATTCTGCGATCGGGCCGAGGCGAGCACCAGCACCCAGCACCGCACCAGCACCCGCACCAGCACCCCGCACCAGCACCCCGCACCAGCACCCAGCACCGCACCAGCACCCAGCACTTTGGGCACTCAGCACCCAGCACCCAGCACTCAGCACGGCGCGCAGCGCCGGACGAAATGTTACGATTGCCGCCCGGAGGTCCGATGAGGAACGCGCTTGTAACCGCCGCGATCGTGGCGATGAGTCTGGTTGGTCTGCGCGCCGACGTCACGGTGGTGCAGACGATGACGATGGAAGGGGCAGCGGCAGCGGCGCTGGGCGGGGCGATGCTCCCGCGCATCACGATGCACATCAAGGGGCAGAAGGCCCGCAGCGACATCGAGATGAACGGTCAGACGATCAGCTCGATCGCCGATATCAAGGCCCGGCAGATCGTGCTGCTCAACTCGGCGAACAAGACGGCGATGGTGATGACCCCGAACTCGGGGCCTGCGGTGCCGATGCCGGAGATCGACGTCACCATGAAGCCGACCGGCAAGTCGCAGACGATCGACGGCCAGACGTGCGACGAGCACGCGATGGCCCTGACCCTGAACATGAGTGACGTGATGCCGCAGGGAGCGCAGGTGCCGCCCGAGGCGGCGGCGATGATGGCCGACGTCAAGATGGTGATGAAGGGGTCGATCTGGATCGCGAAGGCGGCGCCCGGCGCGAGCGAGTTCGCTGCGTTCAACAAGGCGGCGCTCGAGTCGAACCTGTTTGCCGCATTGAGCGGTGCGGCCTCCGGCGCGGGTCCGCTGGACAAACTGATGAAGGCGGGCGCGGCCTCCCCCGGGCTCCCGTATCTCACCGAGATGACGATGGAGTTTCAGGGAGGGGGACCGATGGCCGAGGCGATGCAGCAGATGGGGCCGATGAAGATGATCCAGAAGATCTCGAGCGTCTCGACGGCGCCGCTGGCCGACGATCTCTTCACGATCCCCGCCGACTACAAGGTCGAAAAGCAGTAATCCGGGGTCCGGGGGCCGGGATCCGCGGTGCGGGGTGCGGGGTCCGGAGTCCGCGGTGCGCGGTGCGCGGTGCGGCGGTCCGGGCTATTCCAGATATAGCGGCCGCGTCGTGTCGCCGACGATTTCGAGGGCGGAGGCGCGGCCGTTCGGGAACGATGGCGGGCCGAGCATGCCGGTGTCGATCAGGAACAGCCGTCCGCCGAAGCGTTCCGTGATCAGGCGCGTTCGCGTGACGGTATGACCGGTCACGAAGCGCTTCGCCCGCAGCTTCTTCAGGATCGCGTCGATGCGATCCGCGCCTTCCTCGTCGGACCACGACGCAAATCCGCGATACCAGAGCGGCCCGTCCGGGCTGAAGAGCGACGACGTGCCGATGTTGGCGAGCGGCGCGAGGCGGGCGATCGTCCGCTGCGTGTCGAGTTCGTTGCGCAGCGCGCTCGACGCGAGCTTTTCCGCCTCGAGCCGCGCCGCTTCGACCGCGGCGAGGAATTTCGGGTTGGCGGCGACCAGTTGCCGGTCCACGAGCATTTTCACCCCGTCATCCCACTGTGACATCTCGCGCCGCGCCCGGCGGTTGATGCCGTCGATCGAGACTTCGTCGAAGTCCGGATTGATCCCCGCGTGCATGAACACGGAATCCCCGACCTTCGCGATCACCGGCTTCGAACGGAGCCATCGGCCGTAGCGTCCGCGCGGACCGAAGGCTTCCCGCAGCGCCTCTTCGCCGCCGAAGGTCTCGAAGATCTCCGGTGTGGCGTCGCGGGTTTCGCCGACCAGGTTCATCATCTCGTGATTCCCGAGCAGCGCGTGGACCCGGCCTCCCGCATCCGACGCCTGCTTCTCGAGCGACATCAGCAGGTCCAGCCCCGCGCGCATGCCGCGGCCGCGATCGCTCATGTCTCCCGTTTGTACGAGGATCGTCTTTCCCGCGATCCAGCGTCCCTGGTCGTCGATGATGCCGGCCTTCTTGAGGATCGCGGCGAAGTTCTGGTCCGCCCCGTGCACGTCGCCGATGGCCACGATCCGGCGGGGCGTGTCCTGGTGGGCGGCCAGGGGATCGATCCCGAGGCTGCTCGCGACGACGGCGATGAGGGCGGCGAGGGAGGAGACGAGAAGATGGGGTCTGCGCATCACTTGATGTATACCAGCGCCTCGGTTCCGTTCTTCAGGAGTTTGTCGACGACCTTCTTCATCTCGTCACGGCGCTTCAGGATGGCGCGGATGGCGCTGCGGTCCAACCAGCTGCCGAGCGCCGCCGTCAACGTCGGCTCGTCGAGGGCGAGCATCTTGTCCCAGATCCCCTTGTCGATGCGCACCATCTCGACGCGCAGCCTCGTCTCGGTAACGAACGCGCGGGAGTGGTCGATCAGGTAGAGGTTCCAGTCGGCGTCGACCAGCAGGTTGCCGGCGTTGCGGTCGATGTTGCCGATCAGGTTGTCGAACATCTTCATGCGCACCGCCTCGCGGTTCCACTTGGGCGGTTTGGGCGCGTTCTCGACCTCTTTCCACGACTGCACTCCGTCGATCCACAGCACGGCCGCGCCCCGCTCGCCGCGGACGCGTTTCTCCACGGCAGGCGGCACCATGCCGAGCCCGAGCAGCTTGTCCAGTTCGTAGGCGGCGATCTCGGACTTGTAGCTTTCCCAGTATCCGTGCGGGCGGCCCGGCGGAAGCAGCTTCCACGCGGCGCTGGCGGCGAGCCCGCCCGGATCGAAGAAGCCGCGCATCGGCCTCGTCACCCCGATGGGCACCTCCTCGAGCTTGCGAAACACGGCCGTGCGAAGGTATTCCTCGAATTCCGCGTTTCGTCCTTCCCAGACCTTCGATGACGTCGACGCGGGGGCCGTCGACGCCACAGGGACGACGGCCTGCTGCTGGGCTGCGGCGGACGCAGCCGAGAGCAGGACGATGACGAGCGTCAAAGGACGAGCACGCATAGGGCCGACCTCCTCAATTGGGCGACGATCGTTGCGCAGTATAATCCCGTCTCGCGGAGGCACAGCGATGACGCGCAGTGCAATCGAAAAACTTCTGGAACGGCAGAAGGAGGCCTTCGCCCGGCGCGATGTCGAGGCGCTCGCCGCTCTCCATGCCCCGGGAGGGACGTTCGAAAGCCCCGCCTACGGCGTGGTCAGCGGCCGCGAGGCCATTCGCAACGTTTACCGCTACTGGTACTCGGCGTTCCCCGACTTCCTCCTCACCTGGCAGTCCGCGCTCATCGATCCACCCCGTGCTTCGTATTTCTGGACCTTCGAGGGCACGGCCGCCGGTCCGTTCTTCGGTGACGTCAAGGTCGGGTCGAAAATCTCGATGCCGGGCGCGTGCGAATCCACCTACAGCGAAGAGGGGATCGTCGCCATCCGCCACGTGTTCGACTTTTCCGGAACGTTGATGAGGGCAGGCGTGTTGAAGGTCAAACCCGCCTAAAATCCCTCCATGCCATCGCGCGTCGTGTTCGTCACCGGAGCAGGGCGTGGTGTGGGTCGGGCCGTCGCGCGGCGGTTCGCCCGTGACGGGTACGCGGTTGCACTGTTCGGCAGGTCCCACGGTCCGCTGCGCGAGACCACGGACGCGCTCCTGGCGCTTGGGGCCGAGGTCCTCCCGTTCACCGGTGACGTGGGATCGCGGGAGGACGTCCACGCCGCGGTTGCACTCACCGAGCAGCGTCTCGGTCCCATCGACGTGCTCGTCAACAACGCCGGCATCGCCGAAAGCGCGCCGTTTGCGTCGATGGACGACGGGCTGTGGGACCGGACGATCGCGACGAATCTCACCGGCACCTACAACTGCATGCGGGCGATCGTGCCGGGCATGTTCGCTCGCGGGTTCGGACGCGTGATCAATATCGCGTCGACTGCCGCGCGTGCGGCCTTCCCGTACACGGCCGCGTACGTGGCCTCGAAGCACGGCGTGCTCGGTCTCACGCGTGCGGTGGCGCTCGAGGCGCAGAAGCGTGGCGTGACGGTCAACGCCATCTGTCCGGG
>DASWVN010000244.1:0-8439 GCA_036401215.1 Vicinamibacterales bacterium | reverse complement strand
TCCCTTTCAGCCCGTAGGGATAGCCGCCGCCGTCCGGACGCTCGTGATGCAGTTCGACGATCGGCAGATGCGGCTGCAGAAAGCTGACGTTCTGGAGGATGCGCGACCCGACGGTGGGATGCGTTTTGATGACGTCGTACTCGTCCCCGGTGAGCGGCGCCGGCTTGCGCAGGACGTTGTCGCTGATCCCGATCTTGCCGATGTCGTGCAGCAGCGCGCCGAGCCGCAGCACTTCGAGCGTCGCCTCGTCGAGACCCATCCGGCGGCCGATCGCGACCGAGAGTGCGCTGACCCGCTCGGAGTGACCGGCGGTGTAGGGATCGCGGGCGTCGAGCGCCGTCGCCAGGGCATGGATCGCTCCGAGATAGGCGTTCAAGGTTTCCGCTTCGGCCGCCTTCACCGAGGCCATCATCGAGTTGAACGCATCGGTCAGGCTGTCGACCTCCAGGCTCGCGCGCGAGGGCACGAGCGGACGGTCGAAGGTGCGCGTCCGGGTCATCTCGCTCAGCGACGCCGACAACGTGTCGATCGGATGGGCGATCGTGCGCGCGAGCCACAGGCTCGCGAGGCCGGCCAGCACGAACGCGCCGAGTGCGATCGCTCCCATCTTCTGCAGCGCCGAACGGACGAGCGGCCGGGCGGAAGCGTCGACCGAGTCGAGCACATAGATGGTGGCGTGGTCCCCCTGCAGTAGCGGCCGGATGGCGTACTCCTGATCGGCGAAATCGACGAGTCCGGTGGGAATCGATCCCTGCGTGGTGGCGATCAGTCTGGCGGCGGTCGCGTCTGACAAGGTGGTTGCGAGCACGCGGCCGTCGGAGACGATCAGCGTGTGCGCTCCCGACAGCGCGGAGAGTTCGTTCGCGTAGCGGTCGTCGAGCGCGTACGCCAGCTGGACGCTGCCCAGCTCGACGTCCCCGAGCATCACGGGCGCCGTGACGGTGCGGAAGACATCAGACGACAGGACCAGGAACGTCCCGTCTGCGGCAGCGGGTTCCCGGTCGTGACCGTCCGTCGTCCAGTCCGATGCGCGGCGTCCCGAGACCGCGACGACGCGTCCCTCGAAATCGCGCGCGGCGAGCACGTCCGGGTCGAGCCGCGACGCCAGCTTGTCGATCTCCCGTTTGACCGTGGCGATGAGTTGCGCTCGCACGGCGGGAGGCGCCGTTCGCCGTTCGGCTTCGTAGGTATCGAGCGCGGCCTTGAGGGTCGGGTTCTCGACGAGCGTCGCGAGCTGCGCGCGCAGTTCCTCGACCTTGCGTGCTTCGAGCGCGGCGAACAGCCGCTGCCCGGTGGCGAGCTTCTCGACGACCGACCGGCGCACGTGATCGCGGACGAGCAGCGTGACGACGACGAGCACAGCCGTGAGGATGAACGCGACCGTGGCGAGCGTCGCGATGAGTGTCCGCGTCGCAAACCGTGGCGGCGTCGAACGCGCGACGTTACTGAACATCGATCGGGAGGACGAAGTTGACGTGTGCCGTGCCGCCCGGCTGGATATCGACCGGTGCCAGGTTCTCGCCGATCCGCTCGTGCCACGCGCCCAGCGTGTAACGGCCGGCCGGCACGTCGTTCAGCACGAAGGATCCGTCGGCTGACGGGATCGTGTAGAAGGGATGATCCAGCACCACGATCGTCGCCGACATCTGCGAGTGCAGGTTGCAGTACACCTTGACCAGGCCCGGTCGCGTGAACGTGCGGTCACGCGACTCTCCCCGCGGATACCGCCCAAGGTCGAAGCTGGCACCGCGCGAGAGCGAGAAGACGTTGTGGAAGTAGGAATCGAGGTTCGGGAACGTGACCGTGGATCCGCGGGTGATCGCTGCCACGCGCGGCACGAACGACTCATCCCGCTGCGAGATCGTCGCCCCGGTGACGGGGAGGACGGCGACCGGCGGGGCATCCTTGATCGAGATCACGACGTTCGTGAGTTCGCTCGGCGGCGGCGCCGGGCGCGTGACGCGGCGTGATGGATACGCGCCGGACGGCAGCGGCGCGCCCCCCGGACTCACGAGGGTCACGGTGCCGACAATGCGGCCGGTTTCCCGGACGGAGGCAGAGGACTGCACCGACCACGTCGTGGCCGCCACGAGCGCGCAGAGCGTCGAGAGCGCAATGCGGATGTGCATATTCGTGAAGGGGAAAAGAAACGGCTTCGCGGGGACATTCAAAGCGCGTTCCGTCCCCGCGGGCGCGGGCCCGGGTGCTGGTGCGGTGCTGCGTGCGGGCGCCGATTACGGGTCCGTGGCCGATCTGACGGATCCGTGATCGGGCGCGCGCGGTGGATTACATCTCTTGTGCGGCCGGTCGGTGTGGACCGCCTGTTTCGTACGATGGCGTGCAGATTTGGCATCCGGGATTCACACGACGGGCCTCCTGTGGGGAGATGCATATAATCCGGCCGTGACCCGACGACATCTGCTTCTCTTCGCAGCCGCGGTCGTGTTCGCGGTACCGCTGACCGCGCGCCAGGATGTGACCCTCGAACAGGTGGTGAACGCGACCACGTTCCGCAACATCGGACCGTTCCGCACGTCAGCGTGGATCACCGAAATCGCGGTGCCCGAGTCGCCCGCGCGCGAGCACCTCTACACGGTCTACGCCGCCTCACGCAGCGGCGGACTGTGGAAGACGACGAACAACGGCGTCACCTGGGCGAACATCTCCGACAGCGTCGATGCCGCGGCGGTTGGCGCGGTGGCGGTCGCGCCGTCGAATCCGAACATCGTCTGGATGGGCACGGGCGACCAGGCGAACGCGCGCTCGTCCTACTCCGGAAAGGGCGTGTTCAAGTCGACCGACGCGGGCGCGAGCTGGCAGTTCATGGGGCTCCCCGACTCGCACCACATCGCGCGCATCGTCATTCACCCGAGGAACCCCGACATCGTCTACGTCGCCGCGATGGGGCATCTCTTCTCGCGCAACGAAGAGCGCGGCGTGTTCCGCACGCGCGATGGAGGAAAGACCTGGACGAAGGTCCTCTATATTGACGACGGGACCGGCGCGATCGACCTGGTCATGAACTGGAAATCGCCGGACACCTTGTACGCCGCCATGTACGAGAAGCATCGGACGCCGTGGCACCTCGTGCTCGGCGGTCCCGGCAGCGGCGTGCACCGCACGGACGATGGCGGCACGACGTGGACGAAGGTGAGCGGACTGCCGTCGGGGAACGTCGGCCGCATCGGTCTCGACATCGGCCGGCGCGATCCGCGACAGCTCACCGTGATCGTCGAGAACCTCAATCCGCGGACCGGCGGGATGCGGGCACGCGTCGATGCGTGCGTCGCGAGTTCCGGCCGCGGTGAAGTGGCGGCACGCACGGCAAAGCCTGGCGGTCCGGTCGGCAACGAGGTGTATCGATCCACCGATGGCGGACGCACGTGGACGAAGACGCACAGCGACGGGATCGACGTTGCCGGATCCAAAGCGCCGTACTCGTTCAACCAGATCCGCACGAACCAGTCCGATCCGAAGCACATCCTCGTCATCAGCGACGGGATGTACGAATCAAAAGACGCGGGCAAGACCTGGACCTGCAACTTCATGCGGAGCGTCTTCGGCGACTTCCGCACGATCTGGTGGGATGAGCAGGATCCGCAGCGGCTCATGCTGGGCAGCGACGGCGGCGTCAACGTGTCGTACGACGGCGGACGCACCGCGACGTACCACCTGAACATGCCGCTCGGCGAGGTCTACGCCGTCGGCGTCGACATGGACGATCCCTACAACGTCTACGCCGGGCTGCAGGACCACGACTCGTGGAAGGGGCCGAGCAACGGCCGCAGCGGGCGCATCACGCTCGAGGACTGGACGACCGTCGGGACCGGCGACGGCATGTACAACCAGATCGATCCAACCGACTCGCGCTGGCTGTACAACACGTTCCAGACCGGCGGACATCGCCGTTTCGACCAGCACACGGGCCTCGCAACATCGATCGAGCCCCGGGCTCGCGAGGGTGGACCATCGCTGCGCTACAACTGGGTGACGCCGCTGGTCCTCTCGCCGCACAATCCGCGGATCCTCTACACCGGCGCGCAGATGCTGTTCCGTTCGCTCGATCGCGGCGACAGCTGGCAGGAGGTCAGTCCCGATTTGACGACGGGCGATCCGTCGAAGTGCGGGCTCAACTCCGGTTACGTTCCGTATTGCACGATCACCTCGATCTCGGAATCGCCGCTGTCGCCGGGCGTGATCTGGGTCGGTACCGACGACGGGAAAGTGCAGCTGACGCAGGATGGCGGCGCGACCTGGACGGATCTGACGTCCGCGGTCGCGACGGCCGGAGGTCCAGCCGATCGCTACGTCAGCCGCGTCTTCGCCTCGCCGCACGATGCGGGCACGGCATTCGTCGCGAAGAACGGATTCCGCAACGACGACTTCCGCGCGTTCCTGTCGAAGACGACCGACTACGGCAAGACGTGGACGTCGATCGCCGCGAACCTGCCGGCGTCGCCGATCAACGTGATCGTGCAGGACCGGCGCAACGAACACCTGTTGATCGTCGGCAACGATCTTGGCGTGTGGATCACGTTGAACGCCGGAGCAGACTGGATCCGCTTGAAGGGGAACCTGCCGACCGTCGCCGTGCACGACCTCACCGTGCATCCGCGCGAAAACGATCTCGTGATCGGCACCTACGGCCGTGGACTTTTCGTGGGCGACATCACGCATCTGCAGGAACTGACGACGGATGTGCTGTCGCGGCCGCTGCACCTCTTCGACATCGAGCCGCGGACGCCGTACCAGTTCCGCGCGCTGGGTAACTACCACCTCTTCGGTGACGTCTTCATCGAAGTGCCGAACGAACCGGACGCTGTCGTAATCAACTACTACGTCCGCCAGAAGCACGACGGCGCCAGCATCACGATCACGGATATCACCGGCGAGACGATCGCCACGTTGAAAGGACCGGCCGAGCCGGGATTGAACCGCGTGCAGTGGAACATGCGGCGCGGCGGCGCTGCGGCCGGCGGTCGCGGCCGCGGCTTCGGTGGTGGTCCGCTCGTCGCGGCAGGCGATTACCGCGTGATGGTCGAGGTGGGACCGGAGCAGCAGAGCGGGATCGGGCGCGTGCGTGCGCGCATCGTCCGCTGACATTCGTCCCTCAATTCGTCACTTGCGTTTTGTGTCTCACGATTCACGTGAGCGACTGTTGGAACGCTGAAGAGGAGGAATTCGTTTTGCTATAGTCGAGGCGCAGGGCTGCCGATGATCAGCGATCCGTCCGGGTGGGAGGCACGATCGTCGGCTGAAGAGAGCCGGCCCGAACGAACGCGCACGCAACTCGGCAATGCTCCCACCCTCACGCACGCCCATGGCCGCTGATCACCGTCCGGCCGTTCGCGTGCTGTACGTCGAACACGATCCCGCCGACATCGTCCTCGTCGTGGCGACTCTTCGTGAAACCGCGCCGCACCTGCGCGTCGAGTCTGTCTCCACGTCAACCGAAGCGCTCGAGCGTCTCGCCGAGGGAAGTATCGACCTCGTGCTCGCCGGCCTGCGGCTCCCGGATATGAACGCGCTCGAGCTGCTGGCCGAGCTGAAGAATCGTGGACTCGACGTGCCGGTCGTCGTGATCGCCACAGGCGCGGACGAGCACACCGCCATCGAGGCCTTGAACCGTGGCGCGTATGACTACGTCGTCAAGCGCGACGGCTACCTGACACACCTGCCGCACGCGATCGATCACGTCGTCGATCGACACCAGATGGCGCGCGCCAACCGCGCGTTGCAGCGCGAACTGCTCGAGCGATTGCAGCTGCAGCAGTCGGCGGTCCAGACGCTTGCCGTCGTCGAAGCGCTGCAGCAGCACGCACCGGTTGGCATCGGGTTCCTGGACCGTGACTGCCGGTTCAAGCGGGTCAACGACGAACTCGCGTCCATCCATGGTCTCTCGAGCGCCGGGCACGTCGGCCGCGCCATGGCCAGCGTGATCCCGAGTCTCGCCGAACAGCTCGAACCTCTGTGCCGCCGAGCGAAGAATGGCGACGTGATCTCAAAGGTCGAGATCAGCGGCGAGACCCCCGCGAGCCCGGGAGAAATCCGTCAGTTCAACGTCAGCGTGTACCCGGTTCGTGGCCCGGGCGAGGAACTGATCGGCATCGGGCTCATCGTCGTGGAGATCACCGAGCGACGGCGGGCGGAAGCGGCGCTTCGCGAGCATGCGTCGGTGATGGCGGATCTTGCGCGGCAGAAGGACGAGTTCCTCGCGATGCTGAGCCACGAGATCCGCAATCCGCTTGCGCCCATCCGCACCGCGCTCGATCTGCTGCGGCGTTCGAGCCCGGTGGACGACGTGGCTGCGGCGGCACATGAAGTGATCGACCGGCAGCTGGCACACGTGGTGAGATTGCTGGACGACCTTCTCGACATCGCGCGCATCACCAGGGGACGCGTCTCGCTGGCCAAGGAGAACTGCGATCTCCGCCGGATCGTCACCGATGCGGTCGACAGCGCGCGTCCGCTGATCGCGAAACGCCAGCACCGCCTCGAGACCTCGGTCCCACGGGACCCGCTGCTCGTCCAGGGTGACGTGACGCGTCTCGTGCAGGTGCTCGTCAACCTGCTGAACAACGCCGCCAAGTACAGCAACGAAGGGGCGACGATCCGGGTGGACGCCAGCGAGGAAGGGGGCCACGCCGTGCTTCGCGTCGTCGACACCGGCGCCGGCATACCGCCGCAGCTCCTGCCGAAGATCTTCGATCTGTTCATCCAGAACGAACGGTCCCTGGATCGCGCACCGGGCGGCCTCGGTATCGGTCTGACGCTGGTGAAGCGGATCACGGAACTGCACGGTGGAAGCGTCGAGGCGTACAGCGAAGGGCCTGGCCGTGGCAGCACGTTCACGGTGCGGCTGCCGCTCCAGACCGGCGAACGCCAGCCCGAGGCGCCGCGCGCGCACGCACGCCGTCCTGGTCCGCTGCGCTGTCTCATCGTCGAAGACAACGCCGACGCCGCGCACATGCTCGAAATGGCCCTCACGATCGAAGGCCACGAGGTCATGGTCGCGCACGACGGCCCGGCCGCGATCGAGATCGCCGCGGCGTTTCGTCCGGAAGCGGTCATCCTCGACATCGGCCTGCCGCGGATGACGGGTTACGAAGTGGCCACCGCCATCCGGCAGTTATCCGGCCTGGCGCACGTGATCATCGTCGGCGTGACTGGTTACGGCCAGCCGGCAGACTACGAACAGAGCCAGCGCGCCGGCTTCAACGCGCACCTGGTGAAGCCCGTCGACACCGAGACGCTCCTCGATGCGTTGGCTACCGGGCGGAGGCAGGCCGGCCAGTCGAGGGCTTGATGGCCGGCAGCCACCCCATTGAATTCGTGGCGACTGTCTTGGGTTGGGCCAGCTGTCCCAATGCTTCACCGCGGAGCACGCAGGGGACGCAGAGGTTCTCAGGTTAGTAAGGGGTAGTCATGGGCGCCGGGGCTAACCCCGCTGTCGTACGCACCCCGTCCAAAGAAATGCCTCTGCGTCCACGGCGTCCTCTGCGGTGGAGCGTTTAGATACCTGCTGCGAATTACGGAGTGCGTACGGCCTTCAATCTCGTCGCAGCAGCGCGAATGGCCGCGACGACACGCTGCGCCTCACGGGTGAACATCTCCGCGTCCTTGTTTTCGATCGCCTCCTGCAGCGCAGGGAAGGGCCAGGGGGCGTAGCCGGTGGTCAGGCCCGGGCCGATCAGCATGTGGCGGAACCAGGGACGGCCCGGTAAACCCTTCGGATCCAGAAAGGCCGATTCGATCGCGATCAGCTCGCCGTTCATGCGGCGGATCGCGGCGGCATCGCCGCTCTTCAGGGCCGTGTCGACGGCGCGGTCCGCGGCTTCACCCGCGGCACGCAACTCCTCGAGCGCGGCGAGGATGGCCGAGAAGTCCGGCGTGATCGCCTCGGTGTTCGTGCGCGCCCGGCGGATCGCGTCGCGGCGCATGTTGTCGAGATCCACGCGCACGTCGCGTGCGTAATCCGAGAAGCGGAGCGGGACGATGTCGGCGTTGGCGAGGCGCATGGCAATGAGACCCCAGAGCCTCGCGGCGGCAGCATGATAGAGGAACTCGGGGTCGCCGTACTTCTCCATCCAGCGGAAGTTGTCGTAGACCGAGTGGTAGACGCCGTAGCGGCCGGAGAACCCGAAGTCGAACGACGCGATCCCGAGGTGATCGAGGAACGCGGTGTAGTCCGACCCGGAGCCGAGCGGCGAGAGCCGCGGAAAGAAACCCGCGTCTTCCTTCGCGTCCGGATCCACGGGCGTCTGCTGCGCCCACGATGACCGCTGCCGCGTCTTCCATCCGTCCGCGACAGACTTGCCGGTCTTCGGATCGGGCACATCCTCCGCCGCCGCGAGCGCGACGGCGAGCAGCGACGGCGATCCGCTCATGTTCAGATTCGGCCCGGTCACGATCGCATCACCATTGAGATACGCGACCGCG
>DASWVN010000243.1:0-39471 GCA_036401215.1 Vicinamibacterales bacterium | reverse complement strand
GCCGCCCGCACCGCCGCAGCCACCCGCACAACCGGCGATCACGCAGACGGAGAAGCGCTACATCGGCTCGCCGGTCTCGCTGGATCTCGACGGCGCCGACCTGCGCACGACGCTGCGCACGCTGGTCGAGCACGGCGGCCTCAACGTGGTCTTCGACCCGTCGGTGCAGGGCACCGTGGACATCATGGTGCGCGACATCCCCTGGGACCAGGCGCTCGAGACGATCCTGCGTGCGAACAAGCTCGGATACGTCGCCGAGGGCACGATCATCCGCATCGCGCCGCTCACGGTGCTGGCGGAAGAAGAAGCTGAACGCCACCAGCTTGCGGAAGCGAGAGCGCTCGCCGGCGAACTCGTCGTCCGGACGTTCGCTCTCAGTTATGCGAAGGCGCAGGACCTTCAACCGCTGCTGACCAAATCCGTCCTGTCCTCGCGCGGACAGATCCAGGTCGACAGCCGTACGAACACGCTGATCATCATGGACCTGCCCGACCGTCTCCAGACGGCAGAGAACCTGATCACCTCGCTCGATCGGGCCGAACCTCAGGTCGAAGTCGAAGCGCGGATCGTGCAGACGACGCGCGACTTTGCCCGCGCCATCGGCATCCAGTGGGGGCTCAACGGCCGGATGACGCCGGAACTCGGCAACACGACGAACCTCGCGTTCCCCAACAGCGGCACGCTCGGCGGGCGTCTCGGGACGCAAGGGCCGCAGGGGACCGATCCCAGAGCGGGAGGGAACGAATCGACCGGAACGGTCGTGGGACTCCCGGCGCAGAACATCGGTTCTGCTGCGGTCAACACCGCGCTCGGGCTGGCGCTCGGATCCGTCAACGGCGCCTTCAACCTCGACGTCGCGCTCACGGCGCTCGAACGGTCCGGCAAGGGCCGGGTCCTGTCGACGCCGCGACTGACGACGCAGAACAACGTGGAGGCGCGGGTGCAGCAGGGCATTCAGATCCCGCTGCAGACCGTGGCCAACAACACCGTCACGGTCACGTTCAAGGAAGCCGTGCTGATGCTTCAGGTCACGCCGCAGATCACCGCGGCCGGCACGGTGATCATGCAGGTCAGCGTCACCAACATGTCGGCTGACTTCAGCCGTCAGGTGAACGGCATTCCACCGATCGACACACAGGAAGCGCACACCCAGGTGCAGGTCGAGGACGGCGCCACCACGGTCATCGGCGGCATCTTCGTGAGCCGCGAGCAGGCGACCCGGGACGAGACGCCACTCCTTCACCGGATCCCGTTGCTCGGCTGGCTGTTCAAGCGGGACGCGTTCCAGGACGAAAGCCGCGAGCTGCTGATCTTCATCACGCCGCGCATCCTCAAGGGCTGACGACATGAAGAGAGCACTACTTGGACTGCTTCTGCTGGCCTCGATTTCCTGCGGCGACATGGTTCGCCAGGGGACGGGATCGTCGTACCTGACGATCGAAATGCTCGAGGCCGCCTCGGGCGCCAAGCCGGAGGACTTCGACGGCGTGCTGGCGTCGGATCTCATCACATTCATCGACGACGTGCCGACGGTCTTCGAGGACGTGGGCCGGGTCAGGTTCGCGCTGCGCATGAAGGATCCCGGACCGGCGGGATCGCCGACGGAGCCGACCTCCGCCAATGCGATCACGATCAACAGGTACCGCGTCCGCTACATCCGCGCCGACGGACGCAACACACCCGGAGTGGACGTGCCCCATCCATTCGATGGCGCGTTCACCGTGACGGTGTCAGAAACCGCGGAAATGGCCTTTACGCTGGTGCGTATTCAGGCCAAGCAGGAACCGCCGCTTTCGGGATTGCTCGCCAGCCCGGCGGGCGTCCTGTCGACGATCGCCGAGATCACCTTCTACGGGCACGACCAGACCGGCCGAGAGGTGATCGTTACCGGGAACATCGGCGTTGATTTCGCCAACTGGGGCGACCCCGACTAGCGCGGACACATCGACTATGCAGACACAGAGATCGTCCAGTCTCTTTGCGATCGTGATGGCGGCCCTGCTGACCGCATCGTGCACGATGAATCAGCAGGAAGCGCCGCCGTTGACCGGGCCGTCAGGGTTCGGCACGACCGTCGACGTCGCCGTGACTCCCGACGTCCTCCAGGGGGATGGCGCATCCCAGGCCGTCGTCACGATCGCCACCTTCGATTCGCACGGACAGCCGCTCGGCAATGTTCCGCTCCTGACGGAGATCCGGATCAACGGGATAGTGGTCGATTTCGGATCGCTGTCGTCACGATCGGTCGTGACCCGTGCGGACGGCCGGGTGTCGCTCGTCTACACCGCGCCGCAGATCCTGGATCAGGACGTGCTCGTCGATATTGCGGTCACGCCGATCACCAACAACGCGGCCAACCACATCGCTCGAACGGCACAGATCCGTCTGGTGCCGACCGGCATCCGGCTGCCGCCGACCGATCTCGTCCCGGAGTTTTCGATGACCCCGAGCACCCCGGCACAAGGGCAGACGGTGCTGTTCGACGCGCAGGACAGCAAGGGGACCATCATGGAGTATCGCTGGGACTTTGGCGACGGCGGGTCGTCACAGGGTCAGACGGCGAGCCACGTGTTCTCGGAGATCGGCACCTACTTCGTGCGCCTGACGCTGGTGGATCCGGCCGGCCGCACGTCGTCGATCAGCCGGT
This sequence comes from Vicinamibacterales bacterium, assembly GCA_036401215.1. GTDB lineage: Bacteria > Acidobacteriota > Vicinamibacteria > Vicinamibacterales > 2-12-FULL-66-21 > JACDCA01. The sequence goes on along the minus strand of DASWVN010000243.1, from coordinate 36,824 downwards.
CGATTGCGGTTGGACAGTCCGCAGCGCCAACGGCGGAATTCTCGTTCTCTCCGGCGAACCCGCAGCCGCATGACGACGTCCGGTTCAACGCCAGCGCGTCGGTCGCCTCGGCCGGCCGGCGGATCGTCAGCTACACCTGGGACTTCGGCGATGGCGGCACGGCCAGCGGTGTGCAGGTCACGCGCCGTTACGGTCAGCCGCGCACGTATAATGTGACCCTGACCGTAACCGATGACATCGGACGAACCTCGACGATCACCAAGTCCGTCGATGTGGCCCTTCCCGATGACGACGGTGGTGGAGCGTCGCCGAACTGAGTTCATGAGACGCCGGGTCCCGAAGGGCCCGGCGTCGCGGCTTCCGGCGCTCCGCGACCGTAACGGTCCTGAATGACCGTGTCACGCCTCGAGCGCATCCAATCTCTGCTTCGCGACCATGATCTGGATGCACTCCTCGTTACACACCCCCCGAACATCCGCTACCTGACCGGATTGCAGGCGTCCGCAGGCGCGGCCGTGATCGTCCGCGACCGGTGTGTGCTGGTGGTGGACTCTCGCTACGCCACATCCGCGCGGGCGATTGCCGATAAGACCTCATCGGTCGAAGTGGAGGTGTCGAGCGGCCATCTCGATCCGGCAATAGTCAAGGTGTTGTCGCGTGTTGGCGCGCGATCGACCGGGGTCGAAGCCGAACACCTGCCGGTCGGAAGGTTCAATCGGCTTCAAAGCGGGGTCACGGCGGGCGTGCTGGTGCCGATCGAACGGGCGGTCGAACGGCTCCGGGTCGTGAAGGACGAGGGCGAGATCGCGATCTTCCGTGAGGCCGGACGCCGGATTTCCGCGGTGGCGCGCCGATTGCGCGAATTCGCTCAGGTGGGGTGGACGGAACTCGAAGTCGCGGCAGCCATCGATGCGGCGATGCGAACGGCCGGGTTCGAGCGGGCTGCATTCGAGACCATCGTGGCTTCCGGCCCGAACGGAGCGCTGCCGCACGCGCGGCCAACTGACCGAAAACTGCGCGATGGCGACGGGGTGGTGCTGGACTTCGGGGGCGTCTACGACGGATACTGCGTGGATCTGACTCGAACGCTTCAGCTGGGATCCGTCCCGGCCGGGTTTCGCCGGATGTTCGAAGCCGTCCGCGAGGCTCAGGCGGCGGCGATCGCGGCTGTGCGGCCCGGCGCCCGAGCGACCGATATCGATGGTGCCGCCCGCCGCGCCCTCGAAGCGCATGGGTTGGGCGAGGCGTTTGGACACGGCACCGGGCATGGACTTGGCCTGGAAGTGCACGAGGAACCCCGCCTGTCGCCGCTGGCGCCCGCCGATGCGGTCGTGAGCGCCGGCATGGTGTTCACCATCGAACCCGGCGCCTACGTGCCGGGTCTGGGCGGCGTACGGATCGAGGATGATGTGCTGGTGGTCTCCGGCGGCTGTGAGCTGCTGACCGACGTGCCGGCCCAGTTGTGAAGGGTGCATGGAATTCGACGATATCGAAAAGATCCTCGCGCTCGTTCGCGAGCATGATCTCGCGGAGTTCGAGCTCGAACGCGACGGATTGAAGCTGAAGGTGAAGAAGGCGCATGCGGCCCCGGCGATGCCTGCGCCACAGCCGCCCATGCCCGCGGTGCAGCTGCCGCCGTCGCCGCCGCCGGCCCCGGTGACCACCACGCACGAGGGGCCGCCCCTGGAGGCGGCGCCGGACGAGCTGGAACTGGCCGTCGTGAAGTCGCCCATCGTCGGGACCTTCTATCGGTCGCCCGAACCCGGAGCGCCGCCGTTCGTGGAGGTAGGGCAGCGGGTGAAGAAGGATCAGGTGCTCTGCATCATCGAAGCGATGAAGCTGATGAACGAGATCACCTCGGAGTACGACGGCGAGATCGTCAGCGCGTACGTGGAGAACGGCAAGCCCGTGCAGTACGGCGAGCGGCTGTTCGCGATCAAGACATCATGACCGCGCCTCCGGGACTTCCAGACGCAAGACCGCTCGGGGAGTCGCTGCGAGCGAGCCGCGCGCGTGCAGGGGAGTCCGAGGGGCGAAGCCCCTCGGTTGAGAATGTTTAAGAAAATCCTGATCGCGAACCGCGGCGAGATCGCCATGCGCATCATCTGCGCATGCCGCGAACTCGGCATCAAGACCGTGGCGGTCTACTCGGAAGCCGACGAGAACTCGCTCCACGTGCGCTTTGCCGACGAGGATGTCTGCATCGGGCCGGCGCGGAGCGCTGACAGTTACCTCAGCGTGCCCGCGATCCTCAGCGCGGCGGAGATCACCGGCGCCGACGCGATCCATCCCGGCTACGGTTTCCTCTCGGAGAGCGCCTACCTCGCCGAGGTCTGCGAAGCCTGCCACATCCGCTTCATCGGGCCGGCCCCGAACGTGATCCGGCTGCTTGGCGACAAGGCGCGGGCCCGCCGGGCGATGAAGAAGGCGGGCGTGCCCATCCTGCCCGGCAGCGATGGTCCGGTGGATTCCGAGGAGAAGGCGCAGAAGATCGCGCGCGATCTCGGCTACCCGGTGATCATCAAGGCGGTCGCCGGCGGCGGCGGACGCGGCATGCGCGTGATCCGCACACCCGGAGAGCTGGGGAAGGCGTTGAAGACGGCCCAGCGCGAGGCGGAAGCGGCGTTCGGTGTCGGTGACGTCTACATCGAGAAGTACGTCGAGAACCCCCGCCATATCGAGTTCCAGATCCTCGGGGACCATCACGGCGCGGTCGTGCACCTCGGCGAGCGCGAATGTTCCATCCAGCGCCGCCACCAGAAGCTGCTCGAGGAGGGGCCCTCGATCGCGGTCAGCGAGAAGCAGCGCCGTAAGATGGGCGCGACGGTCGTGGACGCCGCCCGTGCGGTGCAGTACACGAATGCCGGGACGTTCGAGTTCCTGCTCGACGACAAGGGGAACTTCTACTTCCTCGAGGTCAACACGCGCGTGCAGGTCGAGCATCCCGTCACCGAGTGGATCACCGGGATCGACATCGTCAAGGAACAGATCCGCGTGGCGGCAGGCGAGCGCCTCTCGTTCAAGCAGGGAGACGTGACGTTCAGCGGACACGCCATCGAATGCCGCATCAACGCCGAGGATCCGGTGACCTTTCAGCCGTCGCCTGGTGTGATCCACGCCTTCAGCGTTCCGGGAGGGCCCGGCGTGCGCGTCGATACGTTCGCGCATTCGGAGTGCACGATTCCGCCCTACTACGACTCGATGATCGCCAAGATCATCGTTCACGGCCGCGACCGCCAGGAAGCGATCGCCCGCATGCGACGGACGCTCGAAATGACCGTCATCGAGGGCATCAAGACCAGCATCCCGCTCCATTTGAAGATCCTGGCCGACCAGGACTTCATTGCCGGCCGATTGAGCACGTCGTTCATGGAGCGCTATCTCGTCGAGCAAAAAAAAACGGGTGACGGACGCCTCGCACAAGCGGGCTGAAGGGTCGAATTCGGTCCTTCGGCTCCCGCCGCTATATCCCATCGTCGATGTCGACCTGTGCCGCCACCGCGGTCTGCACCCGGTGGCACTTGCGGATGCGTTTCTGCGCGGAGGCGCACGCCTGCTCCAGGTCCGCCAGAAGGGGCGCGAGGGGGGCAGCGGCGAACTGTTGACGACGGTCCGCGAGATCGTCCGGCTCGCCACACCGCCGCACGCTACGGTGATCGTCAACGACCGCGCCGACGTCGCCGCGATGGCCGGCGCGGGAGGCGTCCACGTGGGGCAGGAGGATCTGCCGCCCGCCACGGTCCGGCCCATCGTCGGCAAGACCGCCGTCATCGGGTTCTCGACGCACACCCCGGCGCAGGTCGACGAAGCGGCCGCTGGCGACGCTGACTACATCGCCGTTGGCCCCGTGTTCGCCACCGCAACGAAGGACACGGGCTACGATGCCAGAGGCCTCGACCTCGTACGCTATGCGTCGGCGAAGGGCAAGCCGGTGGTGGCCATCGGCGGCATCACGCTCGCGACGGCCCGCGAGGTGCTCGACGCCGGCGCGACATCGCTTGCCATCATCAGCGATCTCATCAGCGATCCGGATCCCGAGAGCCGGGTGCGGTTCTTCCTGGACTCGCTCGAGGATCGTTGATGCAGCCGGGATGACGCCACTCACTCGGGCATCGCGACCGCCCGAGATTCAAGGGCGCCGGCGCAGACGGCGCACGGGAGGACTATGTTCTCGACTTCAGCCGACCATGTGGCCGGCCTCGCCGTAGACATAGAAGGCTGGCTCAGCGAAGCTCAGGGCCGCGCCCTTCATGCCGCCGCGGCCGCGTGCTCCGGTCGCGGCGCGATCGTCGAGATCGGGTCGTGGAAGGGACGATCCACGGTCTGGCTCGCCCACGGCGCCGGTAAGGCCGGGCAGAAGGTCCACGCCGTCGATCCCCACGTCGGATCGCGGGAAGATCCCGACGAACGGACGCTCGAGGCGTTCCTGGCCAACCTCGATCGCGCGGGCGCTGCCTCGTTCGTCGAGCCGCTGGTGATGACCTCCGCGGACGCGGTGCACAGAATCCCTGGCCCCGTCGAACTGCTCTTCGTCGATGGCGACCATTCGCCGGCGGGCGCACGCTCCGACGCCGATCTCTGGCTGTCGCGGGTCATCGAGGGAGGGACGGTCATGTTCCATGACGTCGCCACCTCGGGCTATTCGGGGCCACGCCGCGTATTCCAGCAACGCATCTGCCGATCGCGCCAGTTTCACCGGATTCGGAGAGTGGGGTCGATGGCGATCGCCGAACGGACTCCTTCGCGTTCAGTTCTGCAGTCCCTCCTCGCCGGACTTTTCGACGTGGGGCTGTATTTCTATGATCTGGAAGGCGCGGTCAAACGCACCCTTCGGCGGGTCCGGCGCTTCCGCTTCCACACGGCATCCGCTTCGGCATCGTGAAGATGTCCGCACCATCCGCGATCTCGCGGGCACCAGCAATCAGGAAAAAGCGGATCCGGGATTGCCCGCGTGCACTCGCATGACCACAGTGTAGAATGGCCCGTTAAACGACACAGCTCAACTCCATTCAAGGACATTCATGTCACTTCTTGCCACGAAGTCTATCGAGCGCCTCGAGGCCGAGGCGCAAGCGGGCGGCGAGCACGCGCTCAAGCGTGTGCTGGGCCCGCTCAACCTGACTACGCTGGGTGTCGGCGCCATCATCGGCGCGGGCATCTTCGTCCTGACCGGTCTGGCAGCGGCGCAGTATGCCGGTCCTGCGATCGTGTTCTCGTTCGTCCTGGCCGGTGTGGCGTGCGCGTTCGCCGGTCTCTGCTACTCGGAGTTCGCGTCGATGATTCCGATCGCCGGCTCCGCGTACACATACGGGTACGCCACGCTCGGCGAGTTCGTGGCGTGGATCATCGGGTGGGACCTCATTCTCGAATACTCCGTCGGCGCAGCCACGGTCGCGGTCGGCTGGTCCGGCTACGTCGTCAGCTTCCTGCGCGACATGGGTATCGTCATCCCGCCGGCGCTGACGGCCTCGCCGGGGACGACGCTGATCGAGACGACGCCTGGGCACTGGGAGGTGCTGGCGAACATCACCCAGCGGCTGGCGGCGCAGGGGATCGATCCGGCGTCCCTCGCGCAGGTGACGGCGGTGATCAACCTGCCCGCCATCATCATCGTGCTGCTGGTGACGGCGCTTCTGGTCGTCGGGATCGAGGAATCGGCGACCGCCAACGCCGTCATCGTCGTCGTCAAGATCGCCGTCGTGCTCGCGTTCATCGTGGCGGGCATCGGCTACGTCAACCCCGCAAACTGGACGCCGTTCGTCCCGGAGAACACCGGCGAGTATGGAGTCTATGGATGGAGCGGCGTCGTTCGAGGCGCCGGGGTGGTGTTCTTTGCCTATATCGGCTTCGACGCGGTTTCGACCGCCGCGCAGGAAGCGAAGAACCCGCAGCGCGACATGCCGATCGGCATTCTGGGATCGCTCGTGGTCTGCACGATCCTCTACATCCTCGTTGCCGGCGTTCTGACGGGCATCGTCCACTACACGCAGCTCAACGTGCCAGATCCGATTGCCGTTGGCATCGATACGATCGGCATGACGTGGTTGTCGCCGTTCATTAAGATCGGCGCCATCGCGGGCCTCAGTTCGGTCATCCTCGTCATGCTGCTGGCTCAGCCGCGCATCTTCTACACGATGGCGAAGGACGGGCTCCTGCCCGAGTGGGCCGCGAAGATCCATCCGAAATACCGGACGCCGTATCTGACGACCATCGTCACGGGAATCATCGTGGCGATGACCGCCGGTCTCGCACCGATCGCGCTGCTCGGGGAACTCGTGAGCATCGGCACGCTCTTCGCGTTCGTGATCGTTTGCGCGGGCATCATCGTGCTCCGGCGGACCCGGCCCGATCTGCCGCGTCCCTTCAAGACGCCGTTCTCGCCGGTCGTGCCGATGCTCGGCGTGCTGAGCTGCTTCTACCTGATGACCAGCCTGCCGTGGCACACCTGGGAGCGGCTGATCATCTGGATGGCGATCGGCATCCTGATTTACTTCGGGTACAGCCGCCGACACAGCCGCGTGCAGGCTGCGCTGAAATCCTGATCGGGACGCACGTACGGATGCCTGTTCGGATACTCGACGGCAGCGGCATTGCGGCCGCCATCCGCGCTTCGGTGGCCCCGCGTGTCGCTGCATTTACCGACCGGGCAGGGCGTCAGCCCTGCCTGGGGATCGTCCTCGTCGGCAATGATCCTGCGTCTGAAATTTACGTCAGGAACAAGGTCAAGGCCGGCACCGACTCGGGGCTGCGCGTCGATCTTCAGCGACTGCCCGCCACGGCATCGCTCGACGAACTACTGGCGCTCGTCGATCGACTGAATGCGAGTGACGAGCACGATGGCATTCTCGTCCAGGCGCCGCTTCCATCCGGGATGGGCCGGCAGGCGGCGCAGCGCGTCTTCGATGCGATCGATCCTGCCAAGGACGTGGACGGCTTCAATCCCGTGAGTGTCGGACGCCTCGTCCAGGGGCGTGCGGCGCTCGCGCCGTGTACGCCGTCTGGCGTGATCGAAATGCTGGATCGATCCGACATCCGGATCGCCGGCACGCGCGCGGTCATCATCGGCCGAAGCGACATCGTCGGCAAGCCGATGGCGATGCTCCTGTTGCATCGTGACGCGACGGTCACGATCTGCCATTCGAAGACGCCGGACCTCCCGGCGATCGCCCGGGAGGCCGACATCCTGGTCGCCGCGATCGGTCGCGCCGGCTTTGTCACGAAAGACTTCGTCAAGCCGGGAGCGACCGTGATCGACGTCGGGATCAATCGGGTCACCGATGCGGCGGCCGTCGAATCGCTCTTTGGACCTGGATCCCGGCGGATCGAGGACTTCCACAGGCGTGGATCGATCGTCGTTGGCGACGTGCACCCGAACGTCAGCGACGTCGCCGGAGCGCTGACGCCGGTCCCGGGCGGCGTCGGGCCGCTCACGATCGCAATGTTGCTGAAGAACACGCTCACGGCGGCGGAGGCGCGCGCGGTCGCGTCCTGAGCGTGCTGCGCATTGGGCTGACCGGCGGCATCGCCACCGGCAAGAGTTATTGCCTGAAGAAGTTTGCCGCGCTGGGGGTGCCGGTGATCGATGCCGACATCCTCGCACGCGAGGCCGTCACGCCTGGTTCGCCGGCGCTGCAACTGATCCAGGCGCGCTTCGGCCCCTCGGTCATCGCGCCGGACGGTTCGCTCGACCGCCCGGTGCTCGCGTCCATTGTCTTTTCCGACCGCACGGCACGCGCCGATCTCGAGTCGATTATTCACCCCGAAGTCTATCGCCGCATCAACGAGTGGTTTGCCAATCAGCCGACTGGTGTGCGCTTCGCCATCGCCGACATTCCGCTGCTGTTCGAGACCGGCCATGAACATGACTTCGACGCCGTCATCGTGGTCGCCTGTGAACCATTCGAGCAACTCCGGCGGCTCATCGAGCGTGACGGTCTGCCGGAGGAGGCGGCGCGGGCCCGGCTCGCGGCGCAGTGGCCGATAGGCGAGAAGGTCGCGAGGGCCGACTTCGTCATCCGCACCGACGGCACGTTCGACGAGACCGAAAGCCAGGTCCGGGAAGTCTTCGACGCGTTATCCGGCGAGATCTGAATTCGATCCATCCGACGATGAGTCTTGCGGTGACAAGACTTTCTTTCCGCTAAAATAAATCCGTCGTGCAGCCGGAGGTTCGGCGACAATAGCTTCCCCCCGGCACTCCCTCCCAGAAGGAACGTCCATGAGGACCACCAGCTGTGCGAGGTTGCTCTTGTGTGTGGCGGCGCTGCTTGCCGCTGGCGGCGCGCCCGGAGAAACGCAGGGCAGGCCGAACGGTGAAAACCAGGTACGTCGCGCCCGTCGGCCGGTGCCCAACCAATACATCGTCGTCCTGAAGCAGGGCGAGGATCCCGCGGAAGTGGGGCGCGATGCGGCGGTCGCGCACGGAGGACGGGCGATCCGCAATTTCCGGCGAGCCTTCCGCGGGTTCACGGCCAGGCTTGCCGCGGCCGAAGCCGCCAGGCTCGCCCAGGATCCCCGTGTGGCATTCGTCGAGGAAGACGGCATCCTGTCCGTCTCCCAGGTGCAGACCGGCGCGCCACCCAGCCTGGATCGCATCGACCAGCGATTCCTGCCACTGGACGGCACCTACTCGTACGCGGAGCTTGGCTCCTACGTGCGGGTGCACGTGATCGACACCGGCGTTCGTGTGTCCCACCAGGAGTTCGGCGGACGCGCGGTGATTGCCGGTGATTTCGTCGACGATGATGGCGACGGGGATCCGGCAGACGTCGGCAACGACGACGGGTTTCCGGCGACGCCGGACGGGGCGGACTGTCACGGCCACGGTACGCACGTCGCGGGCATCATCGGCGGGGCGACGTATGGCGTCGCGAAGAATGTGTCGATCCACTCGTATCGGGTCCTGGGTTGCAACGGCAGCGGGACCGTGTCGGGCGCGATCGCCGCGATCGAGGCGATTGCCAGCGACGGGTATCGTCCCGCCGTCGTCAACATGAGCCTCGGCGGGGAGCCGAGTGATGCGCTCGACGCGGCGGTACGGAGCGCCATCCAGGATGGATTCACCTTCGTCGTCGCGGCCGGCAACTCGTTCTCAGACGCGCGGAACTTCTCGCCGGCCCGAGTGGCCGAAGCCATCACTGTCGGCGCGACCGATGTGAACGACATTCGCGCATGGTTCTCCAACTATGGACCGGGGCTCGATCTGTTCGCTCCAGGCATGCTGGTGCAGTCGGCCTGGTACACGGGGGATGCGGATACGGCGATGCTCTCGGGCACCTCGATGGCCGCGCCGCATGTGACCGGCGTCGTCGCGCTGTATCTGAGCCGGACGCCAGACCTTTCGCCCGATGCGGTTCAGCAGCAGCTCGTCGGGGCCGCCAGTCCGGATCTGGTGATCCTGCCTGGCGCGGGGTCGCCGAACCGGCTGCTGCACTCGAACATCGACAACGTCAGCGCACCTTCGGTGACATTGCTTCAGCCGGCTGCCGGCACGAAGATCCTTGGCGGGCGGCCGTTCGCGATCCAGTGGCAGGCCTCTGATCCGGACGGCTTCAGCGGGTTCGACGTGCTGCTCTCGATCGATGGCGGCGCGTCCTACATGCCTCTCGCCGGTTGCACGGCGGTCGATGGCGCGCAGCGTCAGTGCATCTGGCAATCACCGGGGCCGGATACGAACACCGCACGCATCAGAATCATCGCCAGGGACGCTCGGGGAGACATTGCGTTTTCTCAGTCACCGGGGAACTTCTCGATCATCACCGCGCCAGACCTGGTGACACTGGCAGTCGAACATTCGCCCGCGCGCGTGGTGCCTGGCGGATCGTTCACGGCGACCGACACGGTGCGGAACAACGGGAACGCGAGCAGTGGTGCGTTCGTCACCAGGTACTATCTGTCGCTCGATTCCACGAAGAGCCCGAACGATCTCCAGCTGACCGGCAGCCGTTCGACCGCTGATCTCGCGCCGGACGCCAGTCTTACTGGCACGGCGGTTGTCACGCTACCTCTGTACACGACGCCCGGCACCTACATACTCCTGGCCTGCGCGGACGCGGGGCTCGCCATCAAGGAACTCGACGAGACGAACAACTGCGCTGCCGCGGCGCCGAGCCTGATCGTCGAGCACGGTGATCTCGTCGTCACCAGCGTCGGCGATCCCCCCACGACGGTCGCTCCAGGCGGGTCGTTCGTCGCCTCTGACACGGTGCACAACGCGGGAGCCGTTTCCGCGTCGGCCTCGTGGACGCGGTATTACCTCTCGATCGACGTCTCGAAAGGCGAGGGGGACGTGCTGCTCACCGGCATGCGGAGCGTTCCGGCGCTCGCCGCCGGGGCCAGTTCGGCCGGTTCCGCGACCGTCTGGGTGCCGTCCTCGACGATGCCGGGAACGTATCGGGTGATCGCCTGCGCCGATGACACGCAGATGGCGAAGGAGGCGGTCGAGTCGAACAACTGCGCCGCCTCCGGCATGCCGGTGACGGTGCAACTGCCGGACCTTGCGACGGTGGCGGTGACGCTGACAGGAGCGACCGCGGCTCCGGGGACGCTCGTGAACGTAACCGACAGCGTTCAGAACGTGAGTGCCGTGCCATCAGCGGCGAGCATGACGCGGTATTACCTGTCCGCCGATCCTGTGAAGAGCGGCGATGACCTCATCCTCACAGCCGCCCGGTACGTCGGCGGACTCGCGGCGGGAGCTGTGTCGACGGGCAGCCGGAGCGTCACCATCCCCGTGTCCGCGCCTCACGGGACCTATCGAATCCTGGCGTGCGCGGACGATCTGCTGGGCGTGAGCGAGGCCAACGAATCGAACAACTGCGCGGCGTCGGCTTCCACGATCACGGTGGCGCTACCCGACCTCGCGGTGATCTCGCTGACCGGTACGCCGGCGTTTGCTTCCCCGAACGGCTGGATCACGCTCTCCGAGGTGGTCCGGAACGTTGGTGTCGCGTCGGCATCGGGGTGGTCCAACGTGCGCTACTACATCTCCGCCGATGACGCCTGGAGTGCAGACGACGGGGCGCTGTCAGGATATCGATCCGTCCCGGCGCTGGCGCCGAAGGCGTCGTCGAGCGGCACCAGGACGATGAGGTTGCCGTCGGTGCTGGCGCCTGGAACCTGGCGTGTGCTGGCGTGCGCGGATGCGGATGATGCGATCCCGGAGAGCGACGAGACGAACAATTGCGCGGCCTCGGCGCCGATCACGATCGTGGGAACCGGAGGGCAGTGAAGCGGGCGGACTCTACGTCATCGCGTCGGTATCTCTGGCCGGCGCGATGCGTTCCTCGATGAACGTGTCCCACTCGTGGCATTGCGGGCACTGCCACAACAGTTCGGTGCTGCGGTACCGGCAGCGGACGCAGATGTGCGGATCCACGTAGAAGACCGACTGCCGGGTCAATTCGAAATAGCGGTCGACGAGCGCGCGGGGGAGATCCACGGCGGAGAGGAGTTCCCAGATCGCCTGGTGCACGGCGAGGGCGTGCGGGTTGATTGCCAGCGCTTCGAACAGGATCTCGAGGCCTTCCGTCGCCTGGCCGTTCCATCGCAGGTGGGCCGCCAGCGCGAGGCGCGCGCGCCAGTCCTGCGGCGTCTGCGCGATCAAGCGGCGGCACAGCTCGGGAAAGCGAGAGGCCTCACCCAGCTTGCCGTAGGCGGTTTCCAGCCGCGGAAAGGCCAGGTAGCCGCGGTCAGGAGAACTGTTGACGAGCCGCTCCCAGGCGGCAATGGCGCCCGCCGTGTCGCCCGTACGGAACCGGACGTCGCCGAGATGCAGGTAGGCCGGGGTATTCACCGGATCCAGCTCGATCGCCGATTCGAATCGCTGCGCGGCCGCGGCTGAATCCCCCTGGTTCACCGCTTCGAGCCCGATGGCATCCTCGAGAAAGGCGAGGATCCGCTGGTGCCTGGGCTTGTCGTCAGCAGCCGCACCGGCCGCGAGCTTCTGTCGCGCCGCGTGCGCGTCCCGCCACTGGTGCTGTTCCTCGTGCAGCTTCTGAAGGTTGACCAGCGCGTACTCGTTGCCGGGATCGAGACGCAGCACTTCGCTGAACGCTTCGATCGCCCGATCCACGAATCCGCCTCGCCTGTAATCGAGGCCCAGACAGAGGAGCACGTTGGCGTGCTCCAGCTTCCGCAGGTTGGGACGCTGCAGCAGTCCCTGGTGCTCCTGGATCGCGCGGCCGACCTGCCCCTTCTCCCGATACAGGTTGCCCAGCATCAGGCGGATTTCCAACGCGTCGCCGGTGAGATCCGCGGCCTTGGTCAGCTCCTCGATGGCGGGATCGATCTGTCCGGTCACGAGGAAGTTGAGGCCAAGCATGTAGTGCGGCGATTCCCGGGCCCGCCGGCGATCGATCAGCCGGCCGTCCTGGAGCTTGTAGCGTTCCCACGCCTTGCCCACCGCCAGCCCCACCAGCAGGGCCACGAGCGCGGCCAGTGACGTCACGAGATCCATCAGACAGAGAAATCCTTCACGATCGCGTCCCACTGGCCCTGGGCGCGAAGAACGAATTCGAGGAACTCACGGACCGCCCCGCGTCCGCCGCCCAGCGAACTCACCCAGTGGGCGACCTCCCGCACTTCCGGAACCGCATCGGCCGGTGCGGCCGAAAGGCCCACGCGCTTCAGGACGGGAATGTCGAGCAGGTCGTCCCCCATATATGCCACTTCGTGTTCTGTCACGCCCTGCTCGGCAATGATCCTCTCGAACTCCACGGACTTGCTGATCGCGCCCTGGGCCACGATCCTGATCCCGAGCTGTGTCGCGCGCTGAACGGTTGCCGCGGAAGGGCGCGCGGACAGCAGCCCGATCTCGAGCCCGATCTGCATCGCCCAGACCATCGCCGCGCCATCACGAATGTGGAACGCCTTGGACTCGGTGCCGTCGCCGTGCATGAGGACCGTGCCGTCCGTGAGGACGCCATCGACATCCAGCAGAATCAATCGAATCGCACTGGCACGCTTCTGGAGTGAAGTGACTGCCAACGGTCTAGACCATTTGCGTGCGCCACAGATCGTGGAGGTGCACGACGCCTTCCACGCCACCATCGTCACCGGCGACCACGACCGATGTGATCTTGTGGGTTTCCATGATCTTCAGCGCTTCGACCGCCAGCATGTCGCGCCGGATCGTCCGCGGGTTGCGCTTCATGACATCGCCCGCCGTCAGCGACAGCACATCCGAGGAGGCGACCATGAGCCTGCGGAGGTCTCCGTCGGTGAAGATCCCGGCCAGCCGTCCGTTCTCGTCGACGACGCAGGTCATCCCGAGACGCTTGTCGGACATCTCGTGAAAGACGTCGTGCATCGGCGTGGACATGGTGACGATCGGCGCGGCGGAGCCCGAGTGCATGACGTGCTCGACCCGCATCAGCCTTCGGCCCAGCTTGCCGCCGGGATGCAGCGACGCGAAGTCTTCCTCGCGAAAGCCCTTGCGCACCAGGAGTGTCATCGCCAGCGCATCGCCCAGGGCGAGAGCCGCGGTGGTGCTGGCGGTCGGGACCAGGTTCATCGGGCAGGCTTCTTCGGCAATGCCACAGTTCAGCGTGACGTCGGCAGCCCGGGCCAGCGTTGAGCCGGGATCTCCGGTCATCGCGATCAGGCGTGCGCCGATCCGACGGATCGACTCGAGCAGCCGGATCAGCTCTTCCGTTTCGCCGCTGTGCGAAAGCGCCAGCACCACGTCTTCGTCGCGGATCGCGCCGAGATCGCCGTGGATGGCCTCGGCCGGATGCAGGAAGTAGGAGGAGGTCCCGGTGCTCGAGAGCGTCGCGGCGATCTTGCGGCAGATGATCCCCGACTTGCCCATGCCGGTGACGATCACCCGGCCGCGGCACTCGAACAGGAGCTGGACGGCGCGCTCGAAGTCGCCGTCGATCCGCTCGATCAGTCCGAGGATCGCGTTCGCCTCGGTCTGCAGCACCCTTCGCGCGAGATCCAGCGAAGACACGGTCTCGCTCATACTGCCGCTCCCCGCGAGATCTCGTGAATCCTGACGAGCCGCTCGAGCAGTGGCTCGAGCAGGTCCAGTCTCAACGCGTTCTGGGCGTCGCTCTTCGCCCGCGAGGGATCTTCGTGAACTTCCATGAAGACGCCGTCGACGCCGGCGGCCACTCCCGCGGATGCCATTGGCACGATGTACTCGGCCTGGCCGGCGGTCACGCCGTCGCCGCCGCCTGGAAGCTGAAGGCTGTGCGTCACGTCGTAGACGACGGGATATCCCAGGGCCCTCAGCATGGGAAAGGCCCGCATGTCGACGACAAGGTTGTTGTAGCCGAAGGTGAACCCGCGCTCGGTGACGATCACGTTGGGGTTGCCGGCCTCGGTGACCTTCGCAATGGCGTGCCGCATGTCGTTCGGCGCGAGGAATTGCCCCTTCTTGATGTTCACGACGCGTCCGGTTTTCGCCGCGGCGACCAGCAGATCGGTCTGTCGCGACAGGAACGCCGGGATCTGGAGCACGTCGGCCACTTCGGCGGCGGCCGCGGCATGCGACGGTTCGTGGATATCGGTCAGGATGGGGACGCCCGCCGCTTCCCGTACGCGTCCAAGCACCCTCACGCCTTCAGACAGCCCGGGGCCGCGATAGGAACGGACCGAGGTCCGGTTGGCCTTGTCGTATGACGCCTTGAAGACATACGGCACGCCGGCACGCCTGGCGATGTCGCGGACCGCCAGCGCGGTCTCGATCGCATGCGACTCGCTCTCGATGACGCACGGCCCCGCGATCAGCAGGAGAGGCGAGCCATCTCCAACCGTGAGACCGGCAACCTGGACCCTGTTCACGATCAACCTGCGACCGACTGGGCTTCGGCGCGCCGCGTGGCGAGCTTGTGCTTGTGGCTCGCTTCGACGAATCCGGCGAAGAGCGGGTGCGGCTTCAGCGGCTTCGACTTGAACTCGGGATGGAACTGGACGGCGATGTACCAGGGATGCGATGGCAGCTCGATGATCTCGACGAACTTGCCGTCGACCGAACGGCCCACGATCTCGAGCCCCTTGGCCGTCAGCTCGGGCTCGTAGAAGCAATTGAACTCGTAACGATGCCGATGGCGCTCGCGAATGACGTCGGTCCCGTACAGCTGGTGCGCCTTCGAACCGGGCTTCAGCACGCATTCGTAGGCTCCGAGCCTCATCGTGCCGCCGAGATCGTCGACGCCGAGGAGGTCGCGGAGCTTGTAGATGACGTTCTGCGGGGTGTCGGGCGCGCACTCGGTGGAGTCTGCTTCGGTGAGTCCGCACACGTGGCGCGCGTATTCGACCGCCGCCCACTGGAACCCGTAGCAGATCCCGAAATAGGGGATCTTGCGCTCGCGCGCGATCTCGGCAGCCCGCATCATGCCGCGCGTGCCGCGGTCGCCGAACCCGCCCGGCACCAGGATCCCGTCGGCGCCGTCGAGCAACTGCTCGCCGCCCGGCTGTTCGAGCGCTTCGGCTTCGACCCACCGGATGTTCACACGCAGCCGATGCTTGAACCCGCCGTGGTAGAGCGCCTCGTTGAGGCTCTTGTACGAATCCTCATAGCCGACGTACTTGCCGACGACATGGATCGTGATCTCGTCCTTGGGATTCTTGATCCGGTCCACCAGGTCCACCCAGCCGTCCATGTTGGCTTCGGTTGCCGGGAGATTCAGCCGCTGGAGCACGATCCGGTCGAGCCCCTCGGCGGCCAGGACGAGCGGCACCTCGTAAATGCTCGAGACGTCTTTCGCCGTGATCACGGCTTCCTCGTCTACATCGCAGAACAAGGCGATCTTGCGCTTGATGTCCTGGTCGAGGAACCGGTCCGTCCGGCAGAGGAGGATGTCGGGCTGAATACCGATCGCCCGCAGGTCGCGGACGCTGTGCTGGGTTGGCTTGGTCTTCAACTCGCCGGCCGCGCCGATGAAGGGCACGAGCGTGAGATGGATGTAGAGCGTGTTCTCGCGGCCGACGTCCTGCCGGAGTTGACGGATCGCTTCGAGGAACGGCTGGCTCTCGATGTCGCCGACGGTGCCGCCGATCTCGACCAGCACGACGTCGACGTCCTCGGCAATCGCGCGGATGTTGTCCTTGATCTCGTTGGTGATGTGCGGAATCACCTGGACGGTGCGGCCGAGGTAGTCGCCGCGCCGTTCCTTCTGAATGACGGACAGATAGATCTTTCCGGTCGTCCAGTTGTTGTTGCGCGTCGTCACCTGACTGGTGAAGCGCTCGTAGTGGCCGAGGTCCAGGTCCGTCTCGGCGCCGTCGTCGGTGACGTACACCTCGCCGTGCTGATACGGACTCATCGTCCCCGGGTCAACGTTGATGTACGGATCGAACTTCTGCAGGGCGACTTTGTAGCCGTGACCCTCGAGCAGGGCGCCGATCGATGCGGCCGCAAGCCCTTTGCCCAGGGAGGACACCACCCCTCCCGTCACGAGGATGTACTTCACCGGCCTGTCCCGCCCGTCCTGCCTGCTCGTTTCCGTCTGTTGCATCGTGTCTCCTGAAGCCGTTCCGGCGGTTTCGCGTGGACCTCAGCGGCCCGACGCCACCGCCCCTCGTATGACGTGTCTGACCTTCTCGAGATCGGCCGGCGTATCGACGCCGATCGAATCGTGCACCGTCTCGATCGTTTTTATTCGTATGCCATGCTCGAGCGCGCGCAGCTGTTCGAGCGCTTCGGCCTGTTCCATCGCGGTCGGCGGCAGCGACGTGAGCCGCATCAGACATTCCCGCCGGTAGACGTACAGACCAATGTGCCTCCAGGCGGGCGCCGGTGGGCAACCCGCACGCGTGAACGGGATCGGCGCGCGTGAGAAGTAGAGCGCGTATCCCTCGCGGTCCACCACGACTTTCGTGACGTTCGGGTTGTCCAGCTCGGTCCCGTCCTCGATCCGGCGCCGCAGCGTCGTCATCTGCAGGTCCCGGTCGGTTCGAAACGGGGCGATCGCGTCGTCGATCATCGACGGATCGACCAGCGGTTCGTCTCCCTGCACGTTCACGACGACGTCGCAGGTGAGTCCGGCGGCGACTTCGGCGAGCCGGTCGGTGCCGCTCTGATGACTCGGTGACGTCAGCTGCGCGCGGCCGCCGAACTTTTCCACCGCGTCACAAATCCGCTCGTCGTCGGTCGCGACGATCACAACTCCCACGGAACGAGCGGCCGAGGTTCGGCGATAGACGTGCTCGATCATCGGCTTGCCGGCGATTTCGGCCAGAGCCTTGCCGGGGAAGCGTGACGACTCATATCTTGCGGGAATGATGGCGACGACAGAGACAGAACGGGAGTGGAGCGCGGGCCCGGAGGTGGAAACAGGGGGCACGGCAAATCTTACCATAGCGGGTCCACCGCGACAGTAGTACCATGTGGGCGCCATGAACCCTTCGCGGCTGGCCCTGTGGCTGATCGGCGCTGCCGTCTGTGGCGCCTGGTTCGCTTCGGCCGCCGGCGTCACACGCCAGGCGCGTCAGACGGCGGTCGCACCACGCCCGGCGGACGTCGTCCAGTTGGATGCGCTCGCGGTCGAAGTCCAGTCGCAGGCCGAGCGGTTGCGCCACAAGCTTGCGGCCGCTCCGGCACCGCCGCCGCGCAGCCGGAATCCGTTCGCATTTGGTTCGAGCCCGGGCCGCGTGAGAATGGCCGCACCACGTCCCGCACCAGTGTTCGAGCCGGAGCCGTCGGTCGTCGATGCGCGCGAACCCGCGATCGAGTTGATCGGGATCGCAGAATCAACAAAAGGTGAGGAGCTGGTGCGGACCGCCATGCTGACCAGCGAGTTCGTCGACCTGATCATGGTCACTGCCGGACAGCAGATCCTCGGGCGCTACGAGGTGATCGGCGTCACCGAAAATGCAGTGGAGCTGAAAGACCTCGAAACGGCCGCGATTCGACGCTTGATCCTTCGCTGACGCCAGCTCAGAGCCGGACGACCGCGACACTCCGGATCGCTGGCACGGTCCTCAACTCCTCGACGGCCTCGGTCAGGTCAGCGTCCGGCCCCACATCAAGGTTCACCACGCCGAAGGCGTCCTTCTTACCCTGCCGGCCGAGCGAGAAGGTCGCGATGTTCAGGCCGCGCCGGCCCAGGATCGTGCCGACTTCGCCGATCACGCCCGGCAGGTCCTCGTTGTTGATGATCAGGAGCGTCCCTTCGAGCGGCGCCTCGATGCTGACGCCATCGATCAGGGTGAGCCGCGGGCTGCCGGGCTCGGAGACGGTGCCTTCGACCCAGCGTTCGCCGTCGCTCGTATGCAGCTTCAACGACAGCATGTTCGCGAAGTCGCGCGGACGCGAACTGCGCGATTCGATGATCTCGATGCCGCGCTGGGCTGCGACCGCTCGGGCATTCACCACTGTCACCGCAGTCGAAAGGATCGGACGCAAGGCCCCGGCAACCGCGGCGCTCGTGATCAATGATCCGTGCGCAGACAGCAGGTCGCCGTAATACCGGACGCCGAGCGCGTGAGTGCGGCCCGTTCCGAACTGGGAGAGCAGAGCGCCCAGCCGTTCGGCCAGCACCGTGAATGGGCGAAGGCGCAGCGCGTCCTCGCCGCGAACGGACGGAAAATTGACCGCGTTGGTGATCGTGCCGCCGGTGAGGAAATCGCGGACGGCGGCCGCGGTCTCGATCCCGACCTGTTCCTGGGCCTCGACCGTGGAAGCCGCGATGTGCGGGGAGGCGAGGACCTGCCGCATCTTCGGAAGGCGCCAGTCGTCCGGCGGCTCTTTGCCGAACACATCGAGCGCTGCGCCGGCAACCGCTCCCGACTCGATCGCCTCGATCAGCGCCGCGTCGTCGATCAGCTCGCCGCGCGCCGTATTGATGATCCGCACTCCGGCTTTGCACCAGGAGAGGCGTTCCTTATTAATAAGGTGCCGCGTGTCGGGTGTGACGGGCAGGTGCAGGGTCAGGTAGTCGGCCACCGCACAGAGGTCCTCGAGCGGCAGAAGCGTGACACCCATCGCGTCCGCCACGGTTTCAGAAATAAACGGGTCGTGGGCTACGAGCGTCATCCCGAAGGCGCGGGCGCGCGTGGCGACCTCCTGGCCGATTCGTCCCAGGCCGATGATCCCCAGCGTCTTGCCGCGAAGTTCGGCGCCGGTCAGCCGCTTCTTGTCCCAGACGCCCTTCTTCATCGAGGCATCCGCGGCGGCAATGCCGCGCGAGAGCGCGAGCATCAATCCCATGGCGAGTTCGGCGACGCTGACGCTGTTGGCGCCAGGCGCGTTCATGACGACGATGCCGCGGGCTGTCGCTTCGTCGACATCGACATTGTCGACCCCCGTGCCGGCGCGGGCGATCACCCGAAGTTTCGGCGCCGCCTCGATCAGCGCTTTGTCGACAATCGTGGCGCTGCGGACGACGATCGCGTCCGCATCTTCGACATCCTTCGCAAGTTGTTCGGGCGTCCGTCCGGTGCGGGCGTCGACGATCGAGCCGGGGATGCTTCTGAGGACTTCTATCGCGGACTGGGGGAGCGCATCTGCGACGACGACTTTCATGTGACGTAAGTATAATGGTGCGTTTGCTTGCCGCGCCGACGCATGAAGGGCGGTGGCCGGCTTTGCACCATGACGGTGCAAAGCGCTCGAATGCGCGGAATCACGCGGCAGATGGCGGGTTGGCCGTTCGATTTCCACACACTTTTCCACAACTTCTGTGAACATCGCGCAACGCCACAGTGGTGATGTGACCTAATTTCCTATGCCTACATTTTCGAATCTCAAAGCGCCGTCAACGGGCACTGCGATCACTCGAAAAGGGGGACGCCTGATCGTTCCCGACGATCCGATCGTGCCGTTCATCGAAGGGGACGGTACTGGTCCCGACATCTGGCGCGCCAGCGTGCGCGTCTTCGATGCCGCCGTGGAGAAGGCGTTCGGCGGCAAGAAGCGCATCGTCTGGTTCGAGGTGCCCGCAGGGGAGAAAGCCAAGGAGCAGTTCGGCGAGTGGTTGCCGAACGACACGCTCGAAGCGGTCCGCACCTACAAGGTCGCCATCAAGGGACCGCTTACGACGCCGATCGGCGGCGGGATCCGCAGCCTCAACGTCACGCTGCGCCAGGTCCTCGACCTGTATGCGTGCGTCCGGCCGGTCCGCTACTTCGCCGGGACGCCTGCGCCCGTCACGCACCCGGAGCGGATGAACGTCGTGATCTTCCGCGAGAACACCGAGGACGTCTACGCCGGCATCGAATGGGCGCGGGGAACGCCCCAGGCGGAGAAACTCATCGAGTTCCTGTCGCGTGAGATGGGCAAGCGCGTGCGCCCCGATTCCGGGATCGGGATCAAGCCGATCTCCGAGTTCGGGACGAAGCGTCTCGTCCGCATGGCGATCCAGTACGCCATCGACAACAACCGCAAGACCGTCACGCTCGTGCACAAAGGGAACATCATGAAGTTCACCGAAGGGGCGTTCCGGGATTGGGGGTACGAGGTTGCGAAGGCCGAGTTCCGCGACCGGATCGTCACCGAAGAAGAGGTCGCGGGTGGCGCGACGCGCGAGGGCAAGATCCTCATCAACGACCGGATCGCCGACAGCGTGTTCCAGCAGATCCTGACGCGGACCGCCGAGTACGACGTCTTTGCGACGCCGAACCTGAACGGCGACTACCTCTCGGATGCGGCCGCGGCACAGGTCGGCGGTCTCGGGATGGCGCCGGGCGCGAACATCGGGGACGAGATCGGCTTCTTCGAAGCCACGCACGGCACGGCGCCGAAGTACGCCGGCAAGGACGTCATCAATCCGGCATCGGTGATCCTGTCCGGTGTAATGATGTTCCGGTACCTGGGCTGGAACGAGGCAGCCAGCCTGATCGAGTCCGGGATCGAAAAGTCGATCGGTCAGAAAGTCGTCACCTACGACCTCGCGCGGCAGATGGAAGGGGCGACCGAGGTCAAGACGTCGGCGTTCGCCGACAAGATCATCGAGAACATGGGGTAGTGGCACGAGAAACTTCGAACTGAGAACCCGCACTTCGAACGACGCCTTCGCGATCAGTTCGGAGTTCGGCGTTCAGAGTTCGGAGTTTCTCCATCTCGCGGGGTACTCATGAACAAGAAAGTGACAGTAGTTGGGGGCGCCGGCAACGTCGGCGCGACGGTCGCCCGGGCGGTGGCCGACAAGGAGCTGGCCGACGTCGTCATCATCGACATCGCGGACCAGAAGGCTGCCGGCATTGCGCTCGATATGCTCGAAGCGTGCCCGATCGAGGGCTCCGACTCGCGCGTCGTGGGCTACGGCGCCAACGACGAAGGCTGGGCCCAGACCGCCGGCTCGGATGTCGTGGTGATCACGTCCGGCGTCCCGCGCAAGCCGGGGATGAGCCGCGACGATCTGCTCAACGTGAACTACAAGATCATGCAGTCGGTCACCGAGCAGATCGTCAAGCACTCGCCGAACACGATCATCGTGCCGGTGGCCAATCCGCTCGATGCGATGTGCCAGGCGGTCTACCGGCTGAGCGGTTTTCCGCGGGAGCGGGTCATCGGCATGGCCGGCGTGCTCGATTCGGCCCGGATGCGGGCGTTCATCGCGATGGAGACCGGGGTGTCGGTCGAGAACATCCACGCGTTCGTCCTCGGCGGGCACGGCGACACGATGGTGCCGCTCGCGCGGTATTCGACCATCGCCGGGATTCCGCTTCCCGACTACCCCGGAATGACCCCGGAGAAGATCAAGGCGATCAGCGAGCGGACCGCAAACGGCGGCGCCGAGATCACCAAGCTCGTAGGGACGAGCGCCTGGTACGCCCCAGGATCCGCGGCCGCCGAGATGGTCGAGATCATCCTGAAAGACAAGAAGAAGATCGTGCCCTGCTCGGTGTTCCTGCAGGGGGAGTATGGAATCAACGATCTTTTCGTGGGCGTTCCGATCAAGTTGGGCGCGCGCGGCGTCGAACAGATCATCGAGATCAAGCTGACGGCGGACGAGGATGCCGCGCTGAAGAAATCAGCGGCCGCCGTGAAGGAACTGACCGACGTCATTCGAGTCTGACAACGTCGCATAGAGTCCTATCGCATTCACTCGAGGGCCGGAGGCGGGAGTTCATCTCTCGTCGTCCGGCCTTTTTGATTCGTTGCCTGATTCGTGGCCGCTCGGACTGACTACCATGTAAACCGAATTACACGATTACACGCTTCGTCCCGCCTCTCGTCCCCCGCCGTGAAGTCTTCCTCTCGTATTCCTTCGCAGTTCGTGACTTCAGAATTTTGGAAACTCGGCAGGCCGTTTGCTCTGTTCTGGAACATCGCAACAACCAACGAGTTGTTCCTTCTAATCACTCGGTAGGAATCAGGCTCAAATGAAACAGAACAAAGTGGCGGCTGTTGCCGCTTGGACGGTAGTGTGTCTTTTTTCGGTCCTTCATAGCGCCAACGCACAGTCGCTCCCTTCTCAGTGGACCGCCACCGATATCGGGAGTCCGGCAACGCCCAGTACCAGCACTCATCAGAACGGTGTTTTTCGGATCGTCACGGCATCGGACGGAATGGGGTACCTGCGTGATGAACTGCATTTCATCTACATGACGGTATCCGGTGATCTCGATATCAGCGCGCGCGTCGACGCCATCTCGTCGTCGGCCGCTGAGGCAAAGGCGGGCCTGAGCATCCGCGGGAGCCTGGCCGAGGACGCATCGTTTGCGACGGCCATGGTGTCGCAGGGGAAAGGGGTGACGTTCCAGAGGCGGCGGGCGACAGGCGGGGGGAGCAAGTCGAACGCCGTGGGCGGCCAGAGTCCGCGCTGGGTCAGGCTGGTGCGTTCGGGCTCCCGCGTGACCAGCTATACCTCGGTGGACGGATCCTCCTGGCAGACGATCGGCAGTGAGACGATCTCGATGGGGAACTCGGTCTATGTCGGGATCGCCGCAGTCAGCACTGACCCGGCGATCACCGCTACCACCGACGTGTCGAGCATCAGCCTGAACGGGTCGCCGATGACGCCGCCCCCTTCGTCTCAGCTTCCCGCCGGACAGACGAGCGGCGACGTCGGGTCACCGGCCATCGCCGGGAGCG
This sequence comes from Vicinamibacterales bacterium, assembly GCA_036401215.1. GTDB lineage: Bacteria > Acidobacteriota > Vicinamibacteria > Vicinamibacterales > 2-12-FULL-66-21 > JACDCA01. The sequence continues at coordinate 13,840 of DASWVN010000243.1, read as the reverse complement.
TCTCGTTCTCGGGCGGGCAGTACACCATCAAGGCGGCCGGTTCGGACATCTGGGATCCGGCCGATGAGTTCCACTTCGTGTATCAGCCGGTCGACGGCGACGTCGAGGTGATCGCCAGGGTCCGCTCGATCACCAACGTCGATCCCAGCGCGAAGGCTGGCGTCATGATCCGGGAATCGCTGGCAAACGACTCGTCGCATGCGTTCGCCGTGGTGACGGCCGCGAAGAACTACGCCCTGCAATCCCGCCCGAACACCGGATCTCGCTCTCACAAGATCAGCGCGGGTTCTGGTCCTCTCCCGGGCTGGGTCAGGCTCGTTCGAAAGGGCACATCGTTTACGGCGTATCAGTCCGCTGACGGCGTGAATTGGAAGTACATGGGCACGAGGACCGTGCAGATGAACACGACCGCATTCGTCGGGATCGCCGTGACCAGCGATACCGTTTCGGCCGCCACCACGGTCGTGGTGGACGGCTTTAAGGTCGTGCAGGCCAGCACCCCGTCGAACAAGCCGCCGACGGTGATGCTGACCGCCCCGGCCGATGGCGCGACCTACACGGCGCCCGCCAGCGTGACGCTCACGGCGTCAGCCGCCGATTCCGACGGTACCGTGACCTCGGTGGAGTTCTACGCAAACGGGACGCTGGTCGGAAAGGATACGTCGGCCCCGTTCAGCGTTGCCGGAACGTTGCAGGAGGGCAGCTACGCCATCACGGCCGTCGCGTACGACAATGCCGGGGCCAGCACGGTGTCCGGAACGATCAATGTGACGGTTTCGGCGTCGCAGACACAGCCGGCGCCCGCGCCAACGGGAGTGGCCTTTGCGGCCAGCACGACGCACTCGTCGGTGTCGCAATATGTGCTGGAGATCCACAAGGCTGGTCAGACGCCCGGCTCCTCGACAGCGATGGCGACGTCGAATCTTGGAAAGCCGGCGCCGAACGCGGCCGGTGACATTGTCGTGGACATGCCGACGTTCTTCCAGGGGCTGCCGGCGGGCGACTACGTGGCCACAGTGGTTGCGAAGAACAGCACCACGAGCGCACGGAGCTCAGCGGTCACCTTCACGCGCTGAGCCTTAGAGTTCAGTCACGATTGACCAGCATCGCCCGGAAGTACTCGCGGTTCATCCGGGCGATGTTGGTGATCGGGATCTCCTTCGGGCAGACCGCCTCGCATTCCCCTTCGTTCGAACAGCTGCCGAAGCCCTCGGCATCGTGACGGTCCACCATTGCGACCACGCGGGCGGCACGTTCGGGCTGCCCCTGCGGAAGGAGCGCGAGGTGGGCAATCTTGGCCGACGTGAACAGCACCGCCGACGCGTTCTTGCACGCCGCCACGCACGCGCCGCAGCCGATGCACGCGGCCGAGTCCATCGCCTTGTCGGCCGCCGTCTTCGGCACGAGGATCGCGTTGCCGTCCTGCGCCCCGCCGACGTTCACCGACGTGTAGCCGCCGGCCTGGATGATCCGGTCGAATGCGCTGCGATCGACGACGAGGTCCTTGATGACCGGAAACGCCTTCGCGCGCCAGGGCTCGAGCACCAGCCGGTCGTTGTCCTTGAAACGCCGCATGTGGAGCTGGCAGATCGTCGTGCCGGGATCCGGGCCGTGAGGGATGCCGCTCACCATGAAACCGCAGGTGCCGCAGATCCCTTCGCGACAGTCCGAATCGAAGGCGATCGGATCCTGTCCCTTCGCGATCAGGTCCTCGTTGACGACGTCGAGCATTTCGAGGAATGACATGTCGGGCGACACGTCCTCGGCCGTGTAGTCGACGAACTCGCCGTGAGCGCTCGGGCTCGACTGGCGCCAGACTTTCAGGAAGATTCGCATATTGGACCCGTGAAACGCCGAACTGCGAACTCCGAACTGCGAACTCCGTTCATAGGTCGGAGTTCATCGTTCGACGTTTTATTTGTAACTCCTCTGGCTTGGCTTCACGTATTCGAACGTGAGGTGTTCCTGGTGGAGCACCGGCGGCTGCCCCACGCCCTGAAACTCCCATGCGGCGACGTACGAGAAGTTCTCGTCGTCGCGGAGCGCTTCGCCATCAGGGGTCTGGCTCTCTTCGCGGAAGTGGCCTCCGCACGACTCCGTCCGGTGAAGCGCGTCGAGCGTCAGCACCTCGGCGAACTCGAGGTAATCGGCGACACGCCCGGCGTATTCGAGGTTCTTGTTCAGGTTGTTCTTGGGACCCGGGACGCTGACGTTCTGCCAGAACTCCTCACGGAGCTGCGGAATCCGCTCCAGCGCCTGGCGCAGGTCCGCGTCGTTGCGGGCCATCCCCACGTCGTCCCACAGCAGCGCGCCGAGTTCACGATGCAGCTGCCGTGGCGTTTTCGAGCCCTTCACCGCGAGCAGCGTGTCGATCCGTTCCTGGACGGCCGCCTCCGCCTCGTTGAAGGCGTCGTGGTCGGTGCTGACCGCCGGGAGAGACGTGCTCCCCAGGTAGTGGGCCAGCGTGTAGGGGATGACGAAGTAGCCGTCGGCCAGCCCCTGCATGAGCGCGCTCGCGCCGAGACGGTTCGCCCCGTGATCGGAGAAATTCGCCTCGCCGAGGACGTGCAGCCCGGGGATCGTGCTCATCAGGTTGTAGTCGACCCAGAGCCCGCCCATCGTGTAGTGGATGGCCGGATAGATCCGCATCGGCACCTTGTACGGGTCCTCGTCGGTAATCTTCGTGTACATGTCGAAGAGGTTTCCGTACCGTCCGCGGATCACGTCCGGACCGAGCCGCCGGATCGCATCCGAAAAATCCAGGTAGACCGCGAGGCCGCTCTCGCCGACGCCCCGTCCTTCGTCGCACACCGCCTTGGCATTGCGGGACGCCACGTCGCGGGGGACGAGGTTGCCGAAGCTCGGATACCGGCGTTCGAGGTAGTAGTCGCGTTCCGCTTCGGGTATTTGCTCGGGCGGCCGCTTGTCGCCGGGATTTTTGGGAACCCATACCCGGCCGTCGTTCCGCAGGCTCTCGCTCATGAGCGTGAGCTTCGACTGGTGCGTTCCGGAAACCGGGATGCACGTCGGGTGGATCTGGGTATAGCAGGGGTTCGCGAAGAAGGCCCCGCGCTTGTGCGCGCGCCACGCGGCGGTGACGTTCGAGTTCACCGCGTTGGTCGACAGGTAGTAGGCGGTCCCGTAGCCGCCGGTGCAGAGCAGGACGGCGTGGCCGGCGTAGCGCTCGATCGCCCCGGTCATGAGGTTGCGGACCACGATCCCGCGCGCCTGGCCGTTGACGAGAACCAGGTCCAGCATCTCGCGGTTGGGGAGCGACGTGACCGTGCCGCGCTCGACCTGCCGCATCATCGATTGATAGGCGCCGAGCAGGAGCTGCTGGCCCGTCTGGCCGCGGGCGTAAAAGGTCCGCGAGACCTGCGCGCCGCCGAACGACCGGTTGTCGAGCAGGCCGCCGTACTCGCGGGCGAACGGCACCCCCTGGGCCACGCACTGGTCGATGATGTTCACGCTCAGCTGCGCGAGCCGGTAGACGTTCGCTTCACGGGAACGGTAGTCGCCCCCCTTGACCGTGTCGTAGAAGAGCCGCTCGATGCTGTCGCCGTCGTTCTGGTAGTTCTTGGCGGCGTTGATGCCTCCCTGGGCGGCAATGCTGTGCGCACGCCGGGGGCTGTCCTGGATGCAGAAGCTCAGGACGTTGTAGCCGAGTTCTCCCAGCGACGACGCGGCGGAGGCGCCGGCGAGGCCGGTTCCGACGATGATGATCGTGTACTTGCGGCGGTTCGCCGGGTTGACGAGTTTCGATTCGAAGCGATGGCGGTCCCATTTCTCAGCGAGCGGACCGCCGGGGATTCTGGCGTCGAGCGGCATAGGTATCAGTACGTGAAGTAGACCCAGATCGGGATGATCGCGAGGCCGACACCGATCAGCAGCGCGAAGAAGAGGCTGACTGCCGTCAGCCTGCGCGTATACGTCGGATGGTCGAGCCCGAGCGACTGGAACGCGCTTGCGAATCCGTGACGCAGGTGCAGGCCGACGAGCAGCGTCGCAACCACGTAGAGGACGACCCAGAGCGGATTCTGGAAGATCTCGATCTCCGTCCGGGCCAGATCGCGGACCGTGGAATCGGTGACCAGGTACCAGGACCCGAACCGGAACTGTTTCACGTGGATGATCACGAACACCAGGACCACCAGGCCGGACCAGATCATCGTCGACGACGAGAGGGTCTTGCGGCTGGTGTGCCCGGCGCGCTCTTTCTGCATGTATCCGGCCGGCCTGGCCGCGCGGTTCGCGGACCAGTTCGTGATCGCCTTGTAGATGTGCAGGATGAAGATGAGCGCCAGCCCGATCTCGATCGGGATGATCAGCGGATTCGAAACCAGCGTGTGCGAGTACTCGTTGAAGACGTCCACGCCGGCAAAGATCAGCGCATTGCCGGCCAGGTGGAGGACCATGTAGGCGAACAGAGCGACGCCTGTCAGTCCCATCAGCAGCTTGGTGCCGACCGTTGAGGAAAAGACGCGGCGGAAGCGAGATGGCATAAGGGCGCGAAACTCCGAAGAGGACAAACGTTCAGATTGTAGCCGTACATCTCCACGAATTGCTACGCGCCATGCGTGCGCGGGATGGATCGCGTGCGCCGGGCGCATGACGCAACGCGGGGATCCCTTGCGTCACCGCGAGTCTGTGAGAGAGAATTGTCCGGTTGCGCGCCTGTCGGCCGCGCACTCCTACATCATGAAAATTCACGAGTATCAAGGGAAAGCCATCCTGGCGCGCTACGGCGTCCCCGTGCCGCAGGGGGAAGTCGTATTCGAGGCGCCGGCCGCGCGCGAGGTCGCCAAGCGGCTTGGCGGCGGCGTGAAGGTGGTCAAGAACGCCGACGAGGCCGAAGCCGCGGCGAAGAAGATGCTCGGCATGAAGCTGGTGACCTACCAGACCGGTCCGGAAGGGCAGGTCGTCAGCCGCGTGCTCATCGAGCAGGGCCTCAGGATCAAGCGCGAACTGTATCTGGCGATCCTCATCGACCGCTCAACCGAGCGGCCCGTGCTGATGGTCAGCCAGGAGGGCGGGGTCGAGATCGAGAAGGTCGCCGAAGAGACCCCCGAGAAGATCCACAAGGTGTTCATTCACCCGACCGCGGGTTTGAGCCCGTTCCAGACGCGGCAGCTCGCCTTTGCACTCGGCCTCGAAGGCCCGCAGGTGGGCCAGGCGGGGAAGCTGATGATGTCGATCTGGGAGGCGTTCAAGGCCACCGACGCCTCACTGATCGAGATCAACCCGCTGATCGTGACCGAGGAGGGGAACCTCCTCGCCCTCGATGCCAAGCTCAATTTCGACGACAACGCCCTCTATCGGCACCCCGACATCAAGGAACTGCGCGACCTGGCCGAAGAAGCGCCGCTCGAAGTCGAGGCCTCGAAATACTCGCTCAACTACATCAAGCTTGACGGCACGATCGGCTGCATGGTCAACGGCGCCGGCCTCGCCATGGCGACGATGGACATCATCAAGCTCGCCGGCGGGGAGCCGGCGAACTTTCTCGACGTCGGCGGCGGCGCCAATGCCGAGCAGATCAAGAACGCCTTCCGCATCCTGATGTCCGACAAGAACGTCAAGGCGGTGTTCATCAATATCTTCGGCGGCATCCTCCGCTGCGACATCCTCGCCGAAGGGGTCATCGCGGCGGTGAAGGACCTCGGCGTGCCGGTGCCGATCGTCATCCGCATGGAAGGCACCAACGTCGAGAAAGGCAAGCAGATGCTCCGGGACAGCGGCCTGAATTTCACGACCGCCGACACGATGAGCGAGGGGGCAGAAAAGGTCGTAGCGCTGGGAGGCTGAACGCGCCGACGGCTTTTTGGCCTTTGTGACTTAATTTCGTCAAGCGGGACTTGCATGGCTGTATTGATCGACAGAAACACTCGCCTCATCGTCCAGGGAATCACGGGACGTGAAGGCACATTCCACGCGAAACAGGCCCAGGCCTACGGCACGCAGGTCGTCGGCGGCGTCACCCCCGGCAAGGGGGGGACGACGCATGAGGGCTGGCCGGTGTTCAACACGGTGGCGGATGCGGTGCGGGAGACCGGCGCCAACGCCACCGTGATCTTCGTACCACCGCCGTTTGCGGCCGACGCGATCCTCGAAGCGGCCGACGCGCAGGTGCCGCTCGCCGTCTGCATCACCGAGGGGATCCCGGTCCTCGACATGATGAAGGCCATGGCCATCCTCCGCGAGTCGAACACGCGGCTGATCGGCCCGAATTGCCCCGGTCTCATTACCGCCGGGCAGGCCAAGGCCGGCATCATTCCGGGGCATATCTGCAAAGAGGGGCGCGTCGGGATCGTGTCGAAGAGCGGCACGCTGACCTACGAGGCGATCCACCAGCTCACGAAGCTGGGGCTCGGGCAGACCACCTGTATCGGGATCGGCGGCGACCCCCTCATCGGCACGTCGTTCATCGACGCGCTGAAGCTGTTTGCCGACGATCCGCAGACCGAAGCGGTCGTCATGATCGGCGAAATCGGCGGTTCCGCCGAACAGGAGGCCGCCGAGTGGATCCGCGAGCACTTCAAAAAGCCGGTCGTCGGCTTCATCGCCGGTCAGACCGCGCCGCCGGGGCGGCGAATGGGGCACGCGGGGGCCATCATCTCGGGCGGCAAGGGGACGGCCGCCGAAAAGATGGACGCGCTCACGGCTGCCGGCGTCACGGTGGTGAAGAGCCCGGCCGATATCGGCCAGGCTGTGCAGGGCGCGCTATAATTTGAACGAATTCACTTGATTCTGGTCATTTCCGAAGGATTGTAATGACTACGACTGACGCCGGGCCTGCCCGGCGCATCGTCAACGACTTCAGCATTCAGGTCGCCACAGTCAACGGATCCGGCAGTCAGACCGCCAACCTCGTTCTGTTGCGCTCCATCTTCCAGATGGGGATCCCCGTCTCCGGCAAGAACCTGTTCCCCTCGAACATCGCCGGCCTGCCGACCTGGTACACGATTCGAGCCAACAAAGACGGATACCTCGCGCGCAAGAAGGAGATCGACTTCCTGGTGGCGATGAACGCCGAAACCGCCAGGGAGGACGTGCTGGCGCTCGATCCCGGCGCGGCGGTCGTCTATGACGAGCCGCTGAAGCTGAACGAGCTGCGGCAGGACCTGGTGTTCTATCCCGTCCCCTTCGACAAGCTCGTCGCGGAAGTCTGCAAGGACGCGAAGCTCCGCCGCCTCGTGAAGAACATGATCTACGACGGCGTGCTCTCGCACCTGCTCGAGATCGATCTCGCGCAGATGGAGCACGCGCTGCGGCGGCAGCTCGGGAAGAAGCAGAAGGCCATCGAACTGAACCTGGCCGCGCTCGAGGCGGGGAAGACGTTCGCGGCCGAAAACCTCCAGAAGCGCGATCCCTACGTCGTCGCGCCGATGACCAAGACCCAGGGCCAGATCCTGATGGAGGGGAACGCGGCCGCGGCCCTCGGCTGCATGATGGCCGGGGTCACCATCGTGGCCTGGTATCCGATCACGCCGTCCTCGTCGCTGCCGGAAACGCTCATCGGGTATTTGAAGAAATACCGGATGGACAAGGAGACAGGTAAGGCGACCTTTGCCGTCGTTCAGGCGGAAGACGAGATCGCGGCGGTCGGCATGGTGGTGGGCGCCGGATGGGCGGGCGCACGGGCGATGACGTCGACGTCCGGCCCGGGCATCTCGCTGATGAGCGAGTTCGCCGGGTTGGCCTACTACGCCGAAGTGCCCGGCGTGGTGTTCGACATCCAGCGCGTCGGGCCGTCGACGGGGCTGCCGACGCGAACCGCCCAGGGCGACATCCTGAGCGTCGCGACGCTGTCCCACGGCGACACGAAGCAGATCATGCTGCTGCCCGCGACGGTGGAGGAGTGCTACACGATTTCGATGGACGCGTTCGACCTCGCCGAACGGTTCCAGACGCTCGTCTTCGTGCTCAGCGACCTCGACCTCGGGATGAACACGTGGATGTCGAAGCCGTTCGAGTATCCGACCAGGGAGCTTGACCGCGGCAAGCTGCTCGACGCGGCGACCCTCGAGAAGATCGGCGAGTTCGGACGCTACAAGGACGTCGACGGGGACGGCATCCCCTACCGGACGATCCCCGGCGACGGCATGCCTGCCTACTTCACCCGCGGCTCGGGACACAACGAACGCGGGCAGTACAGCGAGCGGCCGGACGACTATGTCAACAACGTCCAGCGTCTCGCCCGGAAGTTCGAAACGGCCAAACGCTACGTCCCGCAGCCGGTGATCGACGTGGTCCCAGACGCGCAGGTCGGGATCATCGCCTATGGCACGACCCATTTCGCGATCGAAGAGAGCCGGGACCAGCTCGAGCAGGAAAAGGGCATCCGCACCTCGTACCTGCGCCTCCGCGCGTATCCGTTTACCGACGACGTCCAGGAGTTCATTCACCGTCACGAGCGGGTCTACGTCGTCGAGCAGAACCGGGACGCGCAGATGCTGGCGCTGCTGCGGATGGAACTCGATCCCGTCCTCTCGATGAGGCTTCGCAGCGTCCGCCATTTCAACGGGTTACCGGTCGATGCGCGGTCGGTGACCGACGAGATCGTCGCGCAGGAAGGCGTCAAGAGCAGCGAACTGCTCGCGCAAACCTGATTGACCGTGGCGGGGCATGAAGCCCCGCCCCACGTACGTAGGGCGCCCCTTTCTGGGGCGCCGGCGATTTGATTATGTCTACTCCCACATCCGTCCCCGGCAAGAAGATCAACCGCATCGGCCTCGAGATGCAACCCTATCGCGGCGGCAAGACCACGCTGTGCGCCGGCTGCGGGCACAACGCGATCTCCGAACGGATCATCGACGCCTTCTTCGAAATGGGCGTCGATCCGCGCCAGGTCATCAAGATGTCGGGGATCGGGTGCTCGAGCAAGAGTCCCGCGTATTTCCTCGGGGTCGCGCACGGGTTCAACTCGGTGCACGGACGCATGCCCTCGGTGGCCACCGGGGCGCTGCTCGCCAACAAGCAGCTGATCGCGATCGGCGTGAGCGGGGATGGCGACACGGGAGCCATCGGGATCGGCCAGTTCGTCCACCTCATGAGGCGCAACGTCCCGCTGATTTACATCATCGAAGACAACGGCTGCTACGGGCTCACCAAGGGGCAATTCTCGCCGACGGCCGACCTCGGCTCCGTGCTGAAGAACGGTGTCGTCAACGACCTGCCGCCGATCGACACGTGCACGCTGGCCATCGAGCTGGGAGCGTCGTTCGTGGCGCGTTCGTTCTCGGGGGACAAGAAGCAGCTGCTGACGATTTTGAAGGCGGCGCTCAGCCATCGTGGAACGGCGATGATCGACGTGATCTCCCCCTGTGTGACGTTCAACGACCACGAGGGCTCCACGAAGAGCTATTCGTACGTGAAGGAACACGACGAGGTCGTCGGCGACATCAGCTTCGTCCCCTACTTCGAGGACATCTCGGTCGAGTACGAGCCGGGCACGTCGACGGAGGTCAGGATGCACGACGGTTCGCGCCTGATCCTGAAGAAGGTGGCCGAGGACTACGATCCCACGAACAAGGCGAAGGCGCTCAAGTTGAGCCGCGAAGCGCAGGAACGCGGAGAGTTCGCGACCGGTGTTCTCTACGTCGAGCCGGCCAAACACGATTTCACGACGCTGTTGAACCTGGTCGACGAGCCGCTGGCGACGCTGCCGATGGAACGGGTCCGTCCCGGACGCGAGGCGCTCGACAGCATCATGGAGTCGCTCAAGTAGTCGAACTCCCGACTGCCAGGTCTCAACTCCCAAATTTCCAACTGCCAACTACCAAGGCCCAAATCCAGACGCCAGGACGGTTGGCCTGTGCCTTGGCCGGTGGGAGTTGGCCTTTGGTAGTTGGCCCTTGGAAGTTGGGAGTTGGCAGTTCGGCCTGTTGGGCTCGCATATAATCGATCTCTTATGGAAATGACGTTTGCCATCATCAAGCCGGACGCGGTCAAGGCGCGTCACACCGGCAGGATCATCCAGAGGATCGAGGAGGCCGGGTTCACTATCCGGGCCATGCAAATGCGCCACCTGACGGTGAAACAGGCCGAAGGCTTCTATGCCGTCCACAAGGAACGCCCGTTCTTCGCCAGCCTGATCAATTTCATGTCGTCCGGACCGTGCGTGGTCATGGCGCTCGAAGCCGAGGACGCCATCAAGAAGTGGCGCACGCTGATGGGGGCGACCGATCCGGCCAAGGCCGACCCGGGCACATTGCGCAAGGAGTTTGGCGCGTCGATCGAACACAACGCGACCCACGGCTCCGATGCGCCGGAGACCGCGGCGTTCGAACTCGGCTACTTCTTCCCGGGGATCGAATTCGCGCGCTGACGCGTGGGCAAGATCCTCATCGTCGTCGGGCTGGTGATCGCCGCGATCGGCCTGCTCATCTCCATGGGCGTGCCGCTCGGGCGCCTGCCCGGCGACATTTCGTATCGGCGCGACAACGTCACGTTCCATTTCCCGATCGTCACGTCGATCGTGCTGAGTATCATTCTCACGCTCCTTTTCTATCTTTTCCGGCGGTGAGTTGATGGCGATCAAGTCCGACAAGTGGATCAAGCGGATGGCGCTCGAGCACAAGATGATCGAGCCGTTCGAGGACCGGCAGGTGCGGGCCGGCGTGATTTCGTACGGGCTGTCGTCATACGGCTACGACATCCGCGTCGCCGACGAATTCAAGGTGTTCACGAACGTGAACAACGCGATGATCGACCCCAAGAACTTCGATCCCAGGTCGTTCGTCGACATCAAGGCCGACACGATCATCGTCCCGCCGAATTCGTTCGCGCTGGCGCGTACGGTCGAATACTTCCGCATCCCGCGCGACGTGCTCACCGTGTGTCTCGGCAAGTCCACCTACGCGCGCTGCGGGATCATCGTGAACGTCACGCCGTTCGAGCCGGAGTGGGAGGGCACGGCGACGCTCGAGATCTCGAACACGACGCCGCTTCCCGCCAAGGTCTACGCCAACGAGGGGATCGCGCAGGTCCTGTTCTTCCAGAGCGACGAGATGTGCGAAGTCTCGTATGCCGACAAGAAGGGCAAATACCTGAAACAGCTCGAGGTCACGCTCCCGAGGCTGTAGCGCGTGAAACGGCGAACTATGAACTCCGAACTATGAACTCTGTAACCATCGGGGTGCGTAGTTCAGAGTTCGTCGTTCGGCGTTCGTAGTTCGGAGTTTCTGCGTCGTACCATTCCCACACGAGCCGCGGATCGCGGCGGAACGCCTGAGGCGTGGCAAGGTCCTCCGAACGGTGGGAGCGCCAGAGGCCATCCGTGCCGCGAAAAGCCGGCACGCCGCGCGCCGCCGAGACGCCAGCGCCTGTGATCGCGGTGATGCGCTGCGCCTCCTTCAACCGTCGAGCGACGTCGCGGAAGTATGATTCCTCCATGGCCAGAGACATTCTTTCACGCATCCCGATGGTTGCCGGGGTGGCCTATCGTGAGCGGCTGCGGAACCTGCCGAATGCCTTCTCCGTGACGCTCGCGGTGGAACCGGAGAATCGCTACTTCCTGCACGCGATTGCGGTGCTCGCCAATGGAGAGAAGATCGGCTACGTGGCGCCGGAGATCGCGCCGGACTACTACGACGCGGTGAAGGAGAGGGGCGCGGTGGTCACGTGTCCGGCACGCCGGGCGTCCCCAATCGACCGTGAGGCATCCGGCGTGGAGGTCCTCCTGGACTTCACCGCCCTCCCGTTGACGCCAGCCGCATGAGACCCGTTGCCCTTCTCGCCCTCGCCGTCCTGTGCGTGTGCGCGCAGGCAGCCCCGCGCACGCAGACTGCCGCCGCGGCCACGATCCCGCCCACGGCCGAGCGGGCGTATCAAGCGATGCTCGATCGCTTCGACGGGACGGCCGCGATGGACATCGTCGAGTTCATGCAGCAGTACTGGCGGATCGCGGCGAATCCCGGGTTCAACGCGTCGATCGACCACATCCGCGATCGATTGACGCGCGCGAAGCTGCCCGTCGTGCGGGTCGAGGAGTTCGCCGGCGGCGGCAGGGGATGGGACTACACCGTCGGCTCGCTCTGGATCGCCGGTGACGAGAATCCGGTGCTCTCGAAGGAACGGGATCGTGTCTCGCTCGCCATCAACTCGTTCAGCACGCCTCGCGAAGGGCTGGCGGCCCGCCTCGTGGACGCAGGGGCCGGGCGTCCCGCGGATTTCGAGAACAAGGCCGTCAAGGAGTCCGTCGTCCTCGGCGATGGGTCGCTCGGCGCCCTCTGGCGTGAGGCGGTTCGAAACCGTGGCGCTGCCGGGGTGATCTCGACGCAGATCGCTTCATACATCCGCCCCTCCGATCCCGCGAAGATGGACGAGGCTCACAAGGATGTGTTCCAGTGGGGCAGCGTCCCCTATGACGAAGAGCGGAACGCCTTCGGCTTCAAGGCCAGCTGGCGGAGCGCGAACCGGTTGCGTGAAGCGTTGAAACGGGATCCCGACACCCGCGTAAGGGTACAGATCCAATCGAGCTTCTACAGCGGTCCGACCCGGACGCTGATGGCGGAGATCCCGGGGCGCACCCGTCCCGACGAACGGATCGTGATCGCCGCCCATGTGCAGGAACCGGGCGCGAACGACAACGCGAGCGGCTGCGCAACCCTGTACGGGTTGGCAGCGGCGCTTCACGAGGCCATCGCGCGCGGCGCCATCCCTCGACCCGAGCGGACGATCACGTTCCTGTGGCTCGACGAGATCCGCGGCAGCCGCGAGTGGCTGGCGGCCGATCCGGCGCGCGCGAAAACCGTCCAGTACATGTTCTCGATGGACATGACCGGCGAAGACACCGCGAAGACCGGTGGCACGTTCCTCATCGAGAAGCAGGCGGACCCTTCAGCCGTCTGGCCTCGTCCATCCGATCCTCACAGCGAGTGGGGAGCCTCCAGGGTGCCGCTCGAGAGCTTGAAAGGAAGCCTGCTGAACGACCTGCACCTCGCCAGTGCCAATCGCCGCGCGCGCGACACCGGGTGGGTCGTGCGGACGAACCCGTACGAGGGAGGCAGCGACCACACGGTGTTTGGGAACGCCGGTGTGCCCTCGCTTCTGAACTGGCATTTCACCGACCGCTTCTATCACACGAACCAGGACACCATCGACAAGGTCAGTGCGTCGGAGATGGCCAACGTCGCGCTCGCCGTCGCGACGTCCGCATACGTGTTGGCGGCCGCGAGTGAGGACGATGCGATGGCGGTGATGGATCTGTTGGAGGATGCGGCCCGCGCCCGTCTCGCGCTCGAGCGCCGCCAGGGCCCTGCGCTGATCGCGAAGGCGCGTGACCGCGCGGCCGCTCAGAAGATCGAGGAACAGGTGATCGCGGCCTGGATCAAGTGGTATCGCGAAGCCTTCGATTCCGTGGCACGGCTTCCGGCATCTCCTGCCACGCCGGCGCTGCTCGCGCGCATCGAAAGGGCCAAAGCAGAACTGCAGTGAACGCCGCCCGCAAGTGAGACGCGTCGCAAGTTCGCCGCGATCGTCATCCCTCCTTTGCGCGTGTGGTAGGCTTCCGCCCGATGACATGACCCCGGCTTACGGGTAATTCACGGGTGCGCATACGTTGATCAAGCTGAAACGTTATCGCCGCGCTGTTGCTGCGGCTCTTGCATTCAGTACGAGCGCGTGGATCGCTGCCGTACTGTCGGCGTCGGACGGCATCCAGTCAGCCCGGCAGTCGACCGGCAACCAGGAGGAGCATGCCAGGGGCAAGGCCCTGTATGACTCCGCCTGTCTCAGTTGTCACGGTCCCGGTGGCCGCGGGATGCCGCAGAGCACGCTCGGCTTCGACATCGAAGTTCCCGATTTCACCGACTGCAGTTTTGCCACGCCCGAACCTGAT
>DASWVN010000242.1:0-10303 GCA_036401215.1 Vicinamibacterales bacterium | reverse complement strand
CGCATTCACGCGCGGAACGATGTAGAAGACGTGGGAGTCGAGGCGCTGCCTGATCGTGGGATTGGAGGCGTAGCCGGTCAGCAGGTTCTCGGCAATGTAGAGCGCGAGTTCGCTGCCGATCACCTGGTCCCCTTCGAGATTCCCCGCGATGAGCAGCGCGGGGCGCTCGGCGAGCGGCGTACCGGCAGGATTGGCGATCTCGATCGCCCAGACGGTCCGTCCTTCGCGCGTCTTCGCGATTTCGACGAGCTTTGCGAGGTTCGCGTGCGACTTCGCCAGGTCGCGCAGCGCCGTCGTCAGCTCCTCGTAGGTGTGGTACCGCGTGTAGTCCGCTGCCGAGAGCGGCGCGCCCCCGCCGGCGGCCACGTAAGCCCCACCCACGGCGGCCACGCACGCGGCGCGCAGAAATTGCCCTATTGTCAAGATCGTCCTCCTGAACTGCGATCGGGTGACGGTAACGGTATCACGGGCGCGGCTTCGGCGTGCGACGTGCGACGTGCGACGTGCGGCGTGCGGCGTGCGACGTGCGACGTGCGGCGTGCGGCGTGCGGCGTGCGACGTGCGGCGTGCGGCGTGCGAACCCGGAACCACCTGGAACCGCTGGAACCTTCGAGAACCTCCTGGAACCTTCTGGAACCCTATGCCACGGGCAGGAAGGCAGAGCCTGCCTCGCCGAAGCGCGCCAGCGCGGAGGCGGGTTATAGTCGAGGCGAGGAGAGCGCATGAAGCCGATGGCATCGAGAGTGAGAATCTTGCACGTCGCGTGTGGGGTGATCCTTGCGCTGATTGCGTTCGGCGGACCGGTGCAGGCCGAGACCGCGGCCGAACGGCTGGCGGAATCGACGACGGTCCTCAAGGAAATCATGAGCGCGCCCGACAAGGGGATCCCCACTGACCTGCTGAAGAAGGCGCACTGCGTCGTCATCGTCCCCGGCCTGAAGAAGGCCGGACTCATCATCGGCGGCAAGTATGGACGCGGCTTTCTGGTCTGCCGGGACGCCGAGACGAACGCGTGGGGCGCGCCGGCGGCGCTGCGGATCGAGGGCGGCAGCTTCGGCTTTCAGATCGGCGCCTCCGAGACCGACGTGGTGATGCTGCTGATGGATCCCCGCAGCGTGCAGGGCATCCTCAGCAGCCGCTTCACACTCGGGGGCGACGCCGACGTCGCGGCCGGACCGGTCGGCCGCAGCACCACGGCCCAGACCGACGCGACGATGCGGGCGAAGATCCTCTCCTACTCGCGCTCGCGCGGCGTGTTCGCGGGGCTCGCGTTGACCGGCGCAACGATCCGCCAGGACCTCGACGAGAACAACGAGATGTACGGCCGCAAGTGGACGACGAGGGAGATCATCGAGGGCGGCAAGGTCGCTCCGCCCCGGTCCGCCTCGGATCTGATCGAGCTGCTGACCAAGTACTCACAGGGTTGAGTTCACGCTCGTGAAGACGCTCTGGGATCCGCGGCGGCAGCAGGAGCTGCTGACGCGGATCCGGTCCCTTCGTCCCGACGCGCCGGCGCGGTGGGGACGGTTCACATGTCCGCAGATGGTCGTGCACGCGACCGACGCCCTTGCGCTGTATTGCGGTGATCTGCAGTGCGAGGTCAAGCGGACGCCGCTGCTCTACCCTCCACTGAAGCAAGCAATCGTCTATCTGATGCCGATGCCGAAGAACGTCCCGACGGCGCGCGTGCTCCTTGCGCGTGCGCCCGGGAGGTGGGACGAGGAGATCGCGCGGCTCGAGCAGGCGATCGCGACCTTCGCCTCGCATCACGCCCGCACCGAGTGGCCGCTGCATCCGCTGTTCGGCCGCCTGTCCGCCCGCGCCTATGGCGTCCTCGCGTACCGGCACACTGACCACCATCTGCGTCAGTTCGGGGTGTAGGGACGCAGAAACTCCGAACTATGAACTCCGAACTCCGAACTGTGAACTGTGAACTCCGAACTCCGAACTATGAACTGTGAACTGAAAAGAGCGCCTCCGACCAATCCTGTTCGTAGTTCGGAGTTCGTAGTTCGGCGTTTCAGGCCTCAGAACTTAGTGCACGACGATGTCGTCGTCAGGATCCAGCGGCTCTTCGTCGTCGTCATCCTCCTCCCACCGCTTGCGCTTCCGGCGAATCTTGCGCACGACGAACGCGACAAATGCGAGCGCGAGGATGAATCCCCAGGCGCCGGTCGAACTTGCGAGGACCGGCACCCACCGGATGCCGCGATACATGCGCCAGGCATGCGCGGCCGCCTCGTTCACCGATTCGCCGGTCTCGGCGTAAAACGCCGCGTCGAACGATTCGCCGCGCGCGAGGCGCGAGGCGATCGCGCCCGGCACCGCGAGACCGTGCCGCCGTCGGACGTCGTCCACCAGCGCTGCCGACAACAGGTACGCCGTCGTCGTCTCGGGGGCCGCGTCCGATGCGAACAGCATCGTGACTTCATCGATGTGCGGGTCGCGAGCCGCGGCGAGCAGCAGGCGTGCCTGGCTGCCGATCCCCCAGCCCGATTCGACGGAGACCGCGACCCCCTCGTGGAACCAGCGCGGCAGCGGACGGCCGCCCGCTTTGACGTTCAACGCCAGGTGCACGATCTCGTGAAGGACCACCGAATCGAGTGAGTCGTAGGGATAGGTCGAGATCCGGGCCGGAAGAATGACGATGCGGTCGCTGCCGTACGCGCGGGCGACGACCCAGTGAGGCACGCCGCGAGCCTCGCTCTCGGGGATCAGCGTGACGTGCACGCTGGGCGGCAGGTCGAGTCCGGCGCGTGCGAGCGAGGCGGCGATCGAGCCGGGGTCCGTCGCGCGGACGCGATCCGCGACGGCGGCCAGTTCCGGGGGCGCCTCTACCGTCACGCGAAACGGTAGCTCCTGCGTGAAGACAGCAAGCGTGAGCAGGACGCCCAGGAGGACGTTCAACGCGAAATCTCAGTGGTAGAGACAGCGAACTTGCGATAGTTCGTGTATCGCGCCAGCCCTTCCACGGCCTTGATCGCCGGGCCGAACACGTTCAGGACGCCGCCCTCATACCACTCCCACATGTAATCAGGAATGAGTACGGCAAACCGCGGATCCCGCCGGTAGCGGGTCACCAGCATGCCCCGCCGGGAAGCATAACGTTCGCCGGATACGAAGTTGATCTCGGTCTGGACGACTTCACCCGAGTCCGCGTCGATCCACAACCGTCCGCTGATCGGCACATCGTCGCCGGACTGGTTCGTGATGAGGGTGGGCCGCTGGTGCTCTTCGTAGCGGATCACGTCGGTGGACTGCTCACCCAGCTGCTCTCGTCCGGCGCTCGTGAAGTTGAAGCGCGAGTGGTTCCGCGCCCGCATGAAATAGAGCAGAAGTGTGGGGATGTTCAGGGTTCGGTTGAATCCGCCAATGTTGTAGCGCGCGCTCTCCCTGGCGATCCGTCGTAACTGATCGTTGCGGTTGGCCTCGCGCGACAGAAAGAGGTTCGCCACGCGGTCACCCCTCTGGCGCACGGCGCGGCCGTCCACTTCGGCGACGTCACGATACCCGATCCATCCTTGCGCGGTGTGCACGAGCAGCACGTCAGAGAGCAGTTGTCTCCGCTCGGAAACAATACCGGTCTTTGGATAGTCCTTCCCGTCGTGCCATTCGAGCGCCTGCTCCCGTGGCGGCCACGACGGAGGTCCGTCCATCGGCCGTATGAGCTGCACGTAACGCTCTTCGGCTACGGCGGACGAGAACTCGCGTTCGAACTTTGCGACGTACTCGCCCAGTTTGGCGATGAGGGTTCCGGCGGATCCCTGGTCGAGGTCCTGTTTCGCCGGTTCCAGATGGCCTGCGGCCGTGCTCATCGACAGCAGCACGGCAACGGCACACGCTGCGGGAACGACCTGGCGACGGGCGTAGTGGTCAAGCATGCGGTGCATCCAGCAGGCAGGCGGCGCTGTCCACTTTACCATCCACACGCGGCGCGGACTGAAGCCGCGCCCTATGGAGCCGCGCGCCGCCGCACCGTGCGCACCCGCGCCCCTCGGACCGCGGACCGCGGACCGCGCCTCACCGCGCATCCACCTGCGAAAGGATGTGGTCCTCGAGCAGGTCGAACAGCTGACGGCGGTGTCCCCGCCGCTCCTCGCTGACGGTCGCCGCCGACGTGAACACCACCACAAGGTCGAGGTCGCCGAACACCATGATGTATTGCCCGCCGTAGCCCCAGGCGAAGCACGCCTCGTTCCCCTCGAAATCCTGGATCCACCAGCCGTAACCGTACTCGCGGCTGGAATCCCAGCGCGAGCGCGTCCGCGGCCTGCAGGAGGTCTCCACCCATGCGGCGGGCACGACCTGACGGTCGCCCACGCGCCCCTTGTTCAACCACATCTCGCCGAACGTGATCATCTGGCGCGGCGTCATCAGCATCTCGTTGCCGCCGAAGTAGATTCCCTGCGGATCGCGCGGCCATCGCGCGAAGGTGAAACCGAGCGGCTTCCCGAGGACCTCGTTCGCGAACTGGTGCGTCGTCCTCTTCGTCGCCTTCGTGAGGATCGAGGAGAGGATGTGCGACGTCCCGGTGCTGTATTCCATCGACGTTCCGGGATCGCTGACCATCGGCCGATCGAGCGCGTAGCGAATCCAGTTCCGGCTCGTCACCCAGCGGCCGTAATTCTCACCGCTCGTCGATTCCAGTCCGGACCTCATGGTCAACAGGTCCTCGATCGTGATGTCCTGCTTGCGCTTGTCGGGATCCTTCCGAAGCTCGGGAAACCAGCGCACGATCTTCTCGTCGAGTCCGCCGATCAGCTTCCGCTCGATCGCCACCCCGACGAGCGCCGCGATGACGCTCTTCGAGGCAGACTTGATGTTCGCGAGGCGGGTCGCACTGTACTTTGGCGCGTAGTACTCGGCCACCAGCTTGCCGCGATGGCTCACGAGCATGCTGTGCAACTGCGGCAGCGTCGCCGCAGTCTTGCGCGCCTGGCTGAAATCCGGCGTCTGCTGCGCGGAGAGAGTGCAGGCGGCAGCGAGAGCGAGGGTGAAGCTGACGACCAGGGCCTTCATTCATCAATGCTACGAGATTGCGCTGCGCGCTTCGCGCGGGGCGCGCCGGCGCCCCGCAAAAGGGGCGCCCTACGTCCGCAGATGCCCCCTTCAGGACCAAACGTCCTACAATCTCCGGCGAGGTGAGCATGCGAGTGTCTCAGGGACTTCTGATCGGTCCGCTGGCGGCCACGTTCCTCCTGACTGGATGTGAGCAACGTCATCAGCCGACTCCGACGGCGCCGGGCGGATCACCAGCAGGAATTCAGACCATCGTGGACGTCCCCATCGACATTTCGAACGTTGCGGGACAGACGGGCACCTGGAACTACGCCGGCCAGTCGTTCACCGTGCCACCAGCCACCACGCTGACACACGTCCGCTTCAACTGGTACACGCGAGGTCAGGGGTCGGCAGCGTTCGGGACGTTGTACCTGCTGGACCGCGAATACCTCGGGCTACCAGGCGACTTGAGCACCTCGACGCCGGGGTTTCTCGCGCGCTCCGAACGGATCCAGGACGGAGCCTATCTGTTCGCCGCCGACGTGACACTCACGGGAGGGCCGAGCGGCACGCGCTACTGGGTGTACACCGACACGCAGGGATCGTTCGCGACCAGTTTCGACGCTGACGTCTACAGCGGCGGCGAACTGTACGTGACGGGATATCACGCGCAGCCCTTCCGGAAGTCGCAGGCGAGCGGCCGGATGGTGAACGGCGTCTTCGTGCCGGGACCGCCGAACGTGTCCACCGACGGAAACTTCCGCGTCCAGGGAACGCTTCAGTAGGAGTCCGCGCGCGCCAGAACCCAGAACCCAGAACCCCTGGAACCCTCTGGAACCCGCGAGAACCCTCTGGAACCCCTGGAACCCCGCGCGAAGCGCGCGCCACCCCGTAAAGGGCGCCCTACATCCGCGGATACGCCTGGTCAACCCGCCCAGAACCCCTGGAACCCCCTGGAACCCCGCGCGAAGCGCGAGGCACCCCGTAAAGGGGTGGCCTACGTCCGCAGATGCCCCTTCAGGAATCGCCCCGTATGGGACGCCCTGGAGGTCGCGATGCGCTCGGGCGTGCCGGTGGCGACGACTTCTCCGCCGGCGTGACCGCCTTCGGGACCGAGGTCGATGACGTGGTCCGCAACCTTGATCACGTCGAGGTGGTGCTCGATCAGGATCACGGTGTGGCCGGCATCGACGATGCGATTCAGCGCCGCGAGGAGGCGCTCGATGTCGGCGAGATGGAGCCCCGTTGTCGGTTCGTCGAGGATGTAGATCGTGTGCTTCGCGCGCTGCAGCGTGCTCAACTCGGTCGCGATCTTCACACGCTGCGCTTCGCCGCCGGAAAGCGTCGTCGACGACTGTCCGAGCGTGAGATAGCCGAGGCCGAGATCGTCGAGCACCTGGATCTTTCTTGCCACTGACGGCTCGGCAGCGAAGAACTCCACCCCCTCTTCGACCGACATGTTCAGCACGTCGGTGATCGTCTTGCCGCGCAGCGTGACTTCGAGCGTCTCGGCGTTGAACCGCGCCCCCTTGCAGACGCCGCAGGTCACCTCCACGTCCGGCATGAAGTACAGCTGCGTGGTGATGACCCCTTCACCCTGGCACTCCTCGCACCGGCCGCCTTTGACGTTGAAGCTGAATCGGCCGGCCTTGTAATCGCGATCGATGGCCAGCGGCGTCGCGGTGAACAGATCGCGAATCGTGTCGTAGAAGCCGACATAGGTTGCCGGGTTCGAGCGGCTGTTGCGCCCGATCGGCGACTGGTCGATGTTGACCACCTTGTGCACGTGCTCGATCCCCTCGATCGAGTCGTGCGCACCCGGCAGCACGCGCGTGTCGACGAGGTGCTTCCACAGTGCCTTGTAGAGGACCTCGTTGACGAGCGTGCTCTTGCCGGAACCGGACGCGCCCGTCACGGCAACGAGCATCCCCAGCGGGATCGTCACGTCGATCGATCGCAGGTTGTTCTCTCGTGCGCCTCTGACGACCAGCGACTTGCCGTTCCCTTTGCGCCGCTTCGCGGGCGTCGGGATGGAGCGTCGGCCCGAGAAGAACTGCCCGGTCGGCGACGCCTTGCACGCGAGGATGTCAGACAGCGTGCCCTGCGCCACCACGTTCCCGCCGTGGACGCCGGGGCCCGGCCCCATCTCGATCACGTGATCGGCCGCGCGGATAGTGTCTTCGTCGTGCTCGACAACGATGACGGTGTTGCCGATGTCGCGCAGGCTCTGGAGCGTGCCGATCATCTTGACGTTGTCTTTCGGGTGCAGACCGATGCTCGGCTCATCGAGCACGTACAGCATGCCCATCAGTCCGGAGCCGATCTGCGTCGATAGCCGGATGCGCTGCGACTCCCCGCCGGAAAGCGTGGACGCGCGACGGTTCAGGCTCAGGTAATCGAGGCCGATGCCGAGCAGCAGCTCGAGCCGTCCGCGGATCTCCTTCACGACCTGCCGCCCGGCATCCGCGCCCCGACCGGACGGCTTCACCGTTCCGAGGAACTCGTACAACTCGTCGAAATGGAGCTGACCGAGGTCGAACAGGCTCTTGCCCTCGATCGTGAACAGCTGACGCGTCGCGCGGAGCCGCGCGCCGTGGCAGTCGGGACACGTGCGCTCGACCATCACCTTGTCGAGCCACTCCTCCATGCGCGAGCTGGCTTCGCCGCGCTGCCGATACCAGCGATAGTTCCGTTCGATGCGACGGGCGATCCCGTGAAAGCCGATCTCCTTGCCTTCCTGGTCCTCCCGTCTGGCCTTCGCGTCGGGCGGCGTGAGAATCGGGATCTTCTTCGGGTCGATCCCGAACAGGATGGCGTGGCGAGCCTTCTCGGGGAGATCCTTCCACGGCGCGTCGAGCGGAAACTTCAGCGCAGCGGAGAGGCTGTACATCATCCGGCCGTCCCACGTGTCAGGGTTGTACCGGAACGCTTCCTTGACGAAGCATCCGCCGAGAATGCTCCGTCTCGGATCCGGGACGAGCAGCTCGGGATGCGTCAGCTTGTCGACGCCGAGGCCGCCGCAGGTGCGGCACGCGCTCTCCGGTTTGTTGAAGACGAAGAAGTCAGGACCGATGTCACCGTAGACGAAGTGGTGCGTGCGGCTGGTGGCGGTCTCGTAGAAGCGCGCGACCTCCCGGCGCCCCGTAAAGGGGCGCCCTACGTCCTGGCGCCCTGCGTCCCGGCGCCCCGTAAAGGGGCGCCCTACATCGCGGCGGCCCTTCGAGGAGCGGCCTTCGACGACGTGGATGGACATCAGGCCGTCGCCGACCAGCAGGGTCGCCGCGATGCCGGCCTTGATCGCCTTGTCGTGCTTCGGGCTGACGACGAACCGGTCGACGACCGCGTCGATGTGGCGCACGGCCGACTCGTCGACGGCGACCTCCTCGGCAAGGTCCACCGGCTTGCCGTCGACGATCAGGCGCCGGCATCCCTTTTTTCGGACCTCGGTGAACGCCACGTCCAGCTCTTCGCCGTAGATCTTGAACACCGGGGCGCGCAGCTCGACTTCGGATCCTTCCGGCAGCGAGAGGATCGATTCGAGGATCTGGCTCGAGGTGCGGCTCGCGACCGGTTCTCCGGTGCGCGGGCAGTGCGGTTGCGCGATGGTCGCAAACAGCAGGTTCAGGTAACTCGCGATATCCGTCATCGTGCCGACGGTCGATCGCGGATTGCTGGTCAGCGTCTTCTGTTCGATCGAAATGACCGGCGACAGCCCGAAGACGAAATCCACGTCGGGTTTGGCCACGTGCGCGATGAACCGCCGCGCGAAGCTGGAAAGCGACTCCATGTAGCGCCGCTGGCCTTCCGCGTAGATCGTGTCGAAGGCGAGGCTCGACTTGCCCGACCCGGAAAGCCCGGTGATGACGGTCAGGCTGTTGCGGGGGATCTCGACCGACACGTCGCGAAGGTTGTGGACGCGCGCCCCCTTGACGGCGATGGTCGTACGCGGCGCGGTCTTCGCCCTGGGTTTCATCGGCGCTCGAGCGCGAAGAACGCCAGCTCCTCGACGACGACGTTGCTCTTCTTCGTGACGTGGACGGGCGTCGAGGCCCGGCCGATCACCTTGCGGTCGGCGAGGTACTCGCACGCGGCCGAAACGCCTTCGACGCCGAGGGTCCGGGCAAAGTGCGTGTCGATCTCCCGGCAGGATCGGGCTTCTCGAACTTCGGCGAGATAGTCGAGGATCGGGGCGAACAGCGAGGGGATGCGGCTCTCCATGTACTCGTTCACGGCGTCGAGGGCGGTCTGGACGTTCCGCCTGGTCTTTCGCGTGTTGAGCAGGTCCGTGTAGATGGTCTTGAAAAAGGATGGATTCAGCGTCAAGGCCTGCGGGATGACCTCGCGATCGGCGAGCCGCCCCGCGCCGATCACTTCCACCTGCGCAAGCGATGTCGCCGCATAGAGGATCCAGAGCGCCGTGTAGTCGAGATCCCCTCGCGTCAGGAACCACTTGTGGGCCTTGTAGATCGATCCCAGCGCACCCGTCGCCGCGCGCATCATCTGGATGTCGCGATCGCGGCGGCCGGGGCCGGTCAGGGCCTCGGCAAACGACTGGATCGTCGGGTCGTGGGTGTAGAGCAGGCGTCCCTTCGCGAGGAACGAATGCATGAACGAGTTGCGGAGCGTCCCTTCGGCGATCCGCCGGAACTCGGCGCGCGGCAGCAGGATCGCGTGGACGTTCACCCCGTCCGCGTCCAGACACCGCGACCCGGCCTCGATCTTCCGGTCGTCCACCGTCACGAGGACGAGGTCGATGTCGGAGCCTTCCCACACCATGTCGTGGGCGAGGCTCCCGCCGAGCAGAGCCGCCAGGATGGAGCGATCCGCCTTCAGCGTCTCGACGAGGTTGTCGAGCGCCGCCGTGAACCGAGCGCGGATCGTTCCGTCGGGTGCTGCCGCATTCGAAGTGGGCACCGTGGCTCCGGCCAGAGATTCTACGTCGGTACGTTGGGCGCGGTTCGTGTGGGTACGTAGGGCGCGGCTTCATGCCGCGCCCCGGTGGGCACCCCGTAAAGGGGTGCCCTACGTCCGCAGATGCGCTGGAACCCGCGAGAACCCATTGGAACCCCTGGAACCCTCGAGAACCCCCTGGAACCCTCTGGAACCCCGCGCGAAGCGCGAGGCACCCCGTAAGGGGTGCCCTACGGTCGAGGAGCTGGTGACTCCGGGACGAGGGCGCGCGCGAGGCCGCGCAGGGTGCTGGCGATGCGCGCCCGCTGGTCGGGCGGCCACTGCGCCGCGAGTTCCGCAAGCCGCTCACGCCGTGCCGCACTGAGCCGGGCGAAGACCTCACATCCCTCGG
>DASWVN010000241.1:0-26024 GCA_036401215.1 Vicinamibacterales bacterium | reverse complement strand
AACTGGCTGAAAATGCTGCAGAATCTCGTCACGGGGTCGCCCTCCTCGTTGATGCGGTGAACTGTGGAAAGTCCGCCACATCTTACGTCGGAGCCAGCGACCCCTTCATTAATCACCAAACGCTAATTTGGACAAGAGTGATTTACCATCTACCATTTACCATCCGCGGAGCGGACAGCGGCGACTATGAGTTCGATCAGTTGCGTGCCGGGCATGCGCTCCAGGTCGGCGGCGCTCAGGTCGCTGAGGTCGTAGGCCTGGATGATGTTGACGAGATGCCAGTCGGCGAGGGCGGCGAGCTGGCTGCGGAGGACGGCTTCTCCCTTGCGGTAAACCGAATACGGGTTGAGGACGGCTTCGGAGCGGGGCAGTGGCTCTTCGATCGGAGGAGCGGGACCGTCGAAGGCGGGGACCTCCTCTTCGACCCGTGCGATCGTCACGGGGTGAAGCGCCCGGTCGAGTGCGCCTTCGAGGTAGACCGGCGTCAGTCCGGTCGCCCAGTACGCGACGTCGGTCCGGTTCGGCTGTGTGGTCTCGCGTCCCGAGCGGAGGACCTCGCTCCCATCGAGCGACTCGAACTCGATCCACCCCTCCCATCGCCCATCGTCCATCTCTCGCCCACAGGCGCGGGCCCGGTACGAAACACCGTCCGCCACGATCGTGTCGTTGAACGAGACGAGAACGTCCGCCATTCAGGGATGGTAGATGGTAAATGGTAGATGGTAAAGAGATTGGTTGAAGAGGCGGGGTGAAAAACTCGCGACTGTCACACCCAAGGTCAACCGTGACTGCGTCGCCAGTTCAAGCACGCAACCCGCAAACGCGAGCCTTTACCATCTACCATTCACCATTTACCATCCGCGCAGCGAACTCTGTTCGCAAGCGGTTGATGAGCTGCGCGGAATCGCGCTTGAGCAGGCGCTTGAGGATGAACTCGGGGACGTCGAACGCCGGCTGCGCGGTCAGCTCATAGGTGACCAGCGAGCCGTTGCCTCTCGGTTCGATCTTCCAGGCCCCTGCGTAGTTCTTGAAGCTCTTGCCGCAGCGATCCGTGAAGCTCAGGCTCTCGGGAGTCTCGAGCACCTCGAGCACGAGGTGCACTTCCTTCGAGAACATCATGAACTTCGAGACCGCGCGCTGTTCGACCAGGAGGCGGCCGGCCGCGCGTTCGAGGACGATGCTGGTCTTCACGTCCGGCATGAACCGCGGGATCTGCTCGTAATCGGAAAGGACGGCGAGGACGACATCCGGCGGCTGCGGCACTTCGAACCGGGCCGTCACCTGATAGGTGCCGCGCTCTTCTCGAACGATGACCTCAGGTGACGGCACCGGGTCGCCGGCCGCCGCCAGCCGCGCGCCAGGCAGACAAACGCTCGTGATGACGACGGCCGCGACCAGGAAACGGTTGAGGGAGAGCATCGCTTCGCTCGCTGTCAATGCTGAATGCTGAATGCTGAATGCTGAACTCCCGAGGCACGAGCTCGAGCCCCGGACTCGGAACGCGAGGCGGGAGATGTTCGGCCCGCCTCGCGTTCGTACCTCAGAAGGCGATCACCCCTTCGGCGATGAAGCCGTTGAACTTCCCGCCGTTGCGGATGTGCGTCGTCGGGTAGCCCTTGAACTCCTGGTTCACATACTCGCCCTTCATCAGGATCGAGGGAGTCAGGAAGATGCCCATTCCGAGCTGATAGCGATTCGCTTCCACATCGTTGGTGAACCCCGCGAGACGGCCCTTCACCCGGTTGTAGCGGGCGCCGACGTAGACAAAGTCCTCGAGCGCGCGGTAGACCACGTCCACTGCCTGCTGGTTGAAGGTCCGCTCGATCGCTTCCGCGCTGCTCTTGCCCTCGGCGCGTTCCACGACTCCGAACACTTCCAGGCCGCCGTACTTCACGAACGGGTTGATCTGGAACGCCGTGACCTCGTTCTTGAAGCCGGGGTTGATGTTGCCCGAGGTGAACTGCGCGCTCTCAGTCGCGGCCGTGTTCTCGAGCACGTAGTAGTAGCGTGAGCCCGCGCGGTCGCCGCCGTAGAGCGTGTTGCTGAGCGATTTGTTCGTGTGATACATCGAGCCGGTCAGCCGCAGCCGCAGGTTGTCGTTCACCTGGCGATCGAATCCGAGCTTGCCGATGACGGTCGGGCTGCGCTGTTCGGGCGTCAGCACCGTGCCGCGGATCTCACCGCCGGTGACCGAGGCCATCGCCAGGAACCCGTTGTGCCGGAGGTAAGCCTCGGCGCCGATCTCGGTCGTGAAGGCGTCCATGATCAGGTTGCCGACGAACGGGTTGTAGATCGCCTGGCCGTTGTCGGTGCGGCGGAAGTGCGCGTCACCGTAGTTGATCTCGAAGTGGCCGACGCGCAGGGTCACCTTTTCCATCAGCTTGTTCAGCGGTTCGATGTCGATCGGCGACTCGTCCATCAGCAGGTAGCCGTCCTTCACCCAGGTCTCGTTGTGGTGACGAGCCGAGAGATAGGAGGTCAGCGCGACGCGGATGCCTCTGGCGAGCTGTGCGTTCAGGTACAGGTTCGCCGTCGAGTTGTTGAAGCCAAAGCCGATGTTGGCCAGTTCGTTCTGGTTGACGCCGCCGACGATGTTCGGGACGGCGGTGTTGGAGTGTTCGAGCCACTGGACCTGCGAGGTGAACGCCGCGTTCCAATCGAGCTTGAAGCCGTGATATTCCGCGCCGGCTTCCTTCGGCGTCTCGAACACGTTGATGCCGCGGCGGTCCATCGGACGGAAGTAGCGCATCGTGATCTCACGCTCGCGCAGGAAGTCCGGAACGTCCTTCTCTTCCTTCTTTTCTTCCTTCCTGGTCTCGCCGGTCTTGCCGTTCTCGGCCGACGCGACCGCCGATTCCGATGCGGCGGCCGTCTGCTGTGCGGCGGCGGGTGCGCTGAACACGAGGGTTGCGCCGAGCGCCGCGGTGATGGCGATATGGATGCTCTTCATGACTGTTCTCCGATATGAATGCGTGCGAATCGTTCGTCAGTTGGTGGACGCGGCGCCGAGCTGCACATCGAACGTCACCGTGACCTTCGGGTCGGCCTTCACCATGCCCATCATGGCTTTCGGCGGCGCGATGCCGTAGTCGGTCATCAGCACGTCGATCTCACCGGAGACCGCCAGGGCATCTCCCTTGCGCGTGGTCTTCAGCGGCAGGGTGACTTCGCGCTCGACGCCGGCGATCTGCAGCACGCCGATCGCCTGCAGCGCTCCCGGCGCGCCTTCCATCCGCTTCAGGCTGAACGTGATCATCGGGTGCTCCTTCGTCTTCAGCGCCTTGTACATGTTCTTGTCGAGGCCGTCCTTCGACGATTTGAGCGAGTCCGCCTTGATGACCAGATCGAACGCGGTGAGGCCGCCAGGCTTCTGCACTTCGTCCCAGAACGTCGCACCCGCGACGTGGCTGCCGAACTGAACCTTCGTGATCTTTGCGTCAGCGGTCGTCGCCCTGTAGTCGTGCACGTTGGAGGTGCCGGCGATCGTGATCGTGGCCTTTTCGATCGAGAGCAGGCTCTGCGCTGCTGCGCCGATAGCCGCCACGATCGCGAGGATGAGCGCCGCGCCGAGGTATGAACGAACGGAATGATGTCTGGTCATTTGAAGCCTCACTGCCTGTGAACTTACGTGTTGCCCTCTTATGGGCAACAGGTATGCCGTGTTGGAAATCGAGGGTTTTGGCCTGTTTTTGCGGGGGATTCGAGAAGGGGAGGGGGCGCTGCGGGGAGTTTTCCGTGGCTGCGGGAAAATCCCCCCGCACCGAAATCAGGCCGCGTCGGGGAACGGCTCCTGCTCGACCTGGCGGCGCATGGGCGGCGCGGCGAGCCTGCGGATCAGCCAGACGCCGGGTGCGACGAGTGACCAGTAATTGCGGAAACGCCGCCTGGACTCCTCGTCGGTCGTCATCGCGCGCGTCTCGCTGCGGTAGACACAGCGCGTGGCGTCGACCGGATCGGCGCGCAGCGTCCACGCGATCTTCACGTAGCCCGGTTCCGCGAATGCGGCGAACTCGCCGGGAGGAACGGAGCGGAACGTGACGTCCCCTTTCCACGGCTGCGTGACCGCCCCCATGACGACCTCCCGGCCGGGAACGCGTGCGAGCTCGACCCAGCCGAGCGCCTTCACCTGTTCGATCAAAGGACGCGGGAGGGGCTTCTCTTCGAGTCCTGCACCCATCACGAACTGCCGCGCCTGGAAGATCGGGCGGACACCCGGCGCATTCATCAGGTCCTGCCGCTCGGCGGCGGCCAGCGTGACGTCGGCCGGAGCCCTGACGCCGAAAGACAGCCGATCGACGACGTCGTAGCGCGGCATGAACTGATCGAGCAGCGGGTCCCGCTCATCGTCACGTGGCCGTGGCGCGTGACCGTACCGCAGCCAGGTGTAAGCGGTATGAGCCGCGTAGCCCAGGCCGGCGCACGCAAGCGCGCCAGCGGCGCAACGCACGCCGAACAGCGCGAGCCTCGTTGGTCTCATGGGGAACCTCCTTGTTGATGCTCCGTCACGCGTGCATCAGGTGTTCCGGGGGATCGGGGTGCTTCGGGGTGCGTCGGGGTGCTTCAGGGTGCGTCAGGGTGCGGCGGGGTGCGTCGGGGTGCGTCGGGGTGCGTCAGGGTGCGTCGGGGTGCATCGGGGTGCGGCGGGGTGCATCAGGGTGCGGTGGGGGCTGCCGCGCCGTCCTTCGACCATGCTCAGGACGGCTCTGAGCTTGTCGATGGGCCGTAGCGCGCGCAGCGCGAAGGCGGGAATTTCTCCACGCTCGCGGGGGAAATTTTCGCGGACGGTGAAGATGCGTGTGGCGCTTTCGAGCACTTCTCACGTGTTCGCGTTTCGCAAGCATCTTGCAGCTGAAGTGCGCATTCCACGAAGAGGGGGTTGTGATGCGTACTCGGGGAGCGCTGATCGCAATCGTGCTCGCGGTTGCGGCGGCGACGTGCAGCGATTCGCCGACGGAACCACAGCCGGTCTGTTCCTTCACCATCGCGCCAGCGTCACAAGGCTTCGATGCGGATGGTGGGAGCGGCACCGTGACGGTGACGACGGCGTCCGGTTGTGCATGGAGTGCGACGTCGAACGTGAACTGGATCACGATCACCGGTGGCGCGTCCGGCTCCGGTCCCGGGACGGTGACCTACTCGACAGCCACCAACACGTCGGCCGATGCACGCAGCGGCGTGCTGACGATCGCCGGTCAGACGCACACGGTGAACCAGACCGGCCGTCCCGCGCAGGCGTGCACCTACGAGATCTCGCCCGCGAGCCTCGAGATCCGGGCCGACGGTGACACCGGGTCCTTCACAGTCAGCACGGCGTCGGACTGCGCCTGGACGGCGACGAGCCAGGACTCGTGGGTCCAGATCACCTCCGGCGGACAGGGAACCGGAACCGGCACGGTGCAGTTCAGCGTGAGCCGCAATCCAGGTACCCCCGAGCGCAGTACGACGATCGCGGTCGCCGACCGCACCGTCTCGATCCTGCAGCGAGGTGACGTCAGCCAGTGCGAGTATCGCGTTACGCCTGTGGAGTTCAGCCCGTGCATGCCGGAGGGAACCGTGACGGCGACTCTGACGACCGACGAGGCCTGCCCGTGGACGGCCGAAGCGTCCGTCCCGTGGATCTCGCTGCCGGGCGGAGAGGCAGGGACCGGATCCACGACGATCGACGTCTCGTTCACCAGCAACTACGACGCGCCGCGCACGGGTCTCGTCATGGTGCGATGGCCGACTCCGACGGCAGGCCAGAACCTGCGCATCGCGCAGGCCGGGTGCACCTATGGCGTCTCGCAGTCGGCGTTCAGCTTCAGCGCGAGCGCCGGCTCCGGCACGTTCCAGGTCGTTCAGCAGAGCATCCCGATCACCTGCGGCGGGCCCACGCAGGACGCCTGTCTCTGGACCGCCACCTCCAACGTGCCCTGGATCACGATCACGTCGTCGATGCCGCGTCGCGGTGACGACCCCGTGAACTTCACGGTGGCGGCCAACGACGGCACGCAACCACGAACCGGCCAGATCCAGGTCCGCGATCGCATCGTGACGATCACGCAGGCGGGGCGGTAAGCCGATGCCTGCAGAAATGGGGGACGGGGAATGGGGGATGGGTGAGGGCGGGGTTCGGGCTCGGGTCGCGATTTGTGCGACAGCCGCAGCACTGACGCGGTCACAGCTCCGGTGCCAACCAACAGTTTCTCTGCGTTCTCCGCGTCCCCTGCGGTGTACGTGGTGACCGCTGTTGCAAGTAGCTGGTGGCCGCGACTTCAGAGGAGTGGCTGTCGCCGCAATCCGCCTCGTAGCTATACTGTGGCTCCGATGCGTATACGTGAACTGGACCGCGTGGAGTGTGGCGAGGTTCTCAGCCGGAACGAACTGGCCCGGCTGGCCTGCGCGAGGCATGGCCAGCCCTATATCGTTCCGATCCACTACTCGTTCGACCCCGCGCGGAGATGTCTCTACGCGTTCTCGACCGTCGGCCAGAAGATCGACTGGATGCGCGAGAACCCGATGGTCTGCGTGGAAGTCGAGGAGATCGTCGACAAGGACAACTGGACTACGATCCTGATCTTCGGGCGATACGAGGAGTTGACCGACTCGCCCGAGGATGCCTCGGCACGGCGGACGGTGCAGACCCTGTTCGAAGGCCGCCCGCGCTGGTGGTATCCCGCCGCCGCGAAGGTCGGCACCCGCGAACACCACGAGATGGTGCTCTATCGCATCATCATCGACCGGATGAGCGGCCGGCGAACGTCGCGCCAGGAGTGACCAGGATGCGCGCATCCACGGCATAGGCGCCGCCGTCGGTGACGATGACCGGATTGACGTCCAGCTCCTCGATCTCCGGACACAGCTCCATGAGGCGTGAGATCCGCATCAGCGTGTCCCGATAGGCGGCCTCGTCGACGACGGGGCGTCCACGGTAGCCCCGCAACAGAGCCTTCGCCCGCAGTTCTTCGATCATCTCCTCCGCCCCACGATCCGTCAGCGGCGTGAGCCGGCAGGCGGTATCGCGCAGCAGTTCGAGCATGGTTCCGCCGGCGCCGCACATCACCATGTGGCCGAACTGGCCATCGAGCAGACCGCCGACGAACATCTCCACGCCATCCTGGACGTGGTGCTGGACGATCACCTGCGTCACGTCGGGACGTCGATGCAGCGCGTGGAACGCGCGGCAGACGCCGTCCTCCGAGCCGATGTTGGTGTGCACGGCGCCGGACTCGGTCTTGTGCAGCAGGTTCGGTCCCGCCCCCTTGAACACGACCGGGTAGCCGACCTGGCGTGCCGCCTCGAGCGCACCATCGACCGTGACCACCGTACGGATCGGCGCCGTCGTGATGCCGCACGCCTGCAGGAGTTCGAATGCCGCGAGCGGATCGAGCCATCCGCCGCCCGTGCGGTGCGCGCGTTCGACGATGCGGCGTGCCGTCACGCGATCGATACCTGGCAGCTCGAGCACCTGGCCCGCCGGACGCTCGCGCCAACGCGCGTACTCGACGACCCGCGCGAGCGCCGCGGCGGCCGATTCCGGGAAGACGTACGACGGCACCGGCGCAAGCGTGTCCGGCACACCCGCGGCGCCGAAGAACGTGGCCAGCACCGGCTTCGACGCGCCGCGCGCCGTCGTCGCGATCGCCCGCGCCACATCGTCCACCTGCGTGACGAGAGGGGGGATGAAGATCACCAGCACGCTGTCCACACCCGGGTCATCGAGGAGCAGCGGCAGCGCTTTGAGATAGTGCTCGGCCGGCGCGGTGGCGAGCATGTCCACGGGGTTGCCGATGCTGGCGGCCTGAGGAAGAAACGCCGCGAGTCCCGCCACCGTCACGTTCGACAGCGTGGCCAGCGTGAGACCTCGCGCTTCGCACGCGTCGGCGGCGAGGATGCCGGGTCCGCCGGCGTTCGTCAGGATCGCTACGCGCGGTCCCTTCGGCAGCGGCTGGTGCGCGAGCAGCGCGCCGACGTGGAAGAGTTCCTCGACGGTATCGGTGCGAATGACGCCCGCGTCGCGGAACAGCGCTTCGACCGCCGTGTCGCTCGCGGCGAGTGCGCCCGTGTGCGACGATGCGGCGCGCGCACCGGATCGGGACCGGCCGCTCTTGACCACGGCAATGGGCTTGCGCCGGCCGACACGCCGGGCGATCTGCCCGAACCGCCGGGGATTGCCGAAGCTCTCCACGTAGAGGAGGATCACGTCCGTCCGCGGATCGGTTTCCCAGTATTCGAGCAGGTCGTTGGTGGAGACGTCCGCCTTGTTGCCGATCGACGCGAAGGTGGAGATCCCGAGGTTCAGCTGCTTCGCTCCCTCGAGGATCGCCAGGCCGAGCGCGCCGCTCTGGCTCGAGAAGGCGATGGTCCCCGACGGAGGGAACGCCGGTGCGAACGTCGCGTTCATCCGTATCGCCGGATCAGCGTTGAGGATGCCCATGCAGTTGGGGCCGATCATCCTGACCCCGGCGCGGCGGACCTTCGCGACGATCGCGGCCTCGCGCGCCCGTCCGGCCGTGCCGGTCTCGGCAAAGCCGGCGCTGATCACGACGATCGCGGGCACGTGCGCGGCAATGCAGTCGTCGATGGCTGTTTCGACCGCGTCGCAGGGCACCGCGATGACTGCCAGGTCGACAGGGCGTGGAATGGCCGAGACCGTCGGCCACGCGGGCGTGCCGTCGATCGTGTGGCCATGCGGGTTGACCGCGAAGACCTCACCGGTGAATCCTCCGGCGACCAGGTTGTTGAAGATCTCGGCTCCGATCCGGCCGCGCGTGCGCCCGGCGCCGATCACGGCGATGGAGCGCGGCGCAAAGAAGGGCCGCAGCGTGCTCTGAACAGTTTCAGTTGTCATGGACATCGGCCTGAACTCACTTGCACCGCGGACCGCGCCCTTCGACTCGCTCCGCTCGCCTTCAGGGCAGGTACCGCCGGACCGCGCCCTTCGACTCGCTCCGCTCGCTCAGGGCAGGCACCCCCGGACCGCGGACCGCAGACCGCGGACGGCGCACTGCTCCGTTCTGCACGAGTTGCGCCACGCGCGCACGCGACCGTCACATCGGGCCTTCAGCCCGAACAGCGAGACCGGACGCCGCGGAAAATTTCTGGTCGCGTGGGTGATATTCCCGGCCAGGCAGATCAGTCGAGCTGTCAAAGCGGCACAATTGCGGGCAATCTCAACTGGCAACGGCGTTGCTCCATCTCGCTGTATGGACGTAACCTTCAGCGACGTATCTGCACGACTCTCCAGCATCGTGCGGGTCATCGACGCCGAGTTCGAGGAGATGCCTGGTCTGCGGTTGACACTGGCGCAGGCCCGGCGCCTCTGGCATCTCTCGGAAGAGGAGTGCGACCAGGCGCTCGACTACCTGTGCCGGTTGGGGCTGTTGACGATGGATTCGACCGGACACTATCTCCGCCGGCGGTTCGAGTACTGAGCGAATCGGGGCGGGAAGGAGGAACTTCTTGCCCAGGATCTCTCACCACGTCGAACCGATTGGACCGCGCGAGGTCTTTCGTCACTACATTCGTGACCTCGTGTACGGCGCCAACGACGGCATCATCACCACGTTCGCGGTCGTCGCGGGCGTCACCGGCGGGGACCTCACGATCCGCGCGATCATCGTCGTCGGCGTCGCCAACCTGTTTGCCGATGGATTGTCGATGGGCGTCGGCAACTATCTCGCGATTCGCTCGGAGGAAGGCGCGAGAGCAGCCCAGGGGCTGCCGGAACTGGAAGGGAGTCCGGCCAGACACGGCACGGCGACGTTCCTGGCGTTCGCGATCGCCGGCGCGATCCCGCTGCTGCCGTACTTCTTCGATGTCGGCGGCTTCACCGCGTGCATCGTGTTGACGCTGCTGTCGCTCTTCACCGTCGGCGCGCTCCGCACGCTGGTGACGCTCGATCGGTGGTGGGTGGCAGGGCTCGAGATGCTGGGGCTCGGCGTGGTTGTTGCGTTCGCGGCGTACTACAGCGGCGCCGGTGTGGCGTGGCTGCTCGGGTGAGTGTGAAAGGAGCGGAGTCATGAGCGGCAGGCGCGGATTCAGGATCCTCGTGGTGCTGATCGCCTGGTGGGGCACTGCGGGCGTGGCGGCCGCTCAAACGTCTTCGTCCAATCCGTGGGGATATGGGACGACGTTGAGCGGTTCTGTGGGCGTGGGCGTCGACGCCGAACATACGGGTTCCGCGCTTGGCGCGGCGATTGGCTGGGAGTTGACGCCGAACACCGCCATCGAGGGGAGCGGCTCCTGGCTCGATCGCGGCGCGGGGGCGGACGCCTTCGCGGCGGCGTTGAAATTTCGGGCATCGATGTTCGGCCGCGACCGCGCGGCGCCGTTCGTCACCGCAGGCGTGGGGATGTATCGCGCCAGCTTTTCGCGGGACGCCCGTGAGATTCCGTCGTTTCACCGGCGACGGATGGGACCGCGACTGACCGGGCGCCAGACCTTCACCGATCCGGCGCTCGTCTTCGGTGGCGGCGTGAACGTCTTCCTCACTCGCCACGTCGCGGTCCGTCCGGATGTCGAAGCGATGGTCGTCATGCGCGATTCGCGCCGCCACGTCGTCGCGATCGCGGCGTTCCACGTCGCGTTCCACTTCGAGGACCACCCGGTCACGCCCAGCCGGCGCACGAGGTAGCTCCAAACGCCAAACTCCAAACGCCAAACGCCAAACGCCAAACGCCAAATTTGATCCTTTGGAGTTTGGAGTTTGGCGTTTGGAGTTTGGAGTTTGGAGTTGGCGTGCGTCAGCGGTCTCTAACCTCGAGTTCGTCGGGGACGAGGTCGTAGCGCGCACGGATGGCGGACGCCATCTCGGGCAGCGTCTCCTCGCTGCGGTGGACGCGATGGCGGTGTTCGAGGCGGTGGAGTTCTTCGGCAAGCGCGTGGTCCCCGAAGATGTCGCCGATCCAGCGGGAGAAGTCCCCGCGGAGCACGTAGGGCTCGAGCCTCGCCGGCGGCAGCGACTCGAGCTGGTCGACGAGCTGTCTCAGGGTCTGCACCCGCTCGTACGGTCCCCCGTCGAGCGGCGCGAAGACGAACGCGCGCTCGTCGCTCACAGGGACGTCGACGTACTTTTCCCGGTGCCGGACGTGCGGCGTGATCCGGGGGCCGATCATGAACATCCGCGGCACGCCGCCGGTTTCCTCGGCGATCGGCAGCGCCACGGCCTGGCCGATCTTCAGCCGCTGCACGAGTTCCCACTGCTCGTCGTCGGCCGACGGGCACCGATCGCAGATCTCCGCCAGTTTTGCGATCTCGGCAGGATCGGTCTGGCACGTGACGATGACGACTTCAACCGAGTCGGTCAACCCCCGCGGTAGCAGCGAGGCGCGATAGGTCACGACGGTGTAGCCGTTGCGATCGAGGTCGAGCAGCTTCACGCTCTCGGGGCTGTTCAGGTAATAGTGGGCCTCGTCGATCAGGATCCGGTGGGGAAGACCGGTCTTTCTGCGCAGCAACGCGAGCCCTTCGAGCAGCGCGCGCACATACGGGACCTTCTCGTCGTGCGGACGCTGCGAGAGGTCCACGATCACGCTGCGATCCGGATATCGCAGGGCGCGAACCAGGGCATGCGGGGGCGGCGGGGGATCGTCGCGGCCGAGCACGGCCACGCCGGGCAGCGCCTCGAGCGAGCTGTAATCCCCTTCGGGGTCGATCGCGCAGATGCAGTAACCGTGAAGGATCAGCTGTTCGCAGAGCAGTCCGGCCACCCATGACTTGCCGGACCGCGCATCGCCGGTCACGAGCACGTTCCGTCCGCGGACGCCGAGCGAGAACTCGGCGCCGTCATCGGTATGCCCCATCAAGAGCCGGCGCCGCGCGCGTGAGGGGAGCGGGAGCTGGCGCGTGGCGGCGAGCGGCTCCAGGAACGCGGCGACCGCCTCCGGCCCCGATCCCGGCAGGACGATATCCGCAAATGACTTGAGCGCCGAGCTGCCCCATTCCACCGCGACGCCGACCTCGGCGAGCCGGAGCAGCTCGTGATCGTTCTCGGCATCGCCGATCGCCAGCGCGTTCCTGGGCGACATCCGCAACGTGTCGAGCGCGGCGCGCAGCCCCGTGGCCTTGCTGACCCCCTGCGAGAGCGTCATGACCCGCCCGCCGTTGAAGACCAGGACGAGCGGCAGCTCGAGGGTGCGAATGACGTCGAGCAGCCGCGGCGCCTCGGCGGCGTCCGCGTCAACGAGACAGCTGCCAGCCTGGAACGGAATCCCGCGACGCTGTACTTCACGGATGAAGCGCTCCGGGATCGCGGGGGACAGCTGCGTCGTCCGGCCCGTGGCCGGAAAGTGCAGGACCGCCCCGTTCTCCGCCACCACGGCGTCCACGAAGTGCAGGCTCCCGGCAACCCGCTGCAGCTCGCTCAGGATCCGGCCGGTCACGAGCAGAACGGTAATCCCGCGCTGCCGTACCCTGGCGATCGCATCCCGCACCGACGGATGCAACACATCGTGTCGCGCGATCGTGCCGTCGTAGTCGAGTGCAATTACCGACAGGTTCATCGTCTGGCTCCTGGGGAACCGTCCGCTCGGGCAGAGACGCCGCGAAATTTCGCGTGAGGGGGTGAAAGATTCCACGCCGAGCCGACGGGACCTGACCGAATCTTGATGCTATAGCAACGCTTCACCAGGGGCTGCTGGCTTTGGCATCAACGTTGCGCTTACCCTTATCGATCGTTGGGCTACAAATTGCGTTCCTCCGACGGGATAATCAACAGAATGTGGATCTTACGCCGGGTGGGCTGGGTGCTCGCCTGTGCCTTGCCGGTGACCGCCGCGGCCGTCCAGAGCCGTGCAGATTCTGCATCGCAGATTCTGCAATGCTGTGGAAACTCGGTCTGGACCGAGTTTCCACAGTTTGTCCACCACGACGGCTTTGCGGGTTTCCAGTC
Organism: Vicinamibacterales bacterium; assembly: GCA_036401215.1. Taxonomy (GTDB): domain Bacteria; phylum Acidobacteriota; class Vicinamibacteria; order Vicinamibacterales; family 2-12-FULL-66-21; genus JACDCA01. Next base: position 13,153 of record DASWVN010000241.1, on the reverse strand, counting down.
GCGAGTGGACGAATACGTCCAGGTACACCGAAGGGTCGCAGCCCGGCTGCCGCCGCTGGCCGTGACGACGAACCTCGATGATGTGCACCGGCGGATGGACGCGCTGCGCGCGCGCATTCGCGCGGAGCGACGTGAGCGGACCCAGGGCGATCTATTCAGGCCGGAGGTGATCGCGCGGTTCCGCGAGGTCGTTGCCGGAAGCATGACCGTGGACGACATCCGCAACGCCATGGAGGACATCGACGAGCACGTGCCGCCCGGCATGCGGCCGCTGCGGATCAACGAGCCGCTCCCCGATGATGCGCCGTTCGGGATGGTGCCGCCGGCGCTGTTACGTGCGCTGCCGCCGTTGCCCGATGAACTGCGCTACATGGTTCTCTCGAAGGCGATCCTCATCTGGGACCAGCACGCCGACCTGGTCGTCGACATCGCGGCCGGCGTGTTCGATGCCGGGACGTACGCAAAACCGAAATCCAAGGAATAATCAGCGGGAACACGTTCAGAAAACGACATGTCAAATGCCACCATCCTCGTCGTCGACGACGAAGACCTGATCCGGTGGTCCCTCAGAGAGGGGCTGCAGAACGAAGGCTACGAGATCCTCGAAGCTGGAACCGGCGCCGAAGCGATCGAGCAGTTCAAGCGCGGGGTGGACCTCGTGCTGCTGGACTACCGCCTGCCCGACATCGACGGGCTGTCGGTCCTGCGCGAGATCAAGAAGCTCGATCCAGGCGCGCTCGTGATCCTGCTCACGTCGCTCGTCAGCGTCGAGACGGCGGTCGAGGCGATGAAGCTCGGCGCGTTTCACTTCGCCAACAAGCCGTTCAACATGGAGGACGTCTCGGCGATCGTCTCCCGGGCGCTCGAGACGACACGGCTGCGGCGCGAAGTCAGGCAGCTGCGTGAGAACGAGGCGCGGCCGTACACGCTCCGCGCCATCGTCGGCGAATCGGAGGCGATGGAGTCGCTCCGCCAGATGATCGCGAAGGTCGCGGCGAGTCCCGCGTCCACCGTCCTGCTGACCGGCGAGAGCGGCACCGGCAAGGACCTTGTCGCCAAGACGATCCATTACAGCAGCAACCGCGCCTCGCGTCCGTTCATGAACATCACCTGCTCGGCGCTGCCCGAGCAGCTGCTCGAGAGCGAGCTGTTCGGTCACGAGCGGGGCGCGTTCACCGACGCGCGCATGCAGAAGCGCGGCCTCCTGGAGAGCGCCGACGGCGGCACGGTATTCCTCGACGAGATCGGCGAGATGGTCCCGGCCCTCCAGGCGAAGCTGTTGCGTTTTCTCGAGGAGAAGAGCTTCAAGCGCGTCGGCGGCGCCGCCGACATCCGCGTGGACGTCCGCGTCGTCGCCGCCACGAACCGGAACCTGGAAGAGCAGGTGGCAAAGGGCGGCTTCCGCAGCGACCTGTACTACCGCCTGAACGTGCTGCCGATGCGTCTGCCCGCCCTGCGCGAGCACGCTGACGACGTGCCGGTTCTCGTGACGTTCTTCATGGACACGTTCAACCGTGAGTTCAAGAAGCGGATCACCGGCGTGAGTCCGGCGGCTGCGCAGCTCCTGAAGGGGTATGGCTGGCCGGGCAACGTCCGCGAACTGCGCAACGTCGTCGAGCGCGCGATGCTGCTGGCAGAGGGAGACCGGCTCGAGGTGCAGGACTTCGGGATGCTGAGCGGCGGGCTGGCGGGCGGGGACCCGTTCGAGCTGCCAGCCGCGGGCGTCAATCTCGAGGAACTCGAGCGCAGTCTGGTGCAGCAGGCACTGCGGCGCGCCAGCGGGAATCAGACGAAGGCGGCGGCGCTGCTCGGGCTCAATCGGGATCAGATCCGGTACAGAATCGAGAAGTTCGGGCTGACGCCCACCGCGTGAAACGCCGAACTATGAACTCCGAACTATGAACTGGAGCGATTGTGGTCGGAGGCCGGAGTGCATCGCGAGGTTCGGGCTGACGCCCACTGCGTGAAACGCCGAACTATGAACTCCGAACTATGAACTCGGAAGATCTAGTTCGTAGTTCGGCGTTCGTAGTTCGGAGTTTCTTCGTAGTTCGGAGTTTCTTCACGTCCGCACTGTGGATTCCCGCCCCCTGTCCTTTTCCTTGTCCGTGTGCGGATGCACCCGGAGCGTCAGGACCGGGCACGCCGCCGACCGGATGACCTTGTCGGTCACGCTCCCCATGACCATCCGCGCGACTCCGCCACGCCCGTGCGTGGCCATCACGACCAGGTCGATCTTCGGGTCCTCTTCGATCCTGTCCAGGATCTCCGATGCCGGCACGCCGAGACGGGTGGTCAACACGACGTCGGCCCGATCCCGCTGCTCCTGGGTCACCGAGGCGCGCAGCTTCTCTTCGGCGATGCGCTCCATGTCGGTGAAGTACTCCGGCGGCGGGGGCGTGTACATCTCCATGAACGCACCGGGCGCGAACGGATTTTCGAGTACGTGGACGATGTGCAGCCTGGCCCCGAGACTGGCAGCGAGATCGAACGCGTACCGCACGGCTTCGGCCGATCCCTCGCTGAAGTCCGTTGGGACCAGGATGTTTTTTATTTGCATGCCGAGTCCTCCTCCGTGTGAATGTGCAACTGGCGGGCCACCAGTGACGAGCCTGGAAGCGCCATCATTCTATGCATTCGCTCCTCTTTATCGGGGAAAATTCCCGAAGAGCTGGGTATGATCCCCCGCAACGTGATGAATGCGCCGCCTGTCAGTCACAGCCCTTTGTGGGGCCGTATCGGTGCGCTCGTTCTGCTGGGCGCGGTTTTCTGGGCCGACGTCCTGACGCCGATCGGCATTGCCGTGCCGGCCCTGTATGTGGCTCCCGTCCTGCTGTTCATGCTCGGCGGCGAGTACTGGGAACCGCTGCTGGTGGGCGTGGCGGCGACGGTGCTGATCTGGACCGGCATGTACTGGACGCCACCAGGGGGCAGTGTCGAGATCGCACGGTTCAACCGGCCGATCGAGGTCGCGATCGTGTGGATCGCGGCGTTTCTCGTCGCGCACTACCGCCGGACGATGACGCGGTGGACGGCGCAGTACAGGGCGGACCAGGCCGCCCGCGCGCAGTCGCTGCAGCGGCTCGAGGAGATGCGGTATGCGGTCGACCAGGCCTCGATCGTCGCCGTCACCGATCAGCGCGGCATCATCACCTACGTGAACGAGAAGTTCGTCGAGATCTCGAAGTACTCGCGCGAGGAGCTGCTCGGGCAGGATCACCGCATCATCAATTCCGGCTACCACCCGAAGGAGTTCATCCGCGACCTCTGGCGGACGATCGCGGCCGGCCATGTCTGGCGCGGCGAGCTTCGCAATCGTGCGAAGGACGGCAGCATCTACTGGGTGGATACGACGATCGTCCCCTTCCTGAACGAGGCCGGAAAACCGCGGCAGTACCTCGCGATCCGCAGCGACATCACGCAGCGCAAGGCGGCCGAGGCGAAGCTTGCCGAGCAGGCGGCGCTCGCGCAGTTGGGCCAGCTCGCCGCCGTCGTCGCGCACGAAGTGCGCAATCCGCTCGCAGGTGTCCGCGGCACGCTCCAGGTGCTGCGCTCGCGCACGGCAACCGAGGAGGCCGACCGGGCCATCATGGATGCGATGATCGCGCGGATCGACATCCTCAACACCAAGGTCGAAGACATCCTGCGTTTCGCGCGTCCACGGTCCCCCGTGATCGAGCAGCTTGCTCTGAAGCCGCTGCTGATTGACGCCGTGGCAAGCGCCCGCGCCGCGGCGGGGGCCGCGTGTCCGGAGATCATCCTGCCCGACGGCGCGGTGCAGGTCATGGGCGATCGCGAGATGCTGCGCGACGTGCTGCTCAACCTGCTGCTGAACGCCTGCCAGTCTGGGACGACGGCCCCGATCGAGGTCCTGGCGCAGGAAGAGGATGCGATGTGTGTCATCGACATCGCCGATCGTGGGACGGGGTTCGGGGGGCAGGATCCCGAACGGCTCTTCGAGGCCTTCCATACGACCAAGAAGAGCGGGACGGGTCTCGGCCTCGCGATCGTCCGGCGGCTGGTGACGCTCCAGGGAGGGACGATTGCCCTGATCCCGCGAGACGGAGGTGGCGCGATCGCGCGCGTGACCGTCCCACGGTCCACCGCCTCCTAGCTCAGGCCCATCGACTCGCTCCGCTCGCTCAGGGCAGGCCCATCGACTCGCTCCGCTCGCTCAAGGCAGGCCCCCCCGGACCCCGCCCTTCGACTCGCTCCGCTCGCTCAGGGCAGGGACCCCGGACCGCAGCCCCCGGACCGCGCGCCGCGCACCGCGCACCCGCACCCCCGGACCGCGCACCGCGCTCCGCGGACCGCGGGTTCGGACCCGTTCTTGCTCCGTAGACTGCCAAACGAGGTTTCCGGAGCAATTCGATGAGTTCCACCAGTTCGGGCGGGAAAATTCACGTAAGCGGCGGGGAAATTGTCCCGCGGGTGCTTGTTATCGACGATGAGCCGCTCGTGCGCTGGTCGCTGGTCGCGGGGCTGCGCCATGCGGGCTTCGATGCCGTGCCCGCCGGAACGCCCGAGGATGCGGTGACGGTGGCGCAGCAGGCCCCGCCGCCGCTCGTCGTGCTGCTCGATGTGAGTTTGTGGGGCGCCGATCCCCGCGAACTGCTGGCGAACCTTCGTCGCATCGTGCCGGGCTGCCGGGTCCTGCTCCTGGCGGTCGATGGCCAGGAGGTTCCCGACATGGAGGACGTCGAGGTGATTCGCAAACCGTTCGATCTGCCGGCCGTGGTGGACCGCGTGAAGGCCGTCTTGCCGTATTCGCCTCATGGTGCCAAGCTGGCAGTGTGAACAAGGAGTCCATCATGTCGGAGCGTCCCACGATCCTGGCACCCGTGGATTTCTCCCCCGCCAGCCGCAGCGCCCTGCGGTACGCGCGTGTGATTGCCGAACACTTCGGCGCGCGCCTGGTGATCCTGACCGTTGAGGACCCGCTGCTCACCGAGGCCATCGACCTCGGGACCGGCGTGGTATGGGACCCTGAAGACACCCGCCGCGAGCTTGCGCACTTTGCGAGCGAAACGCTCGGTGGCAACCCGCTGAAGACGGCCGACGTCGAGTACGAGGTGGCCGTCGGCAAACCGGCAAAAGAGATTCTGCAGGTCGCGAAAGAGAAGCCCTGTGACCTGATCATCATCAGCACCCACGGCCTCACCGGCGTGCGTAAGATGTTCTTCGGTTCGACGACGGAGCGCGTGCTGCGCGAGACGACCGTGCCGGTGCTTGCCGTGCCGTCGACCAATGCGGCGCCGCAGTCGAGCGAGGATATTCGCCGGTCGATCGGGCGTATCCTTGTGCCGGTCGATCTCTCGCAGGCGTCGATGTATCAGGTGCAGATTGCGCGCGGGTTGTCAGAAGCGTTGAGGGTCCCGTTGCTCGCGACCTATGTCGTCGAGCCGGTCCGCAGCCCGCTCGCGGCGAAGCTTCACCTGCCGAGCGTCGAGACCGAACGGAGGGCGCGGGCCGAGGACGCATTGTCGGAACTGCTCGCCACCGTGCCGCGCGAACTCCATCCGGAGGCGCTCGTCGCCTACGGAGATCCCGCGGAGGAGATCGCGAAGGTGGCTCGCGACCGGAAGGCAGGGCTGATCGTCATCGGTTTGCACGGATCGCCGGCACTCGGCCCGCGAATGGGCTCGGTCACGTACCGGGTGCTCTCGCTCGTGTCGACGCTCGTCCTCGCCCTGCCGCCCAAACAGGTCGGGGGGGCGTCATCGGTACCTCCGCCGCTCCACAGTTTCGTGCACAAGTGACATGCAGACCGACACGTCATATCTCGGACTCCGCCTGCAACATCCGTTCATGGCCGGGGCGTCGCCGCTCGGCTACGACCTCGATGCGCTGAAGCGCCTCGAAGACGCCGGCTGCGCGGCCGTCGTGCTGCCATCGCTGTTCGAGGAGCAGATCACGCTCGAAGAGCAGGGGCGCATTGCCGGCGTGAACATCTACGACGAGGCGTTCACGGATGTCTTCGCGCAGTTCCCGGAGCCCGAGGAGTACCCGCTGCAGCCGCACGAGTACGCCGAACACGTGCGGCGCGCGAAGGCCGCGCTCTCGATCCCGGTGATCGCCTCGCTCAACGGCCGCACGAAGGAATCGTGGCTGAACTACGCGAAGACGATCCAGGAGGCAGGAGCGGACGCGCTCGAACTGAACATGTACCAGGTCGTGACCGACCTGAACGTCCCGGGCCTGCACGTCGAAGCGCAGCTGGTGGGCGTCGTCGAAGCGCTGAAGGACATCCTGAAGATCCCGATCGCCGTCAAGCTGTCCCCGTTTTTCACGGCGACGGGGAACGTTGCACGGCGGCTCGCCGATGCCGGCGCCGACGGCCTCGTGCTGTTCAACCGCTTCTACCAGCCCGACATCGACATCAATACGCTGACGGCAGTGTCGCGCGCCGAACTGTCCGACAGCTCCGAACTCCTCCTGCGCAGTCGCTGGCTCGCGATCCTTCACGGCCGCATCGCGTCGTCGCTGGCGGTCACGGGCGGGGTCGCGACGCCCGTCGATGGCATCAAGGCGCTGCTCGCGGGGGCGGACGCCGTCCAGCTGGTCTCCGCGCTGCTGCGCCACGGGCCCGCCTACATCGCGACGATGCAGAGCGGCCTCGAGGAGTGGTTGACCCGGCAGCAGAACGATTCGCTCGACGCCGTGAAGGGTGTGCTGAGCCTTCAGAGCCGGCGCGATCCCGGTGCGTTCGAGCGCGCACATTACATCAGAGCCCTTCAAAGTTGGCCCGAGTGACTGCACTGCGAAGGAAACCGGCGCGACCGCGGCTCTCGCTCGACGAGAGCCTGATTGCCCTCTTCATTGCCGCGATGGAGGCCAACGGCCACACGTCCCCGCGGGAACTCGAGCGCGCGCATCACCTGATCTGGTCGATGCGCCGGTTTCGAGGGCGGGACGGCGACGAGGTGAACGCGATCATCGAGGAGATGCGGTCGCTGCTCGAAACCTCGGACGTCGACGAGGTCATCGACAAGGCGATCGCGTCGATTCCCGCGCGGTTTGCGCCGTCGGCGTTCAGCGTACTCGTGGACCTTCTGTTCGCGGACGGCAGGCTCGATCCGGAGGAACTGGTGTTTCTCCGCCGCGTCGGGCGGCAGTTGGGGATTCCGGCGCCCACGCAGCGGCGGATCGTGGAGGTGATCCTCGTGAAGAACCGGTTGTGAAACTCCGAACTCAGAAACTCCGAACTATGAACTCCGAACTCCGAACTAAGAACTACGAACTGGAGCTTGTGAGTTCGTAGTTCGGAGTTCATAGTTCGGAGTTTCACCGCAAGTACACCACCACGACAATCACCAGGGCCGCCCCGACCACGGCGATGAACCCCGCCGTTCGCAGGAAATCACTCGACGCCAGGCCTCCCCGCGCGTAGGTCATCGCGTTTGGCGGCGTGCTGACCGGCAGCGCCATGCTGAGCGAGGCGGTGAGGGCCACCGCGAGCGCGTAGCTCACCACGCCCACGCCGCCGCTGCCGAACCCGGCCGCGATCATCGCCACCGGCATCAGCATGCTGGCGATCGCCGTGTTGGAGAAGAACGTGCCGAGCCCCAGCGTGGCTGCCGCGAGCACGACCACGCGTGCGAGGTCGCTCGAGCCGGTGGGGACGAGTGAGGCGAGCCGGCCGTCGAGGCCGGTCGCCTGGAGACTGTAGCCGAGCGTCAGCCCTCCGGCAATCAGGATCAGCACGTCCCAGTCGAGCGAGTTGACGTCCTCGCGCGAGAAGCTTCCGGTGGCGAACAGCAGCGTGACCGGGAGCATCGCGACGACCGCGGCCGAGACGCCGTGCAACGGTTCCGTCACCCAGCAGGCGAACGTCACGATCGCGATCACCAGCACCAGCGCCCCACGTCGCGTCAGCCTGGCCTCGGGGAACTCGACGTGCCAGCCGGCCGGCCCGGCGGGGAACAGTCGCCGAAGCCGCCACCACGTCACGAGCAGCAGGACGATGACGATCGGGATCGCGGTGGCCATCCATTCCACGAAGTCGATCGCCGCGTTCTGGCGCGCGAGATAGCTGACCGCGATGGCGTTCGGCGGCGACGAGATCGGCGTGCTCATGCCGGTCACGTTGGACGAGAGCGGCACCGAGAGCAGCAGCGCCTTACGGAACGGATCCCCGGGTGGCATCTGCGCCAGCGCGGGCGCGATGAGCGCCAGCATCAGCGCGGCGGCCGCCGTGTTGCTCATCAGGAGCGAGAAGCACGAGGTCGTCAGGATCACGCCGAGCAGCAGGCGAGAGGGGGATCCCGACATCGGCCTGAGCACCAGCGCGGCGATTCGCGCATCCAGCCGGCTCGTCGTCACGGCGCGCGACAGCACCAATCCTCCGAAGAACAGCAGCAGCACCGGATCGACGGCGGCGTTGAGAAACGCTTCCGGCGGCGGCCCGGCATCCCCTTCGAATCCGAGCCACGTCCACTCCCCGGGGTTCCCGAGCAGCACCAGTTGCGAGGCGATCGAGATGAACGCGGTGGCAAAGAGCGGCAGCGCCTCGGTCATCCACAGCAGCACGGTCCACGTGAGGATTCCGACGATCAACCACTGCTCGCGCGGCCATCCTGCCGCCTGCGCCGCCCAGGCCAGGCCCCCCGCGATGACAAAGAGCAGCACGGTCGCGAGCGGACCACGGACGCTGTCGGGCAGCGGGGAAGAGAAGGTGGATCGGAGACGGCGCGGCATCCTGTCCATTGTCACCCTCAACTCCAAACTCCAAACTCCAAACTCCAAACTCCAAACTCCAAACTCGCCAACTCCCAACTTCCAACTCTCAACTCCCAACTCCCAACTCCCAACTCCCAACTCCCAACTCCAAAATCATCCCGATGCCGCACCCCGCACCCCGCACCGCGCACCGCGCACCGCGGACCCCGCGGAGCTTTACCCAATCGCGGATTCCGCATAGAGTGACGGCAGGCATGGCAAGGCATGAATCCGCTTCGTGGCGGAATCTCGGGTATGCCACGTTCTCGTTGGCGTTGGGTTTCGCGGCGTGGGGTCTCATCAGCGGCTTCGCTCCCACGTTCGCATCGCAATTCGGGCTCAGCGCGCAATCCACTGCCTTCCTCGTCGCCGTCCCGGTGATCCTCGGCTCGCTGGCGAGGCTGCCGATCGGCGTGCTCACCGACTGGTTCGGCGGACGGATCGTCTTCACCGTCCTGTTCCTGTTCGTTGCCGTGTCGTGCTGGCTCGTGCCGCGCGCCGAGAGCTACGAGCAGCTCCTCGCGTTTGCTTTCCTGATCGGCATGGCGGGGGCGTCGTTTGCGGCAGGTGTCGGATTCTCGTCGCGGTGGTTCCCGCCCGAACAGCAGGGCACCGCGCTCGGCATCTACGGACTCGGCAACATGGGGCACTCCGCCGCCGTGTTCCTCGGTCCGCTCGTGGCCGCGCAGTTCGGCCGCGACAACGTGTTCTATGCCGTCGGCGCGCTCAGCGCCGTCTGGGCGGTTCTCTTCTTCCTGCTTGCGCGCAACGCGCCGGTCACGGTCCGTCCGGCGACGGTCGCCGACATGATGGCGGTGTTCACGAAGGAACGGCTCTCGTGGGCGCTGTCCGCGTTCTACTTCCTGACCTTCGGTGGATTCGTCGCCTTTTCGGTGTACCTGCCCACGCTGTTGCGCGACGAATTCGGGCTCACGATGGCGGACGCCGGCTTCCGCACCGCGGGCTTCGTCGTCCTCGCCACGCTGATGCGACCCGTCGGCGGCATCCTCTCTGACCGGATCGGCGGCGCGCGCGTGCTCTCGGGCGTGCTGTCGGGTGTCGTGCCGTTCGCGCTGCTGCTGATGTGGACCTCGATGGTGCCCTTCACCGTCGGGGCCCTCGGCTGCGCCGCGCTGCTGGGGGTCGGCAACGGAGCGGTGTTCAAGCTCGTGCCGGAACTGTTCCCGCGGCGGACCGCAACCGTCACCGGCCTGGTCGGCGCGATCGGCGGGCTTGGCGGTTTCTTCCCGCCGCTGCTCCTCGGATTCTTCCGGGATCGCTTCGGCGTTCTCTGGCCCGGGTTCCTGCTTCTCGCGCTCACGGCTGCCGGGCTGTGGCTGCTGAACCGGCGACTGTTCCTCTCGCGGCAGCATGCGATCGAGCGCGGCGGGGCGACGCTGCTCACGTCGCGCCAGGCGGAGCAGTTCCGGGCGGGGGCGTGGGCGACGATGGCGACCGGACTGCTGGTCGCGGCCATCGTCGTCGGCTCGCGGAACCTCCAGAACTTCGATCCCCCGCTGGTGACCTACACCTTCGCCGTGATCTTTGCGACCTGGGGGATCGTCTATCACTACGCGATCTGGCTGAACAAGCCGCCCACGCGCCGCTACTTCGAGCGGACGTTCGACTTGATTCGCGCCGAGGGGCTCGTGCGCAGCGTGGCCGTGCTCGGAAAATCGTTCGGCACGCACATCGTCGGGCAGACGTTCATCCGCAAGCGGTCGACCCTGCGCTGGGGCATGCACCAGTTGCTGTTCTGGGGCTGCCTGCTCGCCGTGGCGATCACGTTCCCGCTGGTCTTCGGCTGGATCCACTTCGGCTCCGCGCCCGACGACCAGATGACCTACGTCACGTACCTGTTCGGGTTCCCGGTCGGTTCGTTCCCGATCCGGACCGTGATCTCGTGGCTGTTGTTTCACGGCCTCGACATCTCGGCAGTGCTCGTCCTCGGGGGGATCGCACTCGCCGTGTGGCGCAGGCTCAGGGACCGCGGCGCCCTGGCGCTCCAGGACTTCAGCGCCGACTTTCTGCCGCTGATCATGCTGTTTGCGATCTCGATCACCGGCCTGGCCCTGACCGCGTCGACGATCTGGTTCGGCGGCGCCTTCTACGGTTTTCTCTCGATCCTGCACGCGATCACGGTGATCGGCGCGCTGCTGTATCTGCCGTTCGGGAAGTTCTTCCACATCTTCCAGCGTCCTGCGCAACTGGGCGTGAAGCTGTACCAGGACCACGGCGCCGCCGATGACGGGACGATGTGCGCGCGCTGCGGCCGGCGGTTTGCCTCCCGCATGCAGATCGAGGACCTGCGGCGCGTCCTTCCGGAACTGGGATTCGACTACCGGATCGAGGGTCCGGCAGAAACGTGGCAAGGGCTCTGCCCGGCCTGCAAGCGGACCACGCTGGCGACGGCGCAGCTGAGACTGAAACGGAGCATCTAGGGAATTGGCCAGACCCCCGCTTTCGATAGACGCACTCGCGCGGAGCTACGGACCGCATCCGAACTACGAGCCTGCGGGTGGATGGGAAGAGACCGCGCGGCATCCGCCGGATCGTCTCGTCAAGACGCACTGCTCGTTCTGCGGGATGCAGTGCGGTATCCAGCTGAAGGTGCGCGACGAGAAGGTGATCGGCTTCGAGCCCTGGGAAGAGTTCCCGTTCAACCACGGGATGCTCTGCCCGAAAGGCGTCAAGCGGTACCTCCAGGGCACGCATCCGGACCGGTTGACGACCTCGCTCATCCGCACCGAGAGCGGCTTCGCGCCGATCGCCTACGACGATGCGCTGGACCTCGCGACGCGGCGGTTCGTCGAGATCCAGGAGAAGTACGGGAAGGACGCGGTGGCGGTCTACGGCGGCGCGTCGATGGTCACCGAAAAGGCCTACGTGCTCGGCAAATTCGCGCGAGTCGCGCTCGGCACGAAGCACATCGATTACAACGGCCGGCTCTGCATGGTCTCGGCCGGCACCGCCTACAAGCTCACGTTCGGCATCGATCGCGCGACCAACCCCTGGACCGACCTCGCGTCGGCGAAGGTCGTGATGGTCGCGGGATCGAACACCGCCGAGTGCGCGCCGATCACCACGCACTATCTGTGGCAATGCCGCGAGCACGGCGGACGGCTGATCGTCGTCGATCCGCGCATGACCCCGATCACGCGCAACGCGGATCTCTACCTGCCGGTCCGTCCGGGAACCGACCTCGCGCTGTTCCTCGGCATGCTGCACGTGATCGTCCGCGACGGCCTCGTCGACCAGGACTACGTCAACCAGCACACGACCGGGTTCGATGCGGTGGCCGCCTCGGTGCAGCCATGGACGCTGGACCGCGCGTCGCAGGTCACTGGCGTGCCGGCGGCGAACATCGAGAAGGCGGCGCACTGGATCGGCGAGACCGATCGGGCGATGGGGCTTCACGCCCGCGGGATCGAGCACCACTCGAAGGGAGTGGAGAACTGCCTGGCGATGCTCAACCTGTATCTCGCGACCGGCAACTTCGGACGCGAGGGCGCGGGCTGCATGATGATCACCGGGCAGGGCAACGGCCAGGGCGGCCGCGAACACGGGCAGAAGGCCGACCAGTTGCCCGGCATGCGCTCGATCACGGATCCCGAACATCGGGAGTACATCGCCGGCGTGTGGGGGATCGAGCCCGAGAGTCTCCCGGGCCCCGGGCTCTCGGCACCCGAGATCATGGAAGCGATCCATCGCGGAGAGATCAAGGCGCTCTTCTCGATGTGCTTCAATCCGCTCGTCTCGCTGCCCGACGCGAACTTCACACGCGAAGCGCTGTCGAAGCTCGAGTTCTTCGCGGTGATCGACTTCTTCCTCTCCGAAACCGCGCATCACGCCGATCTGGTCTTCTGCGGCAGCATGCACGAGGAGGACGAAGGGGTGATCTGCAGTGCGGAAGGCCGGGTGCAGAAGATCAACAAGGCAGTGGATCCGCCGGGCGATGCGAAGTCGGACGCGTTGATCATCTGCGACCTGGCGAAACGGCTCGGCAAGGAGCAGTATTTCCCGTTCAACTCGACGAAGGAGATCTTCGAGGAATTGCGGATCGCATCGAAGGGCGGCGTTGCCGACTACTACGGCATCACGTGGGAACGGATCGAGGACGAGCTGGGCGTGTTCTGGCCGTGCCCCGAGATCGGCCACCCCGGAACGCCGCGCCTGTTCGAGGACGGACGGTTCTATCACCCGGACGGCAAGGCGCACCTGCAGGTGACGGAGTGGCGCGAAGCGGCGGACAAGCGGGACGCCGACTATCCGCTGTTCCTGACTACCGGCCGTGTCATCAGCCAGTACCTGTCGGGCACGCAGACGAGGCGGATCGGTCCGCTGGTGGAGCAGTATCCGGAGCCGAAGATCGAGCTGCATCCCACGCTGGCGGTGCGGCACGGCATCGCGCCGGGCGATTTCGTCCGGGTCACGA
>DASWVN010000240.1:0-90963 GCA_036401215.1 Vicinamibacterales bacterium | reverse complement strand
CGGTGCTCCTTGAGCAGGCGAAGGATCTCGCGCCACTGCTCCGGCGTGACCGCACGTTCCGCGACCACGGTGCGAATGACGTTGTAGGCCTCGGCGCCGGCGCGCTCGCGCAGGAAGATGATGGGCAGCGTCACCTTGCCTTCCCGCAGGTCTCCGCCGATCGGTTTGCCGAGCGCGGCCTGGTCCGCGGTGTAATCGAGCAGATCGTCGACCAGCTGGAATGCGACGCCGAGATTGAAGCCGTACTCGCGCAGCGCGTTCTCGCGTTCCGGCGTCACGCGTCCGAGCAGGCCGCCGATCTGGGCGCAGCCGCCGAACAGATACGCGGTCTTGCGCTTGATGATGTCGAAGTGCTCGTCCTCGGTGAGATCCACGTCCCCCGCCTTGGTGAGCTGATACAGCTCCCCTTCGATCATCCGCAGCGTCACGTCGCAGAGCAGCCGCACCAGGTCCAGCGAATCGTGCGTGAGCGCGAGCGCCATCGACTTGATGTAGAGGTAGTCGCCGAGCAGGACGGTGATGTCGTTGCCCCACCGGGAGTGCGCCGCCAGACGGCCGCGGCGCATGTCGGCGCCGTCGATGATGTCGTCGTGCACCAGGGTCGCGGTGTGGATGAACTCGACGACCGAGGCGTACAGGACGGCGCGATCGCCGGTGTATCCGCAGAGCCGGGACGCCATCAGGAGCACGGCCGGGCGCACACGCTTGCCGCCGCTCTTCTGGATGTAGCGCCCCATCTCAGGGATGAGGGCGACCCTCGACTGGATGTGACGGACGAATTCATTCTCGACCGCCTCGAGATCCTGACGGATCGGCTCGAAGATCTGGGCGAGATCCGCGGCGGTTGATTTCTGCGCTGTGTCGCTCAAAGGATGTCGGGTGAACGAGTCGGTTTCACAATACTGAACTTACGCGCACAGTGTCAACGCGCTAAGCCCTTGCGACCGTGCAAATTAGCCATATCAGGCCCCTGGGGGGCCTGTCCCTCTCCGAAGAGCCGGGCGAAGTTTTCGTCGATCCGAGCCGTCATGTCCGCGAGCGCCAGACCGTGGAGTTCCGCGAGCGTTTCCACTACCCGGGTGACGTAGGCCGGTTCGTTGCGTTTGCCACGATACGGGACCGGCGCCAGGTACGGCGCATCGGTTTCGCTCAGCAGCCGATCGAGCGGCGTGATCTTCGCCGCCTCGCGCAGGTCACCCGCCTTCGGGAACGTCAGGATGCCGGCATACGAGAGGTAGAAACCGATCTCGAGCGCGGCGCGGGCCATCGCCACGTCACCGGTGAAGCAGTGGAACACGCCGCGCACGCGTCCGGCCCCCTCCTCGCGAAGGATCCGGAAGGTGTCCTCTGTCGCCTCGCGCGTGTGGATGATGACCGGCAGGCCGCGCTCGAGCGCGAGGCGGATCTGCGCGCGGAAGACGTCCTGCTGCACATCGCGCGGCGAGAAGTCGTAGTGGTAGTCGAGCCCGATCTCGCCAACCGCACACGCACCCGTCCTCTGGAGGGCTCCGCCGACCGTGTCGAGCAGACCCGGCACCTTGCCGGCGAACTTCACGGCGTGATGCGGGTGGACACCGGTCGCGAACCGGACGCCGGGCCAGGCGGCGCGCACCTGCCCGGCGCGCGCGAGTTCCTGCTCGTCTTCCGCCTCGAGGATGCACAGCGCGGTCGTCACACCCGCCGCCGCCGCGCGCGCCGCGACCGCGTCGAGGTCCGCCGCGAACTCCTCGCCCGCGATGTGGCAGTGCGAATCGATCACCGCACGCGTGTCCCGGGGGGAACGTCGATGTCGAAGCCGGCCAGCGTGGGCTTGCCCCCGTCGGGACTCGCGGCGAGGACCATGCCGTTCGATTCGATCCCCATCAGCTTCGCCGGCTTGAGGTTGAACACCATCACGATCGTCCGGCCGACGAGCGCCTCGGGCTCGTAGGCCTCGGCGATCCCGGCGACGAGCGTCCGCTGTTCCGTGCCCACGTCGATCGAGAGCTTGATCAGCTTGCGCGAGTTCGGCACCTTCTCCGCCGCCAGGACCTTCGCGACGCGCAGGTCCACCTTCATGAAGTCGTCGATCGTGATCTTCGGATCTGACGCCTGGGGCGTGTCCGCCTTCGCGGCGTCAGCCGCGGCTGCGGGCTTCTCCGCCGGAGCGGCGTTAGCCGCGGTGGATGCCGACTTGTCCGCCGTAGCGGCGTCAGCCGCGGAGGCGGAACTTGACGAGGGCTTCTCTTCCACTGACGTACTCCTCGATGTGTCGTTGATATTCAGCCGCGGCCACAGCGCCGGGGCTTTGATGGTGATGCGTTCGCCGTCGGCGCGCCAGTCGGCGGCCTCCAGCGACAGCTTGTCGACCGGCGTCGTTTCGCCGACACGGCGAAGGATCTCTTCGGCCGACGCGGGCATGATCGGCAGCAGCATCACCGCCGCGACCCGTACGGCTTCGGCCACGTCGAACAGCACCTGCGACAGGCGTGCCGCGTTGGCGGGATCCCGCGCAAGCGCCCACGGCTCCGTGCTGGCGATGTATTCGTTGGCGGCGTCGATCAGCTGGAACGCGGCGGCTGCCCCGCCCTCGAGCGCAAACGCATCCATCTCCCGCCGGTACTCGGCCAGCGTCTGCGAGGCGATCCCGACGAGACGTCCCGGCGCTTCGGCGGCCGCGAGGCGTCCGCCGCGATACTTCTCGGCCATCGCCGTGATGCGGCTCACCAGGTTGCCCAGGTTGTTGGCGAGATCGACGTTGTAGCGCTCGTCGAACCGTTCCCAGGTGAAGTCACCGTCGCTGCCGAACGCGATCTCCTTCACGAGATACAGCCGCAGCGGATCGGGACCGAACCGCTGCACCGCATCGAGCGGCTCGATCGCCGTGCCGAGCGACTTGCTCATCTTCTCGCCGCGGAAGTGGACCCACCCGTGCCCGAACACCTGTTTCGGCACCGGCAGACCAGCGCTCATCAGCATCGCGGGCCAGATGACGCAGTGGAAGCGCGTGATGTCCTTGCCGATGACGTGCAGATCGGCCGGCCACCACTTCTCGAACAGCGCGTCGTCGGTTCCGAAGCCGACCGCGGTCGCGTAGTTGATCAGCGCATCGACCCACACGTAGATCACGCTCGACGGATCGTCGGGCATGGGGATGCCCCACGCCTGGCCGGCGCGGCTCACCGAGATGTCCTCGAGGCCGCCCTCCAGCAGGCGCAGGATCTCATTCCGGCGAATGTCAGGGACGGTGAAGTCCGGATGCTCGCGGAAGTGATCGAGCAGCGGCTGCGTGTACTTCGAGAGGCGGAAGAAATAGTTCTTCTCGCGGATCCAGTCCGGTTTCGTCCGGTGGATCGGACACAGCCCGTCGACGAGGTCCTTCTCCTGCTTGAAGGCCTCGCACGACACGCAGTACCAGCCTTCGTAGTGTCCTTCGTAGATGTCGCCGGCAGCCGTCATCCGGCGGACGAGTTCCTGCACGCCCGCCTTGTGCCGCGGCTCGGTGGTCCGGATGAAATCGTCGAACGAGATGTTCAGCCGCTTCCAGACGTCCAGAAACTGCTGCGCCATGCGGTCGCAGTACGCCAGGGGATCCTCGCCGCTCTCGCGCGCCTTCTTGTACACGTTCTGCGAATGCTCGTCGTTGCCCATCACGAAATGGGTCTCGAACCCGGCGAGCCGCTTGTAGCGCGCGATGACGTCGGCGGCGATCTTCTCGTACGCCGTCCCAAGGTGCGGACGGCTGTTCACGTAGTCGATCGCGGTGGTCAAATAGAAGCGAGGCATCGAATCACTAATCACTGATCAATTCTGAATCCCAAAGCGTGGCGCGGCGTAAAGCCGCGCCCTACGTACACCAGATCCCCGACCCCCTAATCCCTAATCCCTAATCCCTAATCCCTGTTCCCTAATCCCTGTTCCCTGTTCCCTGATCCCTGATCCCTGTTCAGCCACGCCTTCAGCACGATCTCCTGCACGTCCTTCACCGGCTGCCCCTGCTCCTCGGCGATCCGCGCGCAATCGTCGAACTCCGGCTTCGCATTGAGAATATGCCCATCGCGGCTCGCCACCTTGAATGCCACCGGACCGAGCGGCGTCTCGATGCTCACGATCTCACGCTCCAGGCACTCGCGCATCATCTCCTGATAGCGCACGCCGATCGTCGTCGTCTCGGCGAACAGGATCGCCGTCAGCTTCTCGCGGTCCTCGGGATGCGCCAGCAGGGTGACCAGCGTGCCGGGACGGTTCTTCTTCATCTGCACCGGCGCGTAGAACACGTCGAGCGCCCCCTCGCGATGGAGCCGCTCCATCAGCGGACCGAAGAGCTGCGGGTTCATGTCGTCGATCTCGCACGCGATCTCGACGACACGGTGTCCGCCTCGGGGTTTCTCGCCTTCGCCGAGGATGAGCCGCAGCACGTTGGGATGCCGCTTCGGATCGCGATCGCCGGCGCCGTATCCGATCCGGCCGATCGTCATGGGCGGCATCGGACCGTAGGCGTCCGCGTGTCCCGTGACCAGCAGGGCGCCGGTCGGCGTCACCAGTTCCATCTGCACGTCACCCGAGTACACGGGCACGCCCTCGAGCAGCCGCGCCGTCGCGGGCGCCGGAACCGGGAACACGCCGTGCGCGCACCGCACCGTTCCGCCGCCCACATTCAGAGGGGACGAGACCACACGGTCCGCGCCGAGCTGCTCCAACCCGTACACCGCCCCGACGATGTCGACGATGGAGTCGATGGCGCCGACTTCATGAAGATGGACGCGCTCGACCGGCATCTCGTGAATCGCCGCTTCCGCCCGGGCGAGGCGCTCGAACAGGTGGATCGCGCGCTCCTTGCCCGCCTTCGACAGGGCCGATCGATGGATGTAACCGGCGATGTCCTTCAGCGAATGGTGCGGATGATGGTGCGTATGCGCGTGCTCATGGGAATGACCATGTCCGTGGTCGTGCGCGTTGTCGTCGGCGTGGACCGTGAACTTGGTGGCCGACACGCCCGCCCGCAGAACGCGCGTGGCGTCGATCTCACCGAGATCCAGCGTCAGACTGCCCAGCGCCGCGCGCAGATCGTCGAGCGGCAGCCCGAGATCGAGCAGCGCGCCGACGATCATGTCGCCGGACGCGCCTGAGAAACAGTCGAAGTACAGGGTCTTCCCCACCCGTCAACACCTTCTGTGCTCGCGGAAGCTGTAGTAGCGCACATCCGCGAGAATCACGTGATCGAGCACATTGATCCCCATCAGGACCCCTGCGGCCATCAGCCGCTCGGTCAGCAGCACATCGTCCTGGCTCGGCTCGGGATCGCCTGAAGGGTGATTGTGGAACAACACCAGCGCGGCCGCCCCCGCGGCCAGCGCTTCACGGAACACCTCGCGCGGATGCACGATGCTCGCGTCGAGCGTGCCGACCGACAGGATCGACGCCCGCACGACCCGGTGCTTCGTGTCGAGCGAGAGCACGCCGAACTGCTCGACCGGCCTGTTGCCGAACTGCGGCAGCAGGTACTCGGCCACGTTCCGCGGGCTCCTCAGCTGCGGACGGTCCTCGTCGATCCTGGCAAACGACCGCCGGCCCAGCTCGATGGCCGCGAGGATCTGCGCCGCGCGGGCGGCGCCGATGCCGTGCAGCCGGCGAAGCTCGCCGTGTCTCGCGCGGACCAGGGTGCGTAACCCGCCCCCTGCCAGGACCGCGTTGGCCAGGTCGAGCGCGCTCGCGTCCGCTCGTCCGTGGCCCAGGACGATGGCCAGCAGTTCGTTGTCGCCGAGCGCGGCGGGCCCGAGGCGTTCCAGCTTCTCGCGGGGCCGGTCGTGCGAGGCGACAGCTTTCATGCTAACACCAGAGCCCGCTGTATACTTGCCCTTCGATGCAGCGTCTTGCGGCCGTGCTGTTGCCCCTCGTTCTCGTTGCGGCATGCTCGGCCCCTCCTCAAAAAGAAATCGACCTCGCCCAGGGTGCCCTCGACGCCGCGCGCGCGGCCGGTGCCGAACAGTACGCGCCGCAGGAGTACGCCGAGGCCAGCGCCGCCCTTCAGCAGGCGCACACCGCCGTCGCCCAGGGGGACTACCGCCTGGCGTTGACGCAGGCCCTCGACGCGCACGCGCGCGCCCAGGAGGCCGCCAGGGGAGCGGCCGACGGCAAGGCCCGGGCCCGCGGCGACGCCGAAGCCGCCATTGCCGCCGCCGCCGCGTCGCTCACCCAGCTCGAGACGCGCCTGTCGGCTCCCGACGTCGAGCGGCTCACGCAAAAGGACACCGCGGCCGCACGCAAGGCGGCTGCGGCCGCTGAAGCGGCCGTGCAAAAAGCACGCGAGGCGATCAAGGCCGAGGACTACCTGGGGGCGCGCGAGGCGGTGAAGGAGATACCGGCGAGAATCACGGAGGAAATCGTCGCGATCGACGCGCTGGCCGCCAAGCGCGCCGCGCGGCCTGTCCGCCGCACCCGCTGAGCGCATCGCAACGACTGCGACGCAAAACCCGGTCGCGTGTCGCGGCCTTTGCACAGTTCCGCGCCGGACCCCGTCTTCGACCCGTTCAGAAGATCCTGCCCAGGCCGAGCAACAGCCCGACGATCACCACGAAGCCCGCGATATCCAGAACGATCCCGTGGCGCATCATCGCCGTGATCGGCACGTGGCCGGAGCTGTAGACGATCGCGTTCGGCGGCGTCGAGATCGGCATCATGAAGCCCATGGATGCGCCGAGCGTGGCTCCGAGCGCGGGCTGGATCGGATCCACCCCGGCGGCCTGCGCCACGGCGATCGCAATCGGCACGATCATGTTGGCCGACGCCGTGTTCGAGGCCGCTTCCGACATGACGATCGCGGCGGCGGTGAACAACACGGTCAACGCGGCCTCGGAGTGCACCGGCAACAGCGACGTGATGCCGCGTCCCATCGATTCGGCGAGCCCGGTCGAGAACGCCAGTTCTCCCATCGCGAGTCCGCCGCCGAACAGCAGGATGATCCCCCAGTCGATGCGGACCGCTTCTTCCCACTTGAGCGTGAACTGCCGCGCGCGCCACTGGAGCGGCAGGACGAACAGCAGTACCGCTCCGATCATCGCCGCCACCGACTCGGGCACGGCGGCGTTGTAGGCGCGCGCGAACGCGCTTGCCCCGAGTCCGAGGATGGCCAGCACGCCCGGGAACAGCCACAGCGCGACCGTGACGGCGAAGGCGATCAGCGTGTTCCGCTGGCCGATCGAGAGCGGCCCCAGCCGCCGAAGTTCTTCGGCGATCTGGTCCGCGCGCGACGTCTCGAGCGTCAGGCCGCGAAGCGAACGGAAGTGGAAGTAGACAACCAGGAACCCGAAGAGCAGGATGACGATCGGCACGCCGAGGAGCATCCAGCGGAAAAAGGTGATGTTCGCATCGGTGATCCGGTTCAGCATGCCGATGCCGATCAGGTTCGGCGGCGTGCCGATCGGCGTGCCGATGCCGCCGATCGACGCGCCGAAGGCGCAGATCAGCATCATCGCGGTCGCGAACTCGCGGCTGCCCTTCTCCGCCTCTCGTCCGTGCGTCAGGTGCGACACGATCGAGAGGCCGATCGGGAACATCATCGCGGTCGTCGCCGTGTTGCTGATCCACATCGAGATCATGCCGCTGACGCCGCCGAACACCAGGAGGAGCCTGGCGGGGCTGGTGCCCACGAGCTTCGACGACAGCGCGCCGAAGGCGATCCGCCGGTCGAGGCCGTGGACGAACATCGCCTCGGCCAGCATGAAGCTCCCGATGAAGAGAAAGATGATCGGATCCGCAAACGGCGCGAAGGCGTCTCGTGCCGGGACGACCCGGAGCAGGATTGCGAGGACGGGTCCGATCAGCGCGGTGACCGCCAGCGGCAGCGCCTCCGTCACCCACAGCACGACCATCATGGCCAGGATCCCGGCGAGACGGTGCGCGGCCGGGTCGAGCGGGAGCGGCGCGATGAGCAGCGCCAGCAGGATCGCGGGCGCGAGGAAGAGTCCGGCCGTCCGCCGGCGGCGGTTGAACAGTTCCTCCGCCGGCGAATACGTCTCGACGGAGACCGCGGCCTGATGGAACTTCCGCATCTCCCGGTCCACGTCGGCCCGCCGGGGCGATTTCAGTTTGCCTGGGTTCTTGCCTGGGTTCGTGGGAGCCACTGACAGACCGCAATGATCTCAGCAGCGCCGGTGAGATACAAGCCTTCCTCTCGCCACTCGACGCGCTGCGTACCGCCGGGCGAGACGACTTCGATGTCGCGCGACGCGCCGCCGAAGGTCATCGCGGCGACCGCGGCAGCGCACGCGCCGGTGCCCGAGGCTTCCGTCGGGCCGACGCCGCGTTCCCAGATGAGGATGCGCACGCGTCCGGGCGCCTCGACGGTTGCCAGTTCGACGTTCGTCCCGTGAGGGAAGTGCGGGTGGACCGCGAGCTTCGACGCGAGGCCGTGCAGGCGCTCCAGTGTGACCGGACCGAGCGCGACGCACTGCGGATTGCCCACGCGCATCGTCACGACCTCATGCGGATCGCCGTCCACGTCCAGGCGGACCCTCGTCACGTTCTCCGGCTGCCCCATGGCGGCGCGAAAGCGGAGTTCGCCTTCGCGGCGTTCGAGCAGCGTCAGCGTCTTGGGTCCGGCGTCGGTCTGCACCTGGACTTCGGCCCCTGCCTCCAGCTTCGCGTCCTCGGCCACCCACGCCGCCAGGCATCGCACCCCGTTCCCCGACACCTCCGAGTAGCTCCCGTCCGCATTCAGCAGCGCCATCCGCACGACGACGGGGACTGCCGCCCCCGGCGGAAAAAGGGTGACTGTCCCCTTTTCCTGCAAGTCGTTGGAAGTAGGCCAGTTGTGGAAAATGAGGCCGTCGGCGCCGATGCCGCGGTGGCGGTCGCAGGCGGCGCGGGCGAGCGCTGAACGATCCGCACCTGAGGGGACCGCCTCCTCGTGGACGAGGAGGAAGTCGTTGCCGTAGGCGTGCGCCTTGACGAGGGTGAGTTCAGGGTGCATCAGGGTGCATCAGGGTGCGTCAGGGTGCGTCGGGGTGCGTCAGGGTGCATCAGGGTGCGTCAGGGTGCATCAAGGTGCATCAGGGTGCATCAAGGTGCATCAGGGTGCGTCGGGGTGCATCAAGGTGCATCAGGGTGCGTCGGGCGGTGCGGCTCGCGCACCTCGAAGCACCCCGAAGCACCTTGAAGCACCCCGAAGCACCCCGAAGCACCCCGAGACACCTATTGAATAGTGAAGCCCCGGAAGACCCAGGTGAGGCCGGCCGTGACGCCGACGCCGGGATCCCGCGAGGTCATGCCGATGACGACGCCGCCATCGACGCGAACGGTGTTGTAGGTGTAGCGCGCGCCGAACCGCATCGCGCCGCGGCTGTCGGTGCCGGGCGGCGGATCGCCGTCCCTCATGTCGAAGTGGCCGTTCACCTCACCGACGACCTCGAATCCCTGGCGGATGGCCCGCGCCAGCGACAGTCCGTACGTCAGCACGTCGTTCTGGCGATCCCCCTGGATCGGATCCGGCAGGATCCCAACGCCGACGTTGCCGACCACACGGATCGACTGGACCGTCTTGCCGACCAGCACCGAGCCGAAGAAATCGATCGTGTCGAGACCGAGACCGCTCTCGCTCGACGAGGTCGGGAGCTTGGTCGCAAACCGCAGGCCGATCGCGGGACGTCCCGCGCCTTCCGAGACCAGGCGGATCTTCGTGCCGACGACGAGATCGACGACCGACGACGTCGTGTCCCCATCGAAACTGAGACGGGACGAGAGGGGCGCGGGGCGCCGGTCGGTGACGGTCAGCCGGTTGTAGATCCCGCCATCGATCTGGATCTCGGCGATTGATGAGAGTCCGATGCTGAGACCGACGGTCGGCAACCGCAGCTGGTTCCCCGTGAGGCCGGACACGGGATAGAAGATGTCGTGCCAGTAGTCGACGCCGCCTTCGACGAGCACGAGCCCGGATCCGACGGTTTCGGGATCCTCGGTGACGAGGGGCCGCTGCTGCGCCTCGGCGCGCGCGGCGATGAGCAGACCGGTTAGTACACAGCACAGAACGATTCGTCGCATTCGTGAGTCCTCGGGATCAGGGCAAAAGCGGGGATCCGTAGAATCAACAACTTACAGAAAAGGTGACTGTCCCCTTTTTGGTGGCCGCAGCGGGAGCGGGACGGCGCCGCCGGCGAGCGCGGCCTCGCGCAGCTCCGGCAAGGGGTTCAGCCGCCGGTCGAGCAGGTGGCGGCCGGCGACGTTGCCGAGCGCGCGGATCATCGAACTCTTGATCTCGGGATGCTCGACCTCCAGCTCCGCGATCAGACGCTTCACCCGCTGCCGCTGCAGGCTCATGTCGCCGCACGCGGGACAGCAGCAGCCGATGATCGGCAGCTCGCTGGCCTTCGCATAGTTCCGCGCCTCCGCCTCGGTGGTGTACACGAGCGGGCGGATCACGACGTGCTCGCCGTTGTCGGACACCAGCCGCGCCGGCATCGCCTTCAGCGAGCCGGCGAAGAACAGGTTCAGCAGCAGCGTCTCGATGAAGTCATCGAGGTGATGCCCGAGCGCGATCTTCGTCGCGCCGACTTCGTTGGCGATCCGGTAGAGCACGCCGCGACGCATCCGTGCGCACAGCGAACACGGCGTCTGACTCACGTCGAGGATCTCTTCGATGGCTTCGCCGATCTCGGTGTGGATGATGCGATACTCCCATCCGCGCGCGTCGCACGTCCGCGAGATGAGATCGTGACGGTAGCCGTTGTAGCCGGAATCGACGGTCACGCCGACGAGCGAGAACTCGATCGGAGCGCGCCGCCGCAGGACGTCGAGGACCTGCATCAGCGCCCAGCTGTCCTTGCCGCCCGACAGGCCGACCATCACGCGGTCACCGTCCTGGATCAAGCCGTACTCGGTGATCGCGCGCGTCACCTTCTTCGCAATCTTCGACTCGAGTGGTGTTGCGTACGCCATGTCGTCCCAGTTTACGCGGTCAGCTGGCGGACGGCATCCGGCCAGTTCAGTTGCGCGCCCGTGTCGAACGCGGCGGCGCCCATCCGCTCCGCGAGCGCCCGATCGTCCATCAACCGGCGAAGCGCGCCGGCCAGTGCCTCCGGGGTCGGCTCGCACACGAAGCCATTCGCCTCGTCGCGCACGAGTTCCGCAGGTCCACCACTGTCGCGGCACGTGATCACGGCTTTCCGCGACGCGAAGGCCTCGACGGTGACGAACCCGTAGTCCTCGTCGAGCGGAGGGAAGCAGACCGCGCGGCACCGCGCGAGGTGATCGAGCATCTCGGGATCGCTGAGACGGCCGGCGAGCTGCACGCGATCACCGAGACCGCGCGCGGCAATGAGCGCCTCGAGCGCCGGACGCTCTTCGCCGTCCCCGGCAATCACGGCCCGGATCCCCGCGCCCGCCGGCGTGGCGAGCGCCTCGATCAGGAGACCCGCCCGCTTGAGCGGTGTCAGCCTCGAGACCATGAAGACGTAGTCGCCGTATTCGTCGCATCGATACGGACGCTGCGGCGCCGGCGGATACAGCACGGTCGATCGCACCTCGGGCCACATCGCGAGCCGCTGCTGAATCGTCCCCGACTGGACGAAGAGCTTCGTCACGTTGCGTCCGAGCAGATAGCGATCCGCGGCATGGATGCCGGCGCGGCGGATGCGCTCCTTCAATCGGCCCTTGCGGCCGAGCCCCGCCGTGAACCGGTCCCACAGATCGTAGTACTCGCGCATCGTGTGGTTCAGCCAGCAGACGTGCTGTTCGTGGCGGACGGCGTAGCTTGGATAGCGGAGGCTGATCACGCGGTCGATCGGCTTGCCGTCCGCCATCCCGACGTCGGTGAACCACGTCGCGAAATACGCGGACGCCTGCCGTCCGAACCGGTTCTGCGGCGTGACGATGATGTCGGCGGCATGGCCGGCTTCACGCAGCGCCTGCACGAGCGAGCGCGCGATCACCATGTGCCCGCCTTCGACCATCGGCGGACTCGACGTGATCACGGCGATCCGCGCCAATTACCGTCCCTCGTAGTAGGGCACGAGGCGGACTCTCGCGCCGAGATAGCGGGGATCGAGGTTCTCGCCGTTGGTCTCGAGGAACGGCGCCGCGCCGGCAGTCGTGGAGATCGAGATCGTGTAGACGTAGTTCGTCGGGTGTACCCACGGCTTGAACGGGACGCCGCCGCCCGGCCTGATGACAACCGTCCTCGCCTCGTCGGGTTTCAACTCCAAAGTCTCGCCGCTGAAGAATCCGCCCGAGACGCGCACGCGGTTCGGCACCCCGCCGTTCACGATCTGGACGGTCAGTCTGCGGATCCTCAGCGGTTTGCCGTTCGGTGCCGGCGCGCGGAGGATGACATCGGCCCGCTCGCCCCCACGGACCCAGAACCACTCCTCTTCCGGCTCGTACGCGCCATCGTCCGGGAAATACGCAAAGAGCGACGGCTCGGGCGTGACCCGCAGGCGCGCCCGTTTCGCGTCCGCGCTGACCGGAAGGTCGTTCAGCAGCGTCAGCTCGATCGGCAGCAGCCGCAGCGGTCCTGCCTTCGCGGGCTCGCCAGGATTGAATGCGGAATAGAACGGATTGATCGCCAGCTTCGCCGTGAATAGCGCGCCGACGCCCAGCGCGATCAGGACCGGACGCACGGAACGGATCCCCGGCAGCAGGAAGAGAAACAGCGGATAGAAACTGAAGAAGTACCGGTTGCCGACCGGACCGCCGCCGCCCGAGTAGGTGTACGGCATGTAGAGCAGCAGGGCGACGGCTCCGACCAGGGCTGCCCCGAGCGTGAGCCATTGCCACAGGCGGCGTTCGGATCGACGCACGAGGAACAGCGCGAGCGCAACGACTCCCGGAAAGAAGTACGGCAGGAACCCGCTGTAGCGTCCGATGGCGAAGTACAGGACGTTCCAGCCGAGCACCTCGAGCGTGTCTCGGTGCAGCAACACATCCGTCGGGACTTCGTCGGTCGCGACGGTCTGTCCGATGTTGTCGAAGGTCTCCCACGAATTGGCGAATGGAAAGCCCGTGCTGCCGTAGAACGATTTGCGGTTCTTTCCGCCTCCCTGGTAATTGAACTCCCCGGTGATCGCGGCGTTTGCGCCGAAGAGTCCCGCGACCACTACGCCGAACAGCAGCCCGATCCCGAACAACCGCTTCCACTCCCGCCGCCACGCGGCCAGCGCCAGCAACGGGAAGATCAGCAGGATGTGCGTCGGCTTGGAGAAGGTGGCGATCCCGAGCAGCACTGCCGCCACGTAGTCGGTGGACGGCGAGCGCAGAAACCGCTGCAGTCGTGACGACGGCTCCGCGATGATCGTGGACGACTTTCCGAGCGCACGCTTGAAGGTCCACAGAAAGAACGCCAGCATCACGAGCGTGAAGTTGAACAGCTCGGGGGTCAGCGTAACGAAGTAGATCGGGACGACCGTCGCAAACAGGAACACCACCACGAAGGCCGCCGCATGCGGACGCGCGGAGCCGCGCGCGCACAGGAACGTGTACGCAGCCGCGAAGTTCAGCGCCAGCAGCAGCGTGTGGAAGACGAGAAAGCCGTTCGTCCCGAAGACCTTCACGAAGGGGGCCGCAAACAGCGGATAGATGAACGACTTGGCGTAGTAGAGGCGATAGCGCGACGGGTCCTCAACGGAACGCAGCCGCAGAAACGGCGGCGTGCTCGTCAGCTCGACGCCCTGGATGTCACGCCCCCTCTTGAGAAAGATGCCTTCCGGCCCGGGAAACTCTTCCCACACCCGGGTCAGGTCGTGGCGCTGAAACGTGAAATCCCCATCGCGCGCCAGGCTGTGCGCGAGGCTGTAATAGGTGGCTTCGTCACCCTTGAACCCCAGCGCCGTCCGCGGATAGTCGACGGAAACCGAGAGCCCCAGAAAGACCAGCAGGATCGCGGCCGTCGTCAACACGCCGGGTCCGCTGCGGAGTGTGAGGAGCCCCGGAAAGGGTGTGAGGCGCGCAATAGAGGAAGTCAGGCGCCCCATAAAGGGGCGCCCTATATGGGGGCGCCCTACGTCGGGCGCGTCGGGCGGATGGACGTCCGGGCTCATCGGTCGACTCCGGCGTCGAGGAAGCCGAGATCCGCGCGCAGCACGCCGGCGCGCTTCGTTGGGCGTGAGGTCTCGACGAGCAGCGCGTAAAGCTGCTGCATCTTGCCGACGAAGAGGTCGATGTCGTACGCGGCCCCCGTCCGTCGCGCATTCGCGGCCAGCCGCGCGCGCTCCGCGGGATCCTGCGCAAGCCGGATGATCGCCTCCGCGAGCGCCGGTCCATCGCGCTTCGGCACCATGATCGCGTCGGTGCCCGGCGTCAGCACGTCCTGAAGACCGTCGGCATCGGTCGACACGATCGGCTTCCCCATCGCCAGCGTCTCGAGCACGGTGAGCGGCGTCCCTTCCCACAACGACGGGAACACGAGCATGTCGAACGCCGACAACGCCTGTGCGACGTCGCGCCGGAACCCGCAAAAGACCAGCCGGTCACCGAGCCCGAGCGACCGCGCCTGCGCCTCCAGCTCCGGCTGGAGTTCCCCCTCGCCCACGATGTAGATGCGCGCGGACGGCAGCGCCTCGATCACCGGACGCGCGGCCTCGACCAGGTACTGATTGCCCTTCGATGGCATCAGCCGCGTCACCGTCCCGATCGCAAACACCTCGTCGGGGATCTCGAGCGCGCGGCGCGCGTCGGCGATCTCCGCCTCGCTCCGCGGACGGCTGAACTCCTCGAGCGGCACGCCGAGGTAGACGACCTTCGTCCGTTCCGCCGGCACCAGCCGCGCGTTGACGACGAAGTCGGCGGTGGACTTCGAGACCGCGATCGCGATGTCGGTGTACGGCGCGAGCAGCTTGTCGGCGACCTTTTGGAACCACGGCGTGTCGGTGAGATTCGCGTGCTCGTGCAGCACGACCGGGATCCCGCGGATCGCCGCCGCCAGTCTGCCGAACGTCGTCGCGCCGTATCCGTGCAGGTGGATGACGTCGGCCTGCCGGCGATCCAGCTCCTTCAGGAGCGCGGTCAGCGTCGCGGGATCGAACTTCCCCTTGTGCAGGTAGGTGACGTCGATCCCGAGCGATTCGAGCGTGTCGTCGGACAGGTCACGCTTGCGCAGGCTGATCAACGACACGTTGAAGCGCGTCTTGTCGAACCGGGGGATCATCCACGCGAAGAGCCGCTTCACGCCGTGCATGCGCGAGCCGGTCCATCCGAGGTGATCGCAGATGTGGACGATGTTCAGCTTACGCACGGGTTCAGAGCAGCCCCTGTGAGCGGTACCACTGGGCCGTCAGGTGAATGCCGGTTTTCAGGTCGACCACCGGATTGTAGCCGAGCTCCCTGCGCGCGCGCGCGGTATCGAACGCGCGGCTCTTGCTGTAGAAGTCCACCCGCCGACGATACAACGGGGGTTCGATCCGAAGCGGAACGCAGACGGCCTCGCAAACCGCGCCGGCAATCCACACCGGCCAGACCGGCAGGCGGATCCACGGCGGCCGCACGCCCAGTTCCTGCGCGACCAGCTCCACCAGCCGCTGCAGCGTCGTGTACTCGGGTCCGGCAAGGATGTACGTCCGTCCGGCTGCTCCCGCAACCGTGCCGCACAATTCGAACCCGCGACAGAGGTCATCGATGTACGTGAGGTGATAGAACACCTGGCCGCGGCCCAGCATCGGGAAGCGGCCGCGCGCGATCCCGCGAAACATCTTCAGGAAGCGCAGGTCACCGGGACCATAGATGCCGATCGGGCGGGCCACGACGACGTCGAGGCCGCGTTCGCGGCCGAAGCGTGCGGCCAGCAATTCGGCTTCGAGCTTCGTCCGCTGGTACACGTCCCCGGGAGCGAACGGCGCGTTCTCGTTCGCCGGCGGATGCTCGATGTGCCCGTGCACACCGCCGGTACTGCAGTGCACCACCCGCTTGACGCCATTGGCGAGCGCGCCTTCCAGCACGTGACGCGTCCCGTCCACGTTGATGCGCGTGTACGCGGCGTCGGTCTGACCGGCTTCGCGATAGGTCGCCGCGATGTGAAAGACGACGTCGATCCCTTCGCACGCGGCGCGAACCGCCGGCGCGTCGGTGAGATCACCCTCACGGATCGTGACGCCTTCGCGGGTCAGCGCCTCCGTTTTGCGCAGACTCGACGGACGGACGAGGGCCGCGACATCATGCCCCTGCCTCCGAAGATGCCGCGCCAGGTGCCCGCCGGTGAACCCTGTCGCGCCTGTGACGAGGACCTTCATGCCCGGGATGGCGCCGCCGCCACCAGCCGCTCCACGGCGGTGTTCGTCCGGGAGACGTAGGATTCACGGCTGTAGCGCGTCCGCGCCCGCTCGCCGGCCGCGTCGGCGATCCGCGCCCGGAGCGCGGGATCCGCGAGCAGCCGCTCGATCCCCGAGGCGAATGCGGAGGGCTCAGGCGCGGCGAGCACGGCAATCGCGTCATCGAGGACCTGCGTGTGCGTCAGCAGGTTCGTCGCGACGATGGGCTTGCCGGACCGGAGATAGGAGTAGATCTTCAGCGGCGTGTTGGTGCCCTTGATCCGTGGCGAGGCGAGGATGTCGCAGGCCTCGACGTAGGCCGGGATGTCGCGAGCCGGCTGATATCCGGTGAACACCGCGGGGGCCTGAAGCGCGGCCGCCCGTGCCTTGGCCTCGGCGACCTGCTCTTCACGTCCGCCGACGACCAGCAGTCGGACGTCCGGACGCGTTCGCGCGACGATCGCCATGGCCTCCATCAACATATCGAGCCCCTGGTACGGCTCGAAGGTGCCCGTGTAGAGGACGAGCGGCGCATCGGCGGCGATCCCCCACCGCGCGCGGACGGCCGGCGCGGTCACCTGCGGCGGATCCTCGACGTCGCCCCCCATCACGTTCTCGATGAGGATGGCGCGATCCCCCGCGCCCATCGCGTGGACTTGATCGTACAGGGCCTGACAGATCGTGATCACGACATCGGATCCGAAGATCGTCCGGCGCTCCATCGCCTCGAACGCTTTGCGCAGCACCGGGCTGCGGGCGAAGCTGAAGTTCGTGAGCTGCTGCGGCAGGCTCGAGTGCATGTCGTAGAGGTGCGGAATGCCGAGGCGCCGGGCGAGCCACACGCCAAGAAATCCCATCTCTTCATGGGAATGGACCGCGTCGTATCGCTCGCGACGCGCCTGGCGCAGGATCGTCACCGTGAGATAAACGTCGAGGACGAGCTTGGCCGCCGACGGCCCCACGCCGACCCGCCGGATGAATGGCGGCCTGGCCGACCGGATGATCCGCAGGTTGGGCATCTGGACGTCCGCGCCGAATGGATACGTCACGAGGTCGACGGAATGGCCGAGTTCGCTCAGCGCGCGGAGGCGGTGATACTCGCTGAACGGCGTGCCGCGGGGCTCGAAGAACGGCTCCGGGGCCAGCATGAGGATCCGCAACGGCCTCTGCGACGCGGGGTGGAGATCTCGGACCGCTGAGGCGGTGATGGACTGCGGGGACAACCCGGAATTGTAGCGTTCACGGCCGGGCTGGTCAACCTCGACATCCCCGGTTCTTGCTGATACGACGAGGGTTATGGTACTCTTGCTGCTCGATTTCGATGCACAGAACCGGCGTGAAGGCGGCGCTGATAGCCGTCAAGATTGCTGTCAGCGCGGCTTTGCTGTGGATCCTGTTCAGCCGTGCTGACGTGTCGGCGATGGCCGGGCAGTTCCGGCGCATGCACATCGGATGGATGCTCGCCGCCCTCGCCACCTACGGCCTCATGCTGATCGTCAGTGCCTGGCGGTGGCAGCTGCTCCTCCAGGTTCAGCGGATACCGGTCCGCTTCGGGATCCTGACGAATTCGTTTCTCGTCGCCACCTTCTTCAACAATTTCCTCCCGAGCAACATCGGCGGGGACGTCGTCAGGGTCGCCGATACCGCGCCCTACGCTGGTTCGAAGACCGTCGCGACGACGATCGTGCTGGTCGATCGCGCGATCGGGCTGATCGCCCTGCTCGCGGTGGCGGCCGCGGCGTCCGCGAGCGCCGCGCTGGCCGGCGTGCCGCTCACCGGCGTCGGCTACATCTGGATTTCGCTGGTCGTTGTATTGGCCGGGCTGCTCGTCGTGCTGGTCTGGCCGGATCGGTTCGCCAGGGCGCTGCACCGGATTGCCGGCGGCCATGGCGAGCGCATTCAGGCAAGGCTGCTCAATCTGCTCGGCGCGATGACGCGGTTCGCGGATCAGCCGGGGCCGCTCGGGATCGCGTTCGCGGGCGCGCTGGCGGTGCAGGTTCTGCTCGTCGTTTTCTATGTATGCGCGGCGAAGAGCCTCTCGGTGCCGTTGCCGCTGCTCGCGGCATCGGTGGTCGTTCCGGTCAGCCTCGCCGTGCAGATGGTGCCGGTCTCGATCAACGGCTTCGGCGTTCGTGAAGCCGTGTTCGCGTTTTTCTTTGGGAGCCTTGGGTTGAACGTCGGCTCGGCCTTGACGCTGTCGCTCGGCAGCACCGCGCTGATCATGTTGTTCTCCCTGAGTGGTGGCGCCGCGTTTCTGCTGCGCCACGGGCGGCCCTCGCCGCCATCCGGGGCCACCTCCTGAGCCTCGTCCGTCCGTAAGCGTCCGTACTCGTTTCGAAACAACCAGGCCACGAAAGATGCCGCCGGCTCTGCCGGTTTCAATAGAAGTGTCTCCAATGCGCAAGACCTTTCCCGTACTGACCCTCGTGTGTACGCTCGCCGTCGCGGCGGGCTGCAGTTATCAGAAGAGTTCCCCGACCGAACCAGGCACGCCGCTCGTCGAAACATCCGCACCGGCCGCCCCCGCCGACCACGCCGGCAATCGCACGCCGGATCCTGGTGAAGGTGAACGGCTGCCACTCCCGAACATGGAGCACGTGGTTCACCAGATCGCTTCACGCTATCCCGACGCGCTCCGTGCGTCCTGCCAGGAGCACGGCGGCTCGTGGGAGTTCATGGACCGCCTGGTCGACGAACTGCGGAAGCACGACACCCGGTGGGGCTACAACTGGAAGCGCGGCAACGCCGGCGACCCGTCGCTCGACATCGTCGACTACCACTGGGGACGCGGCGGCGACGAGAACAGCACGGACGTGTACATCGTGGACGTGATCCTCGGGCACTGCGGCGACAACCCCAGCCCGGCCTGGATCGATCAGACCGATGCGACGCGGCACGGCGGTACGATCGGCCGCTGGACTGGACGCGGGCGGTTCTGAGCCCGCGGACCGCGGTCCGGGGTCCGGGGTCCGGGGTCCGGGGTCCGGGGTCCGGGGTCCGGGGTGCGACGTGCGGCGTGCGACGTGCGGGTGCTGGTGCTGGTGCTGGTGCTGGTGCTGCGTGCGAGGTGCGGCGTGCCCGCACCGTGGCCCCCGGACCCCGCACCGCACGCCCGGACCGCACCCCCGGACCGCGGACCGCGCACAGCGGACCGCGCACCCCGCACCGCGGACCGCGGACCGCGGATTGCCCCTAATCCTCACGATCCCGTCGGCCGATATGGGAAACGTGGCACTCCCCGAGACGACCATGCACACATTCGTGAATTCCCTGACGAAACTGTCGGCGCTCGCGCTGGCGGCCCTTGTTGCCGCCGGCTGTGAGACCGTCAAGAGCCAGACCCCGACCAGCCCGAACGTGGCCGGCCCCATCGCCGGGGTCGGCATCACCGCGCCGGAACCCCGGTCCCCCGTCGACGGCACCGACGTCATCAATACCGAGCCGCTCCGGCTGACCTGGACGCAATCGACGACCAACGGCGTGCGGCCGCTCTGGTACTCGGTCGAGGTGGCGGTCGACACGGCGTTCCAGCAGCGCGTCTACTTCAACCCGAAGGTGCTGCCGGTCGAGGGTCCGCAGAACTCGGTCGTCGTCGACGCGAAACTCGATCCCGAGCGGAGGTATCACTGGCGCGTTCGCGCCGAGGACGGCGCCAACTCCAGTGAGTACTCCTTCGCCGCGCACTTCGACCTTGTCGTTCCGGTCGTCCTGGGCGCGCCGGCCGCGGTGAGCCCGTTGAGCGGGCAGACGGTCAGCAGCTTGTCCCCGCTGCTCGTGGTCACCAACGGCAGCGTGCAGGGCAATGCCGGGAGCGTCTCGTACGTCTTCGTCGTCTCGACGAACCAGACGTTCACCAACATCGTCTGGGAAGGCTCGGCGCTGAGAAACGCGAGCGGTCAGACCAGCGTGAACACCGGGACCCTCGCGCCGAACACACTCTATTACTGGGGAGCGTACGCATCGAACGGAGCTGTGATCAGCACCTCGTCGGAGACGCAGAGCTTTCGCACCCCGGCTGGTGGCGGTGGTGGCGGAGGCGGCGGTGGTGGGGGCGGTCTGCCGCCTGCGCCGGGCGGCGGCCACCGGACGCCGGATCCGCCGGCGGGTCAGCGCCTGCCGCTCCCAACGTATGGGGCGGCGGTCGTCGAACAGATCGCGGCGCAGTACCCGGGCGCTCTGCGCAACTCCTGTCAGGAGCACGGCGGATCGTGGGAGTTCATGGATCGTGTCGTGGACGCCCTGCGGCAGTACGACACGCGGTGGGGTTACAACTGGAAGCGCGGCAACGTCGGCGATCCGTCGCTCGACGTCATCGATTACCACTACGGCCGGGGCACGAGCGAGAACAGCACCGAGGTCTACATCATTGACGTGATCCTGGGGCACTGCGGATCCAATCCGGCTCCTGCGTGGATCGACCAGACGGAGGCCACGCGCCAGGGGGGCGCGATCGGGCGGTGGACAGGACGGGGACGATTCAGTAACTGACGATGGTCAATGCTGAATGCTGACGTGCTGACGCTGTCAATGCTGAATGACGAATGATCGCCATTCAGCACTTCCATCTACCATTTACCATTTACCATCTGCGCGTTCGCTAAAAGCGAACGCGCACGCCGCCGCCGATCTGAAACCCGCCCCCCTTGACCGACAACTCGTCTCCGGCTGCGATATCGAAGTCCGCCTTGCCCCACGAGTAGCGGACGTTCGCGCCGACGCCGAGATCCGCGTTGCCGAAACGGCCGACCGAGTAGGACGCGTCCGCGCCGAAATTGAACCCCACGGCCGTCTCGTCCCGGCTGTCGATCTCGATCCGGTCCACGTTGACGTTGGTGAACGGCGGCGTCTCGGTGAAGCTGACGGTCCGGATGAACCCCTGGGAGATGTTGAAGAACGACGGTCCCGCCGAGAACGTCACGTCCAGCTGCTCCGTCACCGGCATCAACCACGTCGCGAAGAGGTGAACGATGTTCTCCTTGTGATCGAGCCCGTCAGCCGAGACCGAAAAGCTGCGGAACTGGTCGAACACGAGTGGGTGCGGGATCGAGCCGTTGGCGACGCTGCCCCCATCGCTCGTCACGCGCATGAACGACAGCCCGGCGCCGAGGCGCTCGCCGAATCGATACGCGCCGCCGATCTCGAAGAAACCGCCGCCCTCGACGTCGTCCTGCACGAAGTCGATCCGCGCCTGCTCGTCGTACAAGTCGAACGTGGACGTGCGGCCGATGTCCTGGCTATTGACCTGGAAGCCGCCATTGAGGAAGACGGTGATGCGGCCGTCAGCCGGCGGAACGCCCGCTGGCGTCTGGGTCTGGGCCGCGGCTCCAGTCGCACCGATACTCACGAGAGCGGCCGCGAGCACTGTCGAAAACCTGCGCATTTGTACCTCGAATGTTTGCGGAAAGTGTTGAAAATGAAGGAGCAATGGTAGCACGTGCAACGGTGTGAATCGGTTACAATAACCGCCGCGACGTCGCCCGCATCGCGCTCGCAACACCAATAAACGGAGAACTCGATGTACCGGATCCACAAGACCCTTCCCTGGGCAGGTGCCGCCTGCGCACTTGCCGTGACGATGGCCTGCAGCAACGCGCCAGGCTCTCCTGCAGCGCCCGCGGCTGCCGTACCGTCCATCGCTGAAGCCGCGGCCGATGGCTCGACGCTCAAAGCCACGGCCCCGAGTCCGATCTCGCCCGTGAACGATGAACGCCTCGACAGCCGCCGTCCGACGATGCGCATCAACAACGCGCAAGGCAAGTTTGCGGGCGCGACGTTCAGGTACGAGTTCCAGGTCCTGACCGACGGCGGGTCACTCGTTGGATCCCAGACAGTGGATGGGGGGGATGGCACGACGACGGCGAGCTATCCAAACGATCTGGATCGCGACACCCCCTATCGCTGGCAGGCGCGCGCGATCTTTGGTACGGCGGTTGGTCCATGGTCTTCGCCGGCGCGTTTCATCACCCAGAAAGAGAACCGCACGCCGAACCCGACGTCGGGCCGGCTGCCGCTGCCGAACATGATTCATGTTGTGCAGCAGGTCATCGACGAGAACCCCGGCATCCTCTCGCCGAGCCGCTCGTGCCAGGATCCGGCACACGGCGGCGATCCCGTCGCCGGCTGGGAGTTCCTCGACAAGGTCGTCGACACGATGCGTCTCAGCGACACGCGCTGGGGCTACAACGGCAAGCGCGGCAACGCCAACGATCCTTCGCACGATGTCGTCGCCTACAACTGGGGATCGCAGCCCGACGAGGGCACGACCCAGGTCTACATCGTGGACATCCTGCTCTCACACTGCGGTCCTGGCCCGTCGGCGGCGTGGATCGATCAGACCCAGGCGACAGCGGACGGTGGCTCGATCGGCCGCTGGACCAGCCGTGGCCGATTCCCGGGCTCGTCCGGCATCGAGTAAACCGCACTGCGTGAGTGACACGTTCTATCGCGACTTCTCCGATCGACAGAAGGCGCTGACCGGGTTCGGCCGCGGACGCCGCGGCCGGACCGAGCGTTCCCGCCTCGGGCTGCTGATGCGTCACACGCGGCCCGGCACCATGCTCGAAATCGGACCCGGACAGGGCTCTCTCGCGCTCGCCGCGCTCGAGGCCGGCTTCAGCTATCGCGCCATGGAGGCAAGCCCGATCCTGATCGAGCACCTGCGCGGCCTCGGGCTGGAAGTGATCGAAGGATGGGCGCCGCCGATTCTGGCCGGCGATGCGAGCACCCATGTCGTCTACGCCGACCAGGTGCTCGAGCACATGTCGGGCATCGACGCCGCGCGCGAGTTCGTCGCCGAAGCCCGGCGCGTGCTCGAGCCGGGCGGCACGTTCTTCGTCGTCGTTCCCGATTACCTGAAAGAGCGGACGTTCTTCTGGGACGTCGACTACACCCACAACTTCGTGACCACGGAGCGGCGGGTCCGGCAGCTGCTCTACGACGGCGGCTTCGAGATCCTCGAGGTGGTTCGCAGCATCGGCGCGGCCAAGGGTCTCAAGCGTGACCTGCTGGCGGCCGGCGCCCTGTTCACCAATCTGCCCGGTCTGAACACCTTGTCGCGCTATACCGGGACCGAGGACCTGCTCTTCAAGGTCCGGAAGAACCTCTTCGAAACACTCGAGTTCGTCGCGCGCAAACCGGCCTAGCAGGATGCTGAAGAACGCATCCTGCATGGAAGATGGTAGATGGAAGATGGCAAACCGGTCATCATCCGGACGCTTTGCCATTTTCCATTTACCATTTCCCATTCAGGCTGAGAGCTGCCACCGGCCTGGTGTGACGTGACGCTCAGCCGGTCGTTCTGGATCCGCGCCCTCGTCACCGTTGCGGTGCTCGCGTTGATCCTGCGCAAGATCGACGGCGGCGAGACGCTCCGCGCGATCGGCCGGCTGGACCTCTGGACGCTGGCGCTCGTCGGCGGGCTGCTGGTCATCGACCGCGCCGTCATGGTCACGCGCTGGCTCGTGTTGCTGCGCGCCGCCGGTCAACCCATTTCCACCAAATCGGCGACCTGGATCTATCTCGTCAGCTCGTTCGTCGGCAGCTTTCTGCCCGCCGGGGTGGGCGCCGATCTCGCGCGTGCGTACACGCTCACGCAGCGCACCTCACAGGGTGGCGCGGCGATCGCCTCTGTGGCAGCCGATCGCCTGCTCGGGCTCATCTCGATCCTGCTCGTCGGGCTCGTCGGGGCGGCGTTCTGGCGGCGCGGCGCGGACGGCCAGGCCGTCCTGATGTCGGGCGCGGCTCTCGGCGTCGTTGCTTCGGTCGCGTTCCTGTGGGCCGACTCCTGGGTCCGGGCGCTGATGCCGCCGGCGCTTGCGGAGCGGCGGATCGGGATCCGCGCGCTCCGCTACGCCGACGCGCTGGCCGCCTACCGGGGCCACCGCGGCGCCGTCGCGCTCGTGCTGGCGCTGTCGGTCGGCGTGCAGCTCCTGCGAATCTTCCAGGCCTATGTGCTCGGCCAGGGGATCGGCATCGACGTGCCGTTCGGGTACTACCTGTTGTTCATGCCGGTGGGCCTGATCGCGCTGCTTCTTCCGATCTCGATCAGCGGATTCGGCGCGCCGCAGGCCCTCATGGTGTGGCTGCTGACCCCGGTGGGGGTCCCGGAAAGCGAGGCACTCGCGCTCACGACGCTCATCGTGCTGAGCGGTATCGCGACCAACGTGCCCGGCGCCATTCTTTACCTGCGCCAGAAAAAGTCCTAAAATCAATCACTTATGGCGCAAGTCTACGCCCTGAAATATCTCGCCAAGGCTGCCGTCTCGGCCCCCCGGGACCTCGTCAACAGCGTCGTCGCAAAAATGAAGCCCATCCATCCGACCGTGCTGATCTTTCACTGCACGTTCGTCTGCGATGCGCGCTGCGAGATGTGCAGCAACTGGACGAGGGGGGACCGCAAGAAAGACATGACGCTGGCCGAGATCGAGAAGTGCTTCGACTCGCCGCTCTGGAAGAACATCGAGAACGCCAACATCTCCGGCGGCGAACCGACGACGCGAAACGACCTCGTCGATATCGCGCGGGTGATGCTCGACAAGCTTCCGCGTCTGCGCAAGTTCGGGCTCAACACGACGGGGCTGACGCCTCACCGCGCCATCCCGATGCTGACGAAGATCGTGGAACTCTGCGAGGAGCGCAACGTCATCTTCAGCTTCCGCGTTTCGATCGACGGCGTCGGCGAGATGCACAACCAGGTGCGGAAGGTGAAGCGCGGGTTCGAGAAGGCGAACCAGACGATCCGGGCGATGCAGGAGCTGCAGAAGAAGCACCGCTTCAACTTCGGCGTCTCGACGACCATCTTCCACATGAACCTGGATGACGCCGAGAACATCCTCGCCTGGGCGAAGAAGGAAAAGCTCGACATCGTCTTCAACATGGTGCGGTTCACCGATGCCATGCTCGGGAACGAGCAGCTCGAAGTGAAGTGGAAGCCCATCGGCCCCGAGGAGGAGCGGATGCGGCAGTTCTTCCTGGACCGGGTCCGCATGGATCCGTTGATGGACGGGCAGAACTACATCTACATGCACTACGCGGACATGATCGCCAACGGCTATCACCGCACGGCCCCCTGCCCGTTCCAGACGCAGGGGATCATGCTGAACCCTGACGGCGGCCTCTTCTTCTGCGAGAACAGCGACGTGGTCGGCAACGTCAAGGACACGGATCCCGAGGCGTTGTACTTCGCCGCCGCCAGCCAGGAGCACCGCGACTTCATCCGCGACCACAAGTGCCCCACCTGCCTGAGCCCGTGCCAGATGAACGTGGCCGCGATCAAGCAGATCGTCCCCTACGCGAAGTTCCTGGTCCGGGCTCAGGGAGAGCGGCGCCGGCATCAGCACAAGGCGGCGGCGGCGCTGGCGGATGCCCGGTAGAACGCTGGCCAATCTCTAACGGCCCCCCGGAACCGACATCGTGATTGATCAGGCCTCACCAGCCTCCGGACAGGCTGTCACGGACAGGATCGTTCCAGGTGATGTCCGGAACGGCACGGTCGCCGGCCGCCGGCACCTTGGAGCGCTTGCCGGACTGGTCGCGGGGGCCTATGCGGTTGCGCTCCTGGCCTCCAGTGAGCCCGTTGTGGCGATCGCCGGCTTGCTCACGCACGGACTGATCGCGGCGCCCGGCGTCCTGATCGTGCGGCGCGCGGCGCCCGGCGCGGGTTGGCTGGTGCCCCTGACGTTTGGGCCAATACTCGGCCACGCGTTCGGCAGCCTCGCCCTCCTCGGATTGTGGGCGGCTGGAGGGCGAGAGGCCTGGTTGTTCGCCGCAGCGCCAGCATTGACAGCGCTGCTGGCGGTTCCAGCCGGGCGCATGCGAGATCGCTGGCGGCTCGCGTCTCCCCTCCCTTCCGACAGGATCTGGCTGCTGTTGATTCTGTCGATCGTGCCGCTGCTCGTCACGCTGCCATTCTGGCGCGTCGGTGCCGAGGTCGGCGACGGCCAGGCGTACCGCGCCTACTTCACGGCTGACTACGTGTGGCGACGCGCGGTCGTACTCGAGCTCGTGAAGGGAAGCTTCCTGCCGGTCAATCCCTTCTACCACGGCGATACGCTGCACTACTATTGGCTTCCGCATCTCCACTCGGCCGTCGAGTACACGATGCTGGCCCCGTTGGCAGCCGATCTCGACGACGTGCTCCTGGTGCGGTCCGTGCTCACCGATGCGATGTTCGTGGCGCTGCTGTACGGGATGACGCGCCAGTTCGTGCGCACGCCCTGGGCAGCGGCGGCAGCCGTGGCCTGCAGCCTGCTGTTCACCAGTTTTGAAGGGCTATACGGCATGTGGGAGCACTGGCGCCAGGGGGTCCCCCTCGTCTACCTGCGTGCCTTCAACATCGATGCGGTTTCGCGCTGGCTGCTGGGAAGTATGCCGATCGACGGGCTTCACCGGTTGCTGTGGTATCAGCCGCATCACGCTTTGGGATATGGGGCGGGGGTACTCGGGCTGCTGCTCATCACGCTGCGCCGGCGCCGTCTCGACCCGGCGGCGATGGGGTGCGGCGCCTTTCTCCTGGGACTCAGTACCCTCATCAGCTCCTTCGCGGGACTGATGTTCACCTCCGCAGCTGCCCTGCACGAAGCCGTCTCGGTCATACGGTGGCGCGACTGGCAGCGGGTCGGACTGCACGTCACGGCCGCCGCCGTACCGCTCGCGATCTCGATCGCGTCCGTGATCCTCCTTCAGTACGTTGACCGCGGCGGCCAGGTGATCATGTTCGGCCTGAACCCGGTCGCGACGCACAACGTCGGGATCGCAACCCTCCTGAGTTTCGGACCCGTACTTGCTCTCGCCGGCGCCGGCGCCGCGGTGGCGTGGCGCACCCGCCGCGAGGATCTGAGCCCGGTGCTCGCGGTCCTGGCGATCTGTGTGGTCTTCTATTTCTTCCTCGACATCCGCGATCACCAGAACGTCTACGTGGGATGGCGGGCCGGGCACTTGACCTTCATCGTCAGCGCCGTTCTGATTGGTTTCGCGTTCGAGCGCCTCGCCTCTGCCAGCCGATGGCGTCACCGGAGCTGGGGCGTCGTCCTGCTGATCATCGTGGCATCCGCGCCCACGCTGGTGATCGACCTCTACAACACACAAGACATCACGAACCGGGAGATGGGGCCGGGCTTCCGCTGGACATTGATCCTGTCGCGGGAAGAGCTTGATGCCTTCGCCTGGATTCAGCGCCACACGTTCCCGGCCGATGTGTTCCAGGTCGATCCGGTCGCGCGCGACTCGAGCACCTGGGCGTACCTGCCGGCATTCGCCGGCCGGCGGATGTCCGCGGGCCTGCCAATCTCGATGGTGCCGCTCCACAAGTACGAGGAACGGTCCAGGCGCATCCGCGAGATTTACGACCTCGATCCGGCCGCCGCACATCACCGAGCGTCGCGGGCGCACGTGAAATATGTCCTCGTCGGCCCTCCCGAGCGGGAAGCGCACCCCGGCGTGGACGAGCGATTCGCCTCTGATCCCTCTCTTTTTGTTCCGGTCTACCGTAACCCTACGATCTCGATCTATGCCGTCGCGAACACGGGCAATGTAGAGCCGTAGTCCACGATCGTTCGCGTTTGGGCGTCGGCTTTGCAGCAACGGCCGTATGCAGCGCTTTCTCGCCATCCTCATGACCACAGCCCTTGCCACCGCGACGCTGTTGGTCCAGACGCCATCCGGCATCGTCCGCGTCAGTGGACGTGCGGTCGCGGATGACCGCGGCCCCTTCCCTGCTCTCGGCGCATCGCTGTTCTGGGCGCTGTGGGCCTACAAGCACGATCCTGCCCGTCTCGATGCGCACCTGAAGCTTCTGTCAGAGCACAACTTCGACTACATCCGCGCGCTCGGAGTCGTGGGACGGCAGCCTGCATGGGCCGGCCGTGTGATCGATTCGCGATGGCCCGATTACGACGAGATGATCGCCGGGCTGACGGACCACGCGTTCGATTTCTATGGTCTGCGGATCGAGTGGACGATCTTCGGTGATGCCGATCAGATGGTCCCCGAATCCGCGGATCGTGCGAAGCTGGTGGATCGGTTCCTGGCGATGAGCAAGGGACGCGAGCACAAGATCATGCACTTCGAGGTCGCCAACGAGAGCTGGCAGAACGGCTTCGAAGGCCCCGACGGTCTCGAGGAGCTACGCACGCTGGCCCGGCGCCTCGACGAAGGCACCGAGATTCCGGTCGCGGCCAGCGACTCTGACGGCCACGATTGCGCCGATCATCTCGCGATGTACCGCGGCCTGAACCTGCAGATCCTCACCGAGCACTTCCCTCGCTCCGCGGAGGGTCCGGCAGGCCGCTGGGCGCCGGTGGTCGCACCCTGGGACGTGCGCGAGTGCAAGGGACTGCCGCCGGTCGTCTCGAACAACGAACCCATTGGTCCGCTCAGCTCGGTGGCAAGCGAGACCGATCCGGTCAAGGTCGTTGCTGCAGCCGTCTCGTCGTGGATGGCGGGCGTCGGGCTTTACGTCTTCCACACCGACGCGGGCGTCTGGGGACGCGAGTCGATCACCGACATGCCCGGAGCGAACGCCATCCTCGATGGCCTCGGCAACGCCCGCCGCTACGTGCCGGGCGACATCGCCAACTGGGACCACCACCGGCGTGCCTCGAAGGGGCATCCATTCACCGTCGACGGCGCGATCGACACGTTCGCCTCGGTGAAGGAGGATCGCTTCTTCGTGATCGCGATCGGAGTCGACGGCGCCGCCGAGTTCACCGCGCGGCGCGGGATCGAGTTCGAGACGATCGATCCGCTGACCGGCGCGAAGCGCGAATCGAAGACGCTCGCGCCCGGTGAGAAGACGAGCGTCAGGGGATCGGGGATGCTGGTGCTGCAGGGCAGGTTCCCCAGTTCCGGCGCCCCGTAAAGGGGCGCCCTACAGCCGAGGGGTACCGCACGTACCACGCGCGCCGCCACGAAGAACCCGGAACCACTGGAACCGACTGGAACCCTCGAGAACCTTCTGGAACCCTCTGGAACCCCGGCCGAAGGCCGGCTCTGAAACTGGCCAAAGCCCCTATAAAGGGCGATAAAGGGGCGCCCTACCGATCGCGCTTTCGATACACCTCGAAGTTGGGCCCGAACCGCTTCACGCCGTCGAAGCCGCCGAACGCGCCGTAGAACCCGTCCTGGATGTCGTAGAAGTTGTCCTTCGACAGATCCGCCGCACGGAACGTCTGGATCAGGTCGTACTCCCGCTTGATCAGCGCCTCCACCTTTGGCGAGATGTGGCTGTACGGGATCCCGGACCGCTGGACGACGATCCAGTCCGGCAGCTCGCCGGTCGGACGATGATCGCGTGTGAATGTTTCGCCGCGATAGTCCCAATCGAGATATTGATACTTCTTGTCCGGCCCGCGTTCGAGCTGCAGCCGTCCGTACAGATTGCCGCTCATGAAGATCAGACTGCCGGCTGGAACATGCTCGTGCACCCAGCCGGCGGCGACGAGTCGATTGTCAGGCTGCGACAGGAGGTAGTCGAACTGGACGACGCTCGCTGCGGACGGTCCGACGACAACTCCCGCGAGAACGGCAGCCATCGCGGGCTCCCGCAATCGCACGCTCATGCGGGACATGGCAGCGGCGATCTCGCCGACGACGTAGCCGGCGAACAGGCACAGGAATGGCACGACCGGGATCATGTAGCGGACGAAGACGTTGTGCCCGGCGCCGGCGGCGGCGTAGTACGCAATGGGAAAGAGCGCGAGGATCGCGGCGGTCCGCGGCGCGCGCGCCGCCATCCAGATCATCCCGAAGAGCCCGGCGGCGAGCATTGGGATCCCGAGTCCGTAGCGCAGCGAGTGCGGCAGGTGGTAGGTCCAGCCGCGTCCGAGCATCTCGGGCGGCGTCATCCCGCCCGCCGTGGACGCCTGGAGCGCGCGCAGGTCGCTCATCGCGTGCTCGAAGTCGAGGAACAGGTAGGGGTTCGTGAGCGCGAAGATGAGGATCGATCCC
Source organism: Vicinamibacterales bacterium (assembly GCA_036401215.1). Classification (GTDB taxonomy): domain Bacteria; phylum Acidobacteriota; class Vicinamibacteria; order Vicinamibacterales; family 2-12-FULL-66-21; genus JACDCA01. Next base: position 60,811 of record DASWVN010000240.1, on the reverse strand, counting down.
GCGGCCATCCGGACGATGTGCGTCTCGCGAAGCGCCTTCCGCCAGTCGCGCCGGTTGTCCCACGCGTGGAACGCTTCGACGAGCGCCATCGGCAGGACGATGAGGACGGCGTTGTACTTCGTGCTCGCGGCGCAGCCCGCGAGCGCGCCGGCGAGCCAGGCGTCCGTCGCGGAGCGTCCGCGGTGGACGTACACGGTCGCGAGCATCGCCGCCACCACGAAGAACGTCATCGGCACGTCCGTCGTCGCATAGTGCGAATCACGCACGTGCAGAAACGCCAGGGCGATGAACAGCGCGGCCAGCACGGCAACGATCCGGTCGAAGTACTGCCGGGCGATCGCATACACGACGGCGATCGTCGCCGTCCCGAACAGCGCGCCCGCGATCCTCGGGAGCAGGAAATACGGTTCCCAGTTCAGCGCGAAGTTCCGGACGAAGTGCGCCGAATCCGTGAACCAGCCGGCGATCAGGCCGACGCCGTAGAACAGCGAGTAGAGCCCGGCCACGACATACATGTAGAGGCCGGGGTAATCGAAGAAGCCGGGGTTCGCGTTCCCCTCGTGCATCTTGATGACGGCGCCGAGGATGAACAGTTCGTCCGGACGCGCGAGCACGTGCGGCAGGCCGAAGCCGATCCCCCAGAGCCGGACCGCCAGACCCAGCCCAAGGACGAGCGGCAGGAGCGCGCGATTCATCGTCGCGGCTCCACCGTATAGATCGTCAGCCCCGGGCTCTTGATCGCGGGCCTGACGTCCGCTGATCGATCGATTGCCTCGAGCTGTTCCCTTCCCCACTTCGCCGCGAAGAGGTTCGCGTGCACCGCGACGTGCGTTACCCCCACTTGACGCAGGTAGGCGATCGAGCCCTTATCGGGAAAGCTTCTGAGCCGTTCGTAGTGCGTCCTGTACGACTGCGGCAGGAAGCCGCTGTAGCCGTTCAGCATCGGCCGCCAGTGGACCGCTGCGTGGAGCATGAACGGGCCGTTCTCGTGGAAGTTCGCCGGTTCCGGCATCGGGAGTTCGACGAGTATTGCGTTCGGTTCCGATCGCAGCACGTCGTAGACAGCCGGCGTGCGATGCGGCTCGCGGTAACCCACCGGGATCCGCAGCGCCTCCCCCGTGACGAGCACGAGCGCCGCGGCCGTGAGCGCCCGCGACCACGGACGTTGCCGATAGCGTGACTGCAGGAATGCGAGCCCGAAACCCGCGAGCGCGGCGGTGGCGGCGATTGCGAGAAAGCCGAAACGGACCGACGCACGGATCCCCTGCAGCAGCGGAACGACGTGATACAACACGCGATAGCCGGGCAGCGACGTCCCGAACGAGAGCGCGAGGCCGACGATGCCGAGGGCAAGCCACATGCGCGCGGCCCGGTTGCGCCAGACGAGACCGCTCGCGCACGACACGCCGGCCAGCAGGATCGCGATGAACCCCGGAAACAGCGGCGCGCCTTCGCCGCGCCACAACGGCGCGCTCCACGTGCGGTAATGGACGTTCCCGGCGGCGCTCAGGTAGTCCTGCCACGACGCGGCGTAGCGCGACGTTTCCTCGAGCGAGCGCGTCAGCCCCTGCTCCTGCTGCGCCTGCACGTACGGCAGGAGGAACGGCGCGAGCGCCAGGACCGCGACCGCCGCGCCGAGCGCGAGCAACCCGAACACGCGCGAGCGGTCCTTCCTCAGCCACTCGTCCGCCCGCGACAGGCCCGCGCCCGCCATGCCGAACGTCATGAACACCAGCAGGTAGTTCGACGTCAGCGACTGCAGGACGAACGCGAGCGAGAGTTTCAGCGCGTTCGCCACCTTCGGAAACGCGAGCAGGCGATCGAGCGCGAGCATCGCCAGCGGCAGGAATTCGACGTGGACGGCCTGAAGATGCGCGATCCGGCTCAGGCTGTGCGAGTTGAACGCGAGGATCATCCCGGCGAGGATCCCGGCCGTCCAGCTGCCGGTCCAACGGCGCATCACCAGCGCCATCACCCAGCCCGTCAGCGTGAACCCGGCGAGGATCAGCAGGTTGTGCACGACGAGCGTCGGCACACCGGCCCAGAGCAGCGGCGCGCCCATCAGGGCCTGGACGAAGAGGTGCTCGGAGAACGCGAGCGTGTTTGGTTCCGGATAGAAGATGTTGGCGTCGAACAGGTGGACCGGATCGCGCGGCAACTGGTGCGCCACCCACGCCACGGCCCACTCGTTCAGGACCGCATCGGCATTGTCGTGCCGTGAGAGCGTGCTGATGTTGGCTGCCAGCGGCCAGGTGTGAAGGGCCGTCAGCGCGACGAACAACGCCAGCGCCGCGAGCGACGAGCGCACGCTCGCGCGCTCGACCGAACCGGTCATGTGCGGCAGATCGCCATCAGGTGCCAGCCGTACGGCCGCACCAGCGCACGCGGCACCGCGTTGAAGGCGCCGACGAAGAACGTGTTGAAGAGCATCCCCTTCCAGCCGCGATGCAGGCGTGACTTGACCGGGAACCGCTCCGGGATGATCTCCGTGGACGTGAAGCCCTGAAGCAGCTCGCGGTACTCGGGGATCGAGTACATGCGCAGGCCCGGCGCGTCCTGGTGCTCGAGCGGGACCTTCATCACCTTCGACATCGCCATCAGCCACGATACGCGGTTGTAGACCATGAAGATCGCCGTGCCGCCGGGCCGGAGGACGCGCTGCGCTTCGGTCACGATGCCGCGCGGATCGGCCGAGTACTGGAGCACGCCGTGGGCGTAGAACACGTCCATCGACCGGTCCGGGAGCGGCAACCGGCTGCCGTCGCCGGTGATGAACCGGTCCGGCGCGAAGCCGTGGACCTCGAGGTTCCGCCGCGCCAGCCGGATCGCGGTCTCGGAGAGGTCCACGCCGATGACGCGCGCCCCGCCTTTGGCGAATCGGACGAGGTCCGTCCCGATCCCGCAGCCCACCTCGACGAGCCGCTGGCCGCTAAAGCCGTTGAAGTCGATGACCTTCGGCAGATACGCAAGCTTGTCGAAGCGGTAGTCGTCCAGCTCTTCGAAGAACGCCTTCGAGCCCGGAGGCTGGTCGGTCATCTCGAGGTCGTGGATCCTCGCATTCCAGTAGGCCCTGACCTCGCGGGTCTTCTCAGTCATGTCCGGCCCGGTCATCGAACGCCCTGCGCGGCCGGCTGGGGGACCTCCAGTTTGGCCTTGATCGTGTCGAAAAAGACCTTCGCGATGACGTCCATGCCTGCCGGCGTGGGATGCAGATTGTCTTCGCCGATGAGCGACAGGTCGTCCTTCATCGCCTCGTAGACGTCGGCCAGAGGAATGTTCTCCTGTGTCGCGAGCTGCCTGATGCGGTCGTTCAGCACCGGGACCAGGTGCGGAAAGCGGCGGGGGTCCGGGCGTTGCGGGGGGATCGTCGCCAGCACGACACGGGCATTGAACTCCGGCGCGCGGATCTCGGCGATGATCTGTCGCAACCCCAGGATTCCACGCTCGACCCCGTCGGGGACGAGGAGGTCGTTGGTCCCCATCATCAGCAGGACGATCTCAGGTCGATGCTGAACGAGGGTAGTGCGGATCCGCGCAATCCCGTCTACATGCGCCATGTCACCCGGCACGCCTTCGTTCACGATCAGGATGGACGAGGCCTGGCCGGGGTATTCGGACTTCAGCCGGGCCTCCAGGATCGTCGTATAGGCGATCCCGCCGTCGACGATGAGCGAACGCACGGGATCCGAATAGCGTCCCGCGGTGATGCTGTCTCCAAACGCCATGAACTTCGTGCCGGCCAGGCGAGCCGGCAGCCGTACGAACACCGATGTATTGCACGCCGCCGTGAGGCCGCGCGAGTCGGTGGCCGTGCACACCACCTGGGTCGTGCCGCCGGGAAACAGGGATCCGGAGACCGGCGAGCAGGACAGGTTCACGGGCGGCGTGCCGCCATTCGGGATCGGGGATCCGAACGTCACCGACACCGGTTCGCCGTCAGGAGACTGCCCTTCCACGGCGGCGGGGCACGTCAACGTCAATCGATTCGGCGGCGGAGGCGCGGTGGGGCTCGACCCGCACGCCGCAAGGATCATCACGATCGTCAACGACGCCGCCATTGGGGCGACGCACGCTCTAAAATACTTCATCAATGCAACGTACCCTCGCGCGACTGGCCGACGACACCTTCGATGTGATCGTCGTGGGCGGAGGCATTTACGGCCTCTCCACCGCGCACGCGCTGACCCGGCGCGGCCTGTCGGTCGCGCTCCTCGAACGCCGCGATTTCGGCGGCGCCACGTCCTTCAACAGCCTGAAAACCGTCCACGGCGGCATCCGCCCGCTCCAGCACGGCGCGATCGACGAGGCCCGCCAGTTCGTCCGCGAGCGCCGCGCCATTGCCGCGATGGCGCCGCATCTGGTCCGCGTGATGCCCTTCGTCGTGCCGACGGCGCGGCATCCGATCCGCAACCGGACCGCGATGCGCCTGTTCCTGCTCGCCTACGACGCGATCTCCCGTGACCGCAACGACGACCTCGATGCCGCCGTCCACCTGCCGGCGAGCTACACCGTCGGCCGCCGGCGGGCACTCGAGCTGAATCCGCTCGTCGGCCGCCGCGGGCTGACCGGCGCGGCGGTCTGGCACGACTATCAACTCCATAGCCCCGAACGGCTCGCGATCGCCCTCCTGCGGACGATGACCGACGCCGGCGCGGCGGCGGCGAACTACGTCGAGGTCCGCCACCTCATTCGCCGCAACGATCACATCTCCGGCGTGCACGCGGTCGACCGGCTCACCGGCACCGCCCTCGACGTTCGCGGACGGCTCGTCATCAACGCCGCCGGTCCGTGGACCTGGCAACTGCTGGCCGCCAGCGGCATCACGGCGGAAACCGAAGCCGGATTCTCGCTCGCCATGAACCTCGTCGTCGATCATTCTCCGCTGCGCCATGCGATCGGCGGCCTTTCCAGAGGGCGGTTCCTCTTTCTCGTCCCGTGGCGCGATCGCTCGATCCTCGGCACCTCGCACGAGGGCTTCGTGCAGGATCCGCGGCACGCGCCGACGCCAGCCGACGTCGAGGCGCTGCTGCGGGACGGCGCCGAAGCGTTCCCGGGCGCCCGCCTGAACCCCGGCGCGATCCGCCTCGTGCACCGCGGCCTGCTGCCCGCCCAGCCGAACGGATCGGCGCATGGCGCGCTCCTGAAACACAGCATCGTCCGCGATCACCGCGCCGACGGCGTGGCCGGCCTGCTGTCGGTCGTCGGCGTTCGTTATACGACCGCGGGTGCGACGGCGCAACAGGCCGCACGGCTCGCCTGCGAAATCCTTGGCCGTCCTGTGCAGGATCCGCCGATCGAACCGCTGACCGGCGCATCCTTTGCCGGCCTGGCCCGATACCGGCAGCAGCATCCCGGACGTGAGCGGCTCATCTCCCGCTACGGAACCCTGTTCACCGAACTCCCTGCCGACGCTCTCGACCCGGTGTCCCCCGGCACCCATGTGACCCGCGCGGAGATCCTCTACGCAGTCCGCCGCGAGATGGCCCACACGCTCGCGGACGCCGCTCTGCGGCGGACCGACCTCGCCGCCGGCGGCCACCCCGGTCCCGACGTGCTACGCGCCGCCGCCATCGTCATGGCCGTCGAATGCGGGTGGGACTCGGAAAGAGTCTCGCGCGAGATCGCTTCGCTCGAACGTGAGCTCGCTGTCTAACTCCCAACTTCCAACTTCCAACTCCCAAGTTCCAAATTCCAAATTCCAATCATTTTGGGAGTTGGAAGTTGGCCGCCTGGAAGTTGACACGCGTCAGTCCACAAAGGCTTGCGCCCACCTCTCGAAGACCATCAGGCTGAAGAGGACGTGCGCGTGATTGGCCCGTCCGGCCTTGTGTTGAACCATCAGCTTGCGGACTTCCGCCGGTTCCAACAGTCCGCGCGCCTCCACCCGCTCCTCCGACAGCAACGATTCCATCAGCGGCGCAAGCTCCTTGCGCAGCCAGTTCTTCATCGGGATGCTGAAGCCTTCCTTCTTGCGCTTCAGGATGCGATCGGGGACGAGGCCGCGCAGCGCCTCCTTGAGGACGAACTTCCGCTGGCCGTCCCGAATCTTGAGATGGCCCGGCATCGAGAACGCCAGCTCCATGACGTCGACGTCGAGAAACGGCGCCCGCGTCTCGAGGGAGGTCGCCATGCTCATGCGATCCACTTTCACGAGGATGTCGTCGGCGAGGTAGATGCACAGGTCCGCGTACAGCTGACGGTTGAGCAGATCGTCCCCTCCCGCCCGCCGCAGCGCGGATCGCACCGGCTCGTAGACGTCGGAGGCGATCAACGCGTCCTGGAAGCGCCGGGTGTACAGGCGCCGCCTGGCATCTGGCGACAGAAACGTCATCCAGCGGTAGTGCTCGATGTCGGCAGGCGCGCCCGCAAGGCCGGCAACGAAGCGCCGCGTCTTGTTGACGAGCCCCTTCTTCTTCGATGTCGGAGGCACGGCCTCGAGCAGCGTATCCATGGCGCGGACCGCCGATCCAGGCGCGAGGCTTCCCCACTTCGCGGCCAGCGCCTGCGCCTCGTAGGCGTCGTAGCCGCCGAACAACTCATCGCCACCGTCCCCGCTGAGCACCACCTTCACGTGCTCCCGCGCCATCTGCGAGACCATGAACGTCGGGAAGAGCGACACGTCGGCGAACGGTTCGTCGAGATGGACGACGAGACGGTCGAACAGCGTTTCGACGTCGGGCGTCACCATCCCCTCGATGTGCTGCGTGCCACAGAGCGCCGCAATCTCGCGCGCGTACGGCAGCTCGTTGTAGCTCCCGTCGTCGAACCCCATGCTGAAGCTGCGGACGCGCTCGCCCGCGGTCTCCTTCTGCATGAGCACGGCGATGGTGCTCGAATCGATCCCGCCCGACAGGAACACACCGACGGGCACATCGGCCATCATCTGGCTGTTCACGGCGCGGCGAAGCGAGTCGCGCAGCGCGTCCGCGGCATCCGCGTCGCTCCACTCGCGGACGCGAACGTCGGCCGCGTCCCAGTAGCGATGGACGCTGACCTGGCTGTCGCGATACAGCAGGTAGTGCGCCGGCGGCAGCTTGCGGATGGACGAGAAGATCGTCCGCGGCGCGATGATGTACTCGTAGGTGAGGAACTGATCGAGCGCCTCGAGGTCCAGCGAGCGATCCACACCCGGGCGCGCGAGGATCGCCTTGATCTCGGATCCGAGCAGGAGCCCCTCAGCCGTCGTCGTGTAGTAGAGCGGCTTCTCGCCGGCCCGATCGCGCGCCGCCAGCAGCGTCTTCGTCCGGCTGTCCCACACGGCGAGCGCGAACATCCCCTTCAGCCGCGAGAGGAACTGCGGACCCCACTCCTCGTAGCCGTGGACGATGACCTCGACGTCCACCCGCGAGCGGAACCGGTGGCCCTTCGCGATCAGCTCCTGCTTGACCTCCTCGAAGTTGTAGATCTCGCCGTTGGCCACCATGTGGATGGTGCCGTCCTCGTTGCTGAGCGGCTGCTGGCCGCCGGCAAGATCGACGATCGCCAGCCGGCGCATCGCCAGCGCGACCCCGGGAAGGTTGATGGCTCCCTCTTCGTCGGGCCCGCGATGATGGAGCGTCTGCACCATGCGCTCGACGGCGCCGGGAGGCACCTGGCGCGTCAGGTCACGTTCGACGATCCCGACGATGCCGCACATGGAGCTAGATGGATTCCGCCGCCCGCCGGTCGCGGATGACGCGGGCCGGGGAACCGGCCACGATGTGGAACTCGGGCACTTCACCGATCACGACGGATCCGGCGCCGACGATGACGTCGCGGCCGATCGTCGCGCCATCGGTCACGACGACATGGGCGCCCAGCCAGCAGTTCTCGCCGACGTCGATCCCGCGCGCCGTTCGCCCCTGGTGCAGGACCGGCACGTCGGTGCGGTCGTAGAGGTGGTCGCCGCCGACGAGATAGGTGTAGGCGGCAATCAGCGTCCGCGCGCCGACGCGCACTCGCGCGGCCGAGAAGACTTCGACGTTGAAGCCGATGTTCGCGTCCTTTTCCAGCAGGATGTCGCCGTTCTTGCAGCTCAGGATCGTATTGCGGCCGACGAACACGCCGTCCTCGAGCACGATCCCGTGGTTCGTGCTCCCCTTGGCGTCGAGGCAGCACTGATCGTCGACGACCACGTTGTCGCCGATGGCGATCTTCTTCGGATGACGGAGCACGACGTTCATCCCGAACGCGACGTTCCGGCCCACGCGTCCGAGGATCAACGGATAGAGCTTCGACCGCAGGAAGAGGCCCAGCGCACCTGGCACCCACGAGGACAGCAGCATGACCAGCTCGTAGCGGACGAGCGGCCACCATCCGTCCTCGCCGATGACGAGATCCGCGTAGCGCTGGCGCTTCGAGCGCTGCGCGCCGAACTCCTTCTGGATGTCGGTGATCTGCGGGTCCGCTTCCCGCGCCGTGCGTTCTCTGGCCGTCACTCGAGGATCTCGCGGATGACGTACGTCGGCTTGTTCTGTGACTCGTGGTACGTACGCGACAGCATCTCGCCGAGGAGGCCCGTCATGACGAGTTGCACACCGCCGAGGGCGAGCGAGATCCCGAGCAGCAGCAGCGGCGTGCGGTCGGCGATCGGTTGGAGCGCGATCAACCGCACGTAGGCGAGGTAGAGCACGATCAGCGTGCCGATCGCCCCCATGGTCACGCCGATGCTGCCGAACATCTGCAGCGGACGCGTCGAGTAGCTGCTCAGGAACTTCACGGTCAGCAGGTCGAGCACGACGCGGATCGTGCGCGAGATGCCGTACTTGGACCGGCCATGGATCCGCGGCCGGTGATCGACGACGTGTTCGACGATCTCCACCCCCTGCTCGCTGGCAATGGCGGGGAGAAAGCGGTGCATCTCCCCGTACAGCCGCATCGGTTTGACGATCTCGGACCGGAACACCTTGAGCGAGCATCCGTAGTCGTGCAGCTTCACGCCGGTCGCGAACGAAATGATGGCGTTGGCGACGATCGACGGCAGGCGCCGGCTGAGGAATGGATCCTTCCGGTCCTTGCGCCAGCCGGCGACGATGTCGGGCCCCTGCTCGATCAGACCGATCATCGCGGGGATGTCCTTCGGATTGTTCTGGAGGTCGCCGTCCGACGTGACGATGTAGCGGCCGCGCGCGTGCTGGAAGCCGGCCGCGAACGCCGCCGTCTGTCCGAAGTTGCGGCGGAAGCGGATGACGCGGAGGCGGCAATCCTTCTTCTGCAGGGCGGCGAGCAACGGGAACGTCTCGTCGGTGCTTCCGTCGTCGATGGCGAGCACTTCGTAGGGACGGCCAAACGCCTCGAGGGTCGTCGTCAACTCCTGGTAGAGCTGCCCTATGTTGGGCGCCTCGTTGCGCATCGGTACTACGACCGAGATCTCTGGCGTCATGCTCGGGATGTCAGGTAAACGTTTGATTATAGGGAGCTTCCGGCATCGGAGTCAAACCTCGTCCGGCGCCCGGACCACCAGATCCACAACGCGATGCCGCCGACCGCCAGGACCACGATGGCCCCCGATAGCGCCTTGTTCTCTTCGACGAAGAGTTCGAGCCGGGCGAGCGCGGTGGCGCCGAACCAGGCGGCCAGCAGCGCCTCGCCGAAGTAACGGACGCTGCGGCCGATCGCGGTCGCGATCAGAAAGTCCCGCGTGCGCATCCCCGAGGCTCCGGCCGCGAGCACGAACAGCTTGAACGGCACCGGCGGCGGCAGGATCGCCGGCACCGCCACCGCCAGCAGCCCGTAGCGGCGGAACACGCCGAACGCCCGGTTCATGTGGCGCTCGCCGACGCGACGCCGGACGAACGCTTCGCCGCCCCGCCGCGCCACGAAGTACAGCAGATACGATCCGGCGACGGACCCGATCATCGGCAGCGCCGCGTACCACACCAGCCGCTCTGGATACTTCGCCGCGAGTCCCATCATCAGGACGTCGACGACCTGCGGAAACGAAAGAAAGGACGAATCGAGAAACGCGAGCAACGCGAGGCCGGGCCCCCCGAGCGCCTCGGCGACGCCCATGACCCAGTCGAGGAAACGACGCACACGCAAAGTGTAGACTAGGCAGGATGCTGGAAACCGCATCCTGCATGGAAGATGGTAAATGGAAGATGGTTAAGCTCCCCCAATCAAGGGGGCTTTTCCATTTGCCATGTTCCATTTACCATCCAGGCCGGCATATTCCAGCGGCCTGGTAGTGGCCCTGCACCGACATCGCATCATCACGCTCGGCCTCGCCGTGTGCGTGGCGCTCGCCGGGACCCTCGCGGCGCTCCACTACTCCGCCCTCGGTCTGACGCTGGCCCACTACGACGCGCGCGCGCATCTCGTCGTCGCGCGCCGGATCCTCGACAGCCTCACGCCGGGATGGCAGCAGATCGGGGCCGTGTGGCTGCCGCTGCCGCACCTGCTGAACATGCTGCCCGTGCAGGTGGACGCCTGGTATCGCAGCGGCGTGTCAGCGGTCGCGATCTCGATCCTCTCGATGGCGCTTGGCGCAGGCTCGCTCGCCTCGCTCGTGCTGCGGACGACCGGATCCGTCGTCGCGGCCGGCACGGGCGCAGTGCTGCTGATGATCAATCCGAACGTGCTCTACCTTCAGAGCACGCCGATGACCGAACCGCTCTTGTTCGGACTCACGTTGTTCGCCGTGGCGACGACCGCCGCCTGGGCGGACGCCCGCGTTCCGGCTGAAGGCGGAAGCGGCGCGAGCGAGAGCCAAAGACGTCACACCCTGCCCGGGATCGCGCTCGCGGCCGCGTGCCTGACCCGTTACGAAGCCTGGCCGATCACGGCCGCGATCCTTCTGCTCGCCTTCGGCGTGATGCTCCGCCGGGGTGTGCCGGTACGCCGGGCGCTCACCGATGTGCTGCGGCTTGCGCTGTGGCCGGCCATTGCGATCCTCGTCTTTTCGGCCAACAGCCGGTGGGTCATCGGTTCGTGGTTCGTCCCGAGAGACTTCTTCGTGCCGGAGAACACGGAAGCAATGGGTCGTCCGCTCGTTGCGTGGCGACAGCTGCGAGAGGGACTTTATGACCTGGCGGGCACGGCGCTCCCACGCGCAGGGTTCGTGGGCGCCGCGCTGCTGGCGTGGGCGATGGTCCGCTCGAAGCACCGCGCGTCGCTGGTGCTGATCACCGCATTGTTCGCGGCGGCGGCCCTGCCGATCTCCGCGTACATGGAAGGGCATCCGTTCCGGATCCGTTACGACACGCCGCTGGTCATCGCGTGCGCGGCGGCGGCGGCCGGCGGGATCGCGGTGCTGTGGCGTCCGCTGCGTCCGATCGTCGCGATCGTGCTGGTCCTCGTCACGGTGCGGCAGGCGTGGCCGCTCGATCACGAGGCGCCGCTCGTCCGCGAGTCACAGCGCGAGGCCAGGAACATGGCCGGCCGGCGCGCCATCACGGCCTACCTCCAGGACCACTACGACGGCACCGAGATCATGATGAGCATGGGCTCCCTCGGGCACTACATGCACGATCTCTCGCTCGCCGGGTTCGACATCAAGGACTTCCTGCACGAGGGGAATGGCGAGATTTGGCACTTCGCGATGCTGCGGCCGCGCGGCCATGCCGGCTGGCTGGTCATCGAGGGATCGGCGGAAGGCGGCGATACGCTGCATCACGCGTCGCAGCGGGAGCGCTGGCTGGATGGATTCGAGAAGGTGGCTGAAGGCGGCGGCGCCAGGCTGTATCGAGCGAGTAGGGATCAGGGATCGGGGATCAGGGATCAGGGATCAGGGATCAGGGATCAGGGATTAGGGATTAGGGATTAGGGATTAGGGATTAGGGATTAGGGATTAGGGAGCCGGCGCAGACTGAAGCCGCGCCCTTCACCGTTCCTGGACCAATTCCCTGAGCCCCCCTGTTCCCTGTCTCTCTGTTCCCTGTTCCCTGCTCCCTGTTCCCTGCTCCCTGTTCCCTGCTCCCTGTTCCCTGTTCCCTGTTCCCTGTTCCCTGCTCCCTGCTCCCTGTTCCCTGTTCCCTGTTCCCTGTTCCCTGTTCCCTGCTCCCTGTTCCCTGCTCCCTGTTCCCTGTTCCCTGTTCCCTGATCCCTGTTCCCTGATCCCTGTTCCCTGTTCCCTGTTCCCTGATCCCTGTTCCCTGTTCCCTGTTCCCTACACGCGATCAGAACCGGAAGTGGATCGCGAAGTTCGTTGACCAGCCGCCCAGTTCGATCTTCTCGCCGAGGAAGCCTTCGTCGAATCCGCCGGTATCCCCCTCTGCCGAGTGCCAGCGGAATTCCGCGCCGGCGAGCCACACGTCTGAGACGGGGAACCGGATGCCGCCCAGGATCACCGGACCGACCTCCGTGCCGTTGGCTTCGAACGTCGCGCGGAAGGTCTCGCTGTTGGCGTCGACGAACTCACCGGTTTCCGTGTAGCGCCAGTTGATGAACCCAATGCCCGCGCCGATGTACGGCTGCACGGCGGCGTTGCGGCCGATCGGCAGGAAGCGGACGGTCGCATTGATCGGAACCTGACGGAGTTTCAGGTCCTGCTCGATCTCGGCCCCGGACTCATGCTGGAGGAAGCGATAGATGCTCGGAACCGTCTGCTGGTAGTAGTTCACCCCGGCGCCGACTTCGATGTAGTCCGTGACGCCCACCAGCCATTCGGCGCCGAACGTCGGGCCGTTGAAATCCTTGATGTCGAACAGCAGCGAGTCCAGGTCCCGGAAGAGGACGTCGTCTTCGCCGCGCGAGTCTTCCCCCTTCACGACGAAGTAGCCGATGTTGAACCCGATGGCCTGACGCCAGTCGCTGCTGCTGCTCACCCGCCTGATCTGGGCGTCCGCCGGCGACGGTGCCACCACGGTGATGATGGCCAGGGCGCCAAAGATGATCTGCAGGGGTCGCCACACACTTTTTCTCATGATGTCTGCTCCGCGCGATTCATGCATTCGCTTTGCTGCTCAGCAGGAAGGATGCCAAGGGCCCGGGCACTCGAGCCGGAGACCCTTTGGGAAGGAAATCGTTGCCGTTATACCCGAATCTCGAACGTTGGAGACGGGCATTTGGCAGTTGGATCCTGAAAGTCGCGGCGTTCGGCGGTGTCCTGCGCGAGCGTCAGTCCGTCCGGTTTCGTGAACGGAAGTCCGCTTGATACTCGGCAATGGCGGTGAGCATCTGCTCGTGAATCCCGCCGTTGGTCGCCAGGACGTTCCCCTTTCGCGCCGAGAACGGGGCGCCGTCGGTGGCCGTCACACGGCCGCCAGCCTCCTCGACGAGCAGCGCCCCGGCCGCGATGTCCCATGGACCGAGATGCATTTCCCAGAACCCGTCGAGCCGCCCGGCCGCGACGTAGCACAGGTCGATGGCGGCCGATCCGAGCCGGCGCACCGCGCGTGCAATGCCGAGAAAATGCGCGAAGAGTCCGACGAGTTCGTCCGGCTTCTGCTGGACGTGATACGGGAAGCCCGTGCACAGGAGCGAATCGATCAACCGCTTCTCCGCCGTCACGCGGATCGGCGTGCCGTTCAACCAGGCCCCGCTCCCGCGTTCGGCTGTAAACAACTCGCGCCGGTTGGGATCGTACACGGCGGCGACGACCGCCTGCCCGTTGATCTCGAGCGCGAGTGAGGAGCAGAAGATCGGCAGCCCGTGCGCGAAGTTCGTGGTGCCGTCGATCGGATCGAACAACCAGCAGAACTCCGGAACGCGCTCGCGTTCCCCCGCCGCCGAGTACTCCTCGCCCAGCACGTCATGATGGGGGAACCGCGCCGCGATCAGCTCCCGGAACTCGCGCTCGATCTCGCGATCGGTCTCGGTGACGAGATCGATGAGCCCCTTCTTCTCGATCTGCATGGCCTCGCCGACCCGCGTCATCTGCACGTCACCGGCGCGGATCACGGCTTCGATGGCTGTCGCGAGGTATTCGGGTGGGATCCGGTCAGGCACCGGCAGCGAGCTTCTTGACCATGCGTACTTCCATCCCGCCTTCAGACCCGCGTCGCAGGACGACATCGTCCATGAAGCTGCGCATGAAGAAGATGCCGCGTCCGCTCGACTTCAGGATGTTCTCGGGGGCCAGGGGATCGGCGACTTCTTCGGGCTCGAACCCCTCACCCTGGTCGACGACGCGGACGACGAACTCGGTGGGGGCGATGACGGGGGCGATCGAGAACTCGATCATCACGAGCTTGCCGTAGTCTTCCCGGTTCCCATGCTTGATGGCATTGATGACCGACTCGCGCACGGCCACGCCGATCCAGTGGACGGCGTCCTCGTCGAGCCCGGCGAGCACCGCGAGCCGGTCGCTGGCCGCCTGGATCACGTCGAGCAGTTCGAAGTTGCTGGGGATTTCCAGCCGGACGGTACCGCCGCGAACCGGCATCAGCGCGAGCCTCCGGCGGCACGCCGAGCGCGCGGCGCAGGGAACGTGGACAACAGAACGGTCTCCGGGTGCACGGGTTCGATCAGCAATACTAAACCGAATTCCGCCAGTACGCGAATGCTATAGTCCGAAGAATGTGCACGACCGCGCAGATCGGTCCCTTCGGTCCGTCGATTCGGGCGGCCGGCCGGGTGACCGTGCCCGGCGACAAATCCATCTCCCACCGGTACGCCCTGCTGGCGGCTCTCGCGCATGGAACCTCGACGATCCGCGGCTACTCCGACGGTTTCGACTGCCGGTCCACGCTGGCATGCCTCCGGGCGCTCGGCGTGGGCATCGAATGGGAGCCCGGCCTCGTCAGCATCACGGGCCGCGGCCCGTCCGGGCTGACGGCTTCGACGGGTCCGCTCGACGCCGGCAACTCCGGCACGACCATGCGGCTCCTCTCGGGGATCGTCGCGGCCCGTCCTTTCAGAACCGTCATCACCGGCGATGACTCGCTCCGCCGCCGTCCCATGCGCCGGATCATCGCGCCGCTGACCGCGATGGGGGCTCGCATCGGCTCGCATGATGGCCGTCCTCCCCTGGTCATCGACGGCGGACGGTTGCGCGGCATTTCATACACACCCGAAGTTCCGAGCGCGCAAGTCAAGAGCTGCGTGCTGCTCGCCGGCCTGCTCACCGACGGAGAAACGACCGTCCACGAACCGGTGCCGACTCGTGATCATACGGAGCGCGCATTCCAGACGTTCGGTGCCCGGGTGGTGCGGACGCCTTCGTCGGTCACGATTGCCGGAGGCCAGTCGCTCGAGGCGAGGGACCTCCACGTCCCCGGGGACATCTCGGGTGCGGCCTTCTGGTGCGCCCTGGCGGCTGGCACCCCCGGCGGCGATATCACCGTCGAGGCGGTTGGCCTGAATCCGACGAGGACCGGGCTGCTCGACGTCCTTCGCCGCGCCGGCGCCCGCGTGACGACGCGGCTGGACGATGAAACGTCCGCCGAGCCGATGGGGAGCCTGCGCGTCGAGTTCGGAGATCCCCGCAGCTTCGAGGTCTCCCCGGCCGAAGTTCCAGGCATCATCGACGAGATCCCCGCGCTTGCCGCACTCGGGGCCATGATGCCTGCCGGCCACACCTTCACCGTTCGAGGCGCCCGTGAACTCAGGGTCAAGGAAAGCGATCGCATCAGCGCCCTCGCAGCGGGCTTCCGCGCGCTCGGAAGCGAGATCGAAGAGTACGAGGACGGCTTCACGCTGACCGCGCGTCCGCTTCGCGCCGGGGTGGTCGACGCCGCACACGATCATCGTCTCGCGATGGCGTTCGCGGTTGCCGCGACCCGGGCATCCGGTCCGGTCTCCCTTATCGGCGTGGACGCCGCCGCCGTGTCGTACCCGGCGTTCTTCGAAACGCTCGGCACGCTCACCGGGCAGGAATAAGACCCGTGAGCCCTGTCGGCAGCACCGATAAAATCTACCTGGTCGGCTTCATGGCGGCGGGCAAGAGTACCGTCGCCCGTGCGCTCGCCGATCGCCTCGGATGGCGGGCCGAGGACATCGACGAACTGATCGAGGCGCGCGAGCGGAAGACGGTCGCGGAGATCTTTCAGAAGCACGGGGAGCCGTACTTCAGGACGGTCGAGCGCGAGATCCTCAAGCTCCTGCTGCCGCTCCGCCACGTCGTGGTCGCGACGGGAGGAGGCACGTTCATGGATCCGGAGAACCGGGCGGCGATCAACCGCGACGGGGTGTCGGTCTGGCTCGACGTCCCGTTCGAGTTGCTGGTCGCGCGCATGCCGCAGGATGGCCGGCGTCCGCTTGCCGCGGACCGGCAGGCGATGGAGCGACTCTTCGCGGCACGGATGACCGGCTATCACGCGGCCCGGTTTCGCGTCGACGGCACGGCGCGGCCGGAGGAAGTCGCCGAGCGAATCATCGAATGCGTTTCCTGATCCTCTCCGACATCCACGCCAACGTCGATGCCCTCGACACCGTGCTCGCGGCCGCGCCGCGAACGACGTGGGACCGCGTGCTGGTGCTCGGGGACCTGGTCGGTTATGGCGCCGAGCCGAACGCCGTCATCGAGCGCGTGATCGCCCTCGATCCGCTCGCCGTGATCCGCGGCAATCACGACAAGGCCGCATGCCGCCTCGCCGATGCCAGCGACTTCAATCACGTCGCTCGAACCGCCGCCTTATGGACGGCGCAGACGCTCACGCCCGAGAACCGCATGTACCTCGAGCGCCTGCCGCCGGGGCCGCGGACCATCGACGACTCGCTCGAGATCTGTCACGGCTCCCCGTTCGACGAGGACCATTACGTCTTCGATCCCCACGACGCGTCGCGCGCGCTGGACGCGGCCTCGCGTCCCGTCTGCCTCTT
This sequence comes from Vicinamibacterales bacterium, assembly GCA_036401215.1. Taxonomy (GTDB): domain Bacteria; phylum Acidobacteriota; class Vicinamibacteria; order Vicinamibacterales; family 2-12-FULL-66-21; genus JACDCA01. The sequence goes on along the minus strand of DASWVN010000240.1, from coordinate 44,131 downwards.
CGGTCACACGCACCTGCCGATCATCTATCGCCGGGACAAGACCGGCGACGCGGGCTTCGTTCCACATATGGACGACGAAGAACTGCAGGTGCCCTTCGATGCGGAGGCGCGCTACCTCGTGAACCCCGGCTCGGTCGGCCAGCCCCGCGACGGCGATCCGCGCGCGGCGTTCGCGATCTACGACGGCGACCTGCGGGTGCTGACGCTCCGCCGCGTCCCCTACCCCGTCGAGGCCGCCCAGAAACGCATCTTCAGCGCCGGCCTGCCCCCGAGCCTCGCCCACCGCCTCGCACTCGGACGCTGAAGTCCACGACAGTCACAGCACACAATCGAACGGCATTCACAGCCGGTTCGAAACTCGCAGAGCGCGCAGAGACCACGGAGCAGCCTGGAAGTCGAAGCGCCACGAAGCCTGCGGCGCCGGCCTGCGGCCGGCGGAGCGGCTGGTGGGCAACCGCGCACACGAACCGCTGGGAGTAGGCGCCCCTTTACGGGGCGCCGGATGCGGCTCGTGTGCGCGGTTGCCCACCAGCCACACCCGCGCGCAGCGCGGGCCGCAGGCGTCGCTCGACCCGGGGCGCCCTTTGCGAACTCTGCGGACTCCGCGAGATCCAGCCCGCTGTGGCTGTCGTCCGACTGAGGCCTGTGGCTGTCGTCGCTATTCTGCCCGGCCGGTGGCTTTGCGGGTGCGTTCTTCTCTTCGACGGAGTTCGGCGGCGTAGGCGTCGCGGGCGGCTCTGGAACCGAGGATCCAGCCGATGACGATGCCGACGAGCAGGACGGCGGGGATGAAGATGAAGTGCGCCGAGGTCATCCCTTCGATCATTGGGACCGTCCGCTCTCGAGGCGCCGGGTGACGTCGGCGAGTTCACGCTCGACCGTGCCGAGGCGCTTCCAGATCGAGAAGAGGTAAATCAACACCGCGGCCCAGGCCACGCCGTAGGCGGCCGCGACGAGCGGAGCGGCAGGCAGTTCCTCCTGGCCCGGCAGCTGATCGACGGGGACGAAGCCCTCCTGCTGCGGGGGCTGTGTCTGGGCCATTGCAATCGCAGGCGCGCCGGCGAGGAGGATCGCCACCAGCGCCACGCGAACGAATCGAACACAGGTCATCATCAGCCTCAGTCCTCGAGAGTGAGATACAGATCGTCGAGCCTGGCGCGGCGCTTCTCGAGTTCCACGCGCGCCGCCATCAGCATGACGAACAGGCACATGAAGGCAGCCAGGCACCAGAGAAACGGTCCGCGCATCGACGGATCGAGCGTCGGCAGCACGTTCGTCGTCGGATGCACGGTCCGCCAGAGGTTCACCGACCAGTAGACGAACGGCACGAGTGCCGCACCGAACATCGCGACCGCCGCCGACAGCTTCTCCGATCCAGGTCCCCCAAATCGCCGCAGCAGCAGGTAGGCCTGGAACACGAGCCACATCACGAGCGTCGACGTCAGCCGCGCGTCCCACTGCCACCAGACGCCCCACGCCTTTCTCGCCCACAGCGGCCCCGACACCAGCACGATGAGCCCGAGCAGCACGGTGATCTCCGCCGCCGCAAATCCCACGCGATCCGCGCCGGGGCGCCCCCCGAACAGGTAGATCGCACTCGCGATCCCGCAGGTGAACGCGGCGACGAACATCGTGATCGCCGTCGAGACGTGGAAGTAGAAGATCTTCTGCACGAGCCCCATCGTCGCTTCGTAGGGCGCATTGACGATCGCAAACGGCGCGTACGCGAAGAGCCCGATGGCAATGACGAGCAGAACGGGAAAGAGCTTCTTCAAGGCCTCATCCCTTTTGGAGTTTGGAGTTTGGAGTTTGGAGTTTGAAGTTTGGAGTTGACACGCGTCAGCCCTCCGTCATGACCGGTTCGAACGTCCAGAGCGACAGCGTGATGAAGACCGCGTCGAACGCAATCAGCATCGAGAGCCACGCGCGCGCCATCGCCAGGTCCGCGTCGGGCTGCAGCAGCGCCGCCGTGCCGCGGACCCCGCCAATGATCACCGGCACCGTGATTGGATAGAGCAGGACCGGCAGCAGCGCGCCGCGGCCGGCAGATCGTGCCAGCATGGCGGCGAACAGCGTGCCCACGGCGGCGTAGCCGATGCTCCCGGCGACCAGCAGCGCCAGCATGTAGCTGGGATGACGGAACAACGCCGCGTTGAACATCAGCATGACCAGCGGCGCGACGATGATCTCGACGAGCAGGAGCAGCCCGAGAACGCCGGCGAGCTTGCCCACGTAGATGGCGGCACGCGATGCGGGCGCGAGCAGCAGCGCGCGAAGCGTCTCGTTCTGACGCTCGCGGTCGAAGATGCGGTTGAGCGCCAGCGTGCCGGCGAACGCAATCGTGATCCAGAGAATCGCGGCGGCCGCGTCGGCGACGAGCCTTCCCTCCTTCACCAGCCCGAACGAAAACACCAGGATGCAGGAGATCGCAAACAGGATCGAGGTGTAGATGACCTCGCGGCTGCGCGTCTCGACCAGCAGGTCCTTGTGCGCGACGAGTGCCACGGTCGAGAGAAAACTCACGCCTGCACCTGCCTGCGATAGCGCTCCCGCAGCGACCCCGCGCCCTCGGGCAGCCGCTCGGCCCGCCCGCGCGACAGCACGTAGGCCGCATCGACGAGCGTGTCGATCGCCTCGAGTTCGTGCGTGGTCACGATGACGATCGCTCCGCGGCTGCGGATCCCGGTCAGCCGAGTGCGCAACGCGGCCGCCGAGGCGTCGTCGAGCCCCGTAAACGGTTCGTCGAGCAGCAACAGCCGCGGCTCGTGCAGCAGCGCACGCTCGAGCGCGAGCCGCTGGCGCATGCCCCGGGAGTAGGTGTGGACCGGATCGTCGCCGCGCTCCACGAGCGCGGCGTGTTCGAGGGCCTCACGCACCCGGCGTTCGCGGTCGGACAGGCCGTAGAGGTCCGAGAAGAAGCGGAGGTTCTCGACGGCGGTCAGCTCCTGGTAAAGGTAGAGATCGTGTCCCAGCAGGCCGATGCTGCGGCGAAGCGCTCCACCGGCATCCTGGGCCGTCGTCTCGCCGTAGCGGATCTCACCCGATGTCGGGGCCAGCAACGTGGCGGCAATCGACAGCAGCGTGGACTTGCCCGAGCCGTTGGCTCCGAGGAGCGCGACGAGCTGCCCCGCTTCGATGCTGAACGAGATGTTGACGAGTGCCCGTCGTCGACCGAAGTTCCGGGACACGCCCTTGAACGTGATCGATGTGAAGTCCACGGTCACGCGGCAAGGGTGTCGTCGAGCGCGGCGTACACCCGCTCGAGCGACGCGACCAGCTCCCGGCGGCGCACGCTGTACGCCTCCTCTTCGACGCGTCCGGCGCGTTTGGATCCTTCGAGCGCGGTCAGCTCTCCGAACAGACGCTCCCGTTCGGCTTCGAGCCGCTGGCGTTCCGCGGCGGCCCGGCCGGCGCTTCCACCGGCTGCCGCACTCCACGCCCCGGCAAGGAGGATGACGATCGCGAGTGCCACCGCCAGGTTGCGCGGCCAGAAGGGCGTGTGTGGAAGTCCGCTGATGTCGAGCGCGATCGTGGTGCCGGCGGGTAGCGGCGGTCCGTTGCCGACGATGTAGGTCTGGCCTTCGGCGCTCAGTTCCCGCTGCTGTGACAGCTGCGGCGAATCCAGCCGCATGCTGCCGGTCTTCTGCAGGGCGACGGAGAGTTGTGCGAGCGCCGCGGGGATGCGATGCGAGATCGTCAGCGAGCTGGACGAGTACGGAACCGTGTAGCCGAACTGCACCAGCGTCATTCCGGGCGGGAACGGACCGCTGACCGTGACCCGATCCCCTTCGACCTTCGCCATCGGGGTCGTTCCCTCGAGCAGCGAGACGCCGCGGCCGCCGGCGGGCACGTCGAAGACGATGGGGACGGCCGGCTGGACCGGCACCCGCGCGGTATTGACGATCTCGTAGATGCTGAAGACGTTCAGGCCGTCCTGCCCCAGCTCGATCACGTATCTCGTTTGCTCGCCGAAGATCACGACACCGGTCTTTGCCGGGCCTTCGGCCAGCTGGCGATCCTCCTCGAGCCGCGCGGCAGCCTCAGGATCCGTGGCGACCAGCATCAGGCGCACGCCAGCCTGGGCCGGCAACGTGAACGCCTCCGACTCGAGACGCTCCCCATCGACCGTAGTCGACGCCTTCAGCCTCACGCCGGGCTTCAACCCGGTGAACTCGGCGCGCCCGGCATCGTTGGTGGTCGCCGTCGCCGAGACGTCGCCGGAAAGCTCCACGCGCTGATCGACGACGAGATTCGACAAGGAGCCGCGCACGACGCGTACGGTGACCGTGCCGGCGGGGATCTCGGTGGTGGGCAGCGGCACGCCCGACATCTGTCTCGGATCCGGCATCTGCGCCGCCGCGGGGAGCGCGAGCAATGCCCACACGAGAGAGAGCACCAGCGCGCAGCGCAGCCTCACGACGCCACCAGCCTCGTTCCGCACTTCTTGCAGAACACTGCGTCGAGGTCGTTCGCCACGGCGCAGGACGGGCAAGCGTTGATCGCGCCTTCCGTCGCCGGGTCCGCAGCCTCTTTCGGAGCCGACGCCAGCCGCGCGTTCAACTCCTCTTCGATCGCACCCGTGTAACCCAGCGATCCGCGATCGAGCTGTTTCATGAGCGAGACGGCCCGCGCGCGAAGCCGTCCAGCCATTTCGTCGAAGTCCTTCTGCGACAGCTTCCCCATCGCGCGATCGAACTCGAGTTCCTTGATCGAGCGGAGCACGAGCATCTTCTCGCGCTCGAGCGCGTCGCGCGTGCGATCGTCGACGGGACCGGACCGGGGGAGAAACAGCGGCGCGACGAGCGGCGCCAGGGTGCGGTAGAACGCCGCCGCGGCCGCCCCGGCCGCCGCGATCGTGAGACTCATGAGGATCAGGTGTTCGGGCGTCGACCTGCGCGCCACGATGACCGCGACGGTCGCGACCAGGATGGAGGCCAGGACGAAGAAGTGCCAGGGACGGAACCCCTGGTCGCCGCCGTCGCTGACGCGAGGGCGGACCCGCGGCGCGGGCGCCGCCGCGCTTTCGTCAATCGAGATCCCGGAGCTCATCGTTCAATCTCTCGTTGAGCGCCTGGTCCTCAGGCGTGTCCGGCAACGGCGTTGGCGCTTCGGGGTCGCGGTGCGACCAGCGGCGCGCGAGCAGCGCCACACCGGCGAGCGCGGTGCCGCCGAGCATGTACGGAAACAGCCACAGCACCCGGTTGAAGCCCTTGTCGATCGGACGCATGAGCACTTCCTGGCTGCCATGGTCGCGCACGAACGCGGCCAGCACCTCGTCGCGCGTCATCCCCTCCGCCAGGAACCCGGCGAGCTTCTCACGCTGACTCGCAAGCCCATGACAGCTCGGGCCCATCGGGCAATCGCTCATCGGCGCCCGGCACCCGCCGCAGGTGCACATGATCTCCCGTTCGAGCGACTGGTAGAGTTCGCTCTTCGGGTTGACACTCGCAGCTTGCGCGTCGGCCCCCTGGGCGCTGAGCGATGCGGGCAGCAGCAGCGCAAGTGCCAGCATCGTGGTCGTCGCCGCCCCTTCCGGGATCTTCGCGATCGCCACCGCAAACATCGACTCGGGCAGCATCGAAATGACGCAGCCGACCACCATGATTCCCAGGCCGAACCAGACCCAGTTGACGAGCGGGTTCACCGTGATGGTGTAGAACGCGCTCTGGTTCGCGACTTCGAAGCCGGCGAGCACGATGTACAGGTCTTCGCCGATGGCGCGGCGGATCGCGACCTCAGTCGTCGGTTCCTGCGGACGCCGTTCGAAGAACCACTTCGCCGGGGTCATCGTGCCCAGCGCCTTGCTCCCCTCGGTGACCGTCACGTGCCCGGTCACCATCTGCTTCTGGGCGTCAGCCGTGACGCGCAGCGCATCATGGCGGACGGTGAACGCCCCGACGGTGACCTCCTGACCCGGCGACATGTTCACTTCCAGCTCGTTCTTCAAACCTTCACCCGCGAAGCCGAAGAACAGCAGGACGATGCCGAGGTGCACGATGTAGCCGGCATAGCGCCGCCGGGAGCGGCCGAAGAGCCCCACGAGCGCGGTGAACAGGTCGGTTCCGGTCGTCTGCTTGCGCACCCGCGCGCCGCGCACGAACTCCTGCACGATCGTCACGAGCACCCACGCGCACAACGCAAAGCAGATTCCGGATGCCCAGATGCGGATGCCGGCCGCGACGACCGCCACGCCGGTCACCACAGTCGCGACAAAGGGCCAGAGGAACTGGTGGACGAGATTCCGCATCGTGGACTTGCGCCACGCGAGCAGCGGTCCGATGCCGGTGAGCAGCAGCAGGACGAGCCCGACCGGCAGCATCCACGTGTTGAAGAACGGCGCGCCGACCGTGAGCCGCTCGCCGCGGATCGCTTCGCTCAGCGTCGGATACATCGTCGCAAACAGCACGAAGAACGCCGAGAAGAGCAGGATCCAGTTGTTGGCGAGGAAGGCCGCTTCGCGCGAGGCCCACGAATCCAGCTCGTTGCGGGAGCGCAGCAGCGGCAGCCGGTAGATCACGAAGCCGAAGCTGAACACGAGGAGCGCGGCCATGAAGACCGTGAACATCATGGCGAGTTCCGGGTCTTCACCGAAGGCGTGCACCGACTGGACGACGCCAGACCGGGTCATGAACGTGCCGAAGATCGTCAGGAAGAACGTGAGGATCACCAGCGTCACGTTCCAGACGCGCAGCATCCCGCGGCGTTCCTGGACCATCACCGAGTGCAGAAACGCGGTGGCCGTGAACCACGGGAGCAACGCCGCGTTCTCGACCGGGTCCCAGGCCCAGTAACCGCCCCAGCCGAGTTCCTCGTACGCCCAGAGCATGCCGAGCCCCAGGCCGATCGTGAGGAACATCCAGCCGATCATCGTCCAGCGGCGGACCGCGCGAATCCAGGCGTCGTCGAGATGTCCGGTGATCAGCGCCGCCATCCCGAACGCAAACGGAATCGTCATGCCGACGAACCCGAGATACAGCGCGGGCGGATGGATCGCCATGTAGAAGTTCTGGAGCAGCGGGTTCAGCCCGGCGCCTTCCGCCGGCGCGCTGGCCAGGAACGTCGAGAACGGATTGTTGTGGACCACCATCAGGAAGACGAAGAACATCTCCGTGGCGGCGACCACCGCGACGACGTACGGAATCAGCTCCCGGTGCCGCTCCCGATTGATGTGGACCGCGACCGCGCCGAAGAGCCCGAGCAGAAAGGCCCAGAACAGGATCGAGCCGTCGAGGCCGCCCCAGTACGCCGCGATCTTGTAGGCGAGCGGCTGCTGGTCGTTCGACACGCGCTGGACGTACTTGATCGCGTAGTTGCCCGTGACGAGCGCGTGCAGAAGGACGCCGGTCGCGACGGTCAGCAACGCGCTGACGAGATAGAAGGCGCCGACGCCGCTTTCGACGAGGCGAGTGGAACGTCGTCGCGCGCCCGCGACGGAGACCGCGATCGCGTAGGCGCAGGCGACGAAGCTGGCGAGAAGGACGAAGGTGCCGAGGGCGGCCACGACCTAGTTCCCGGTCGGCTGCGCCGGCGCGGCCTCATATTTCGAGGGACATTTCGCCATCACGCCTCCCGGGTCGACGATGAACCCGTCCGGTCCGAGGTGCCCCTTGATCACGACCTCGGAATTGTCCTGGAACGTGTCGGGCACGGTTCCGGTGTAGCGAGCGTTCACGACATATCCCTTGCTCTGGACCTGGAAGATGTGTTCGAGCGTGCCCGGCTTCCGCATGATCGATTTGGGGACGACGAATCCGTGAAGCTGCAGCTTCTTGCCATGCCATGGCTCTGGATCCACCATCACCTCTTCGACGTGCTTGTAGTATTCGGTCCCCTCGACGAGGGTGGTGTACATCAGGGAACTCAACGCGCCCACCATCACGACGACCGTGAGCAGGATCTTGATTGTTTTGGACTTCATCAGCGGCACTCGCTCATCGGGTGAAATGAACGGATTTCATTGTACTTCACGCAGCAGGCGGTGGACGATCGCGATCGGCAGTCCGACGACGTTGGACCAGGAGCCTTCGATACGCTCGATGAACCGCGCGCCGAGCCCCTGGATCGCGTACGCGCCCGCCTTCCCCATCGGTTCGCCGGACTCGAGATACCACTCGATCTCCTCCGGCGTCATCGGGGAGAACGAGACGAGCGTGGATCCCACCTCCGATGCCTGGTGGCCCGGTCCGATCACCACCACGCCCGTATAAACCCAGTGGTCCTGCCCGGAGAGCATCTCGAGCATACGCCGGGCGCCGGCGACGTCGGACGGCTTGCCAAGGATTCGCTGGCCGCGCACGACTTCCGTGTCCGCGCCGAGCACGACGACGTCCTCCTCTCCGCGATGACGGGCCGCTACCGTTTCCGCTTTCTCGCGGGCCACGCGCAGGGTGTAGGCCACCGGCGCCTCGCCTTCCTGCGGCACCTCGTCGATATCCGCCGGTTCGACCTCGCATGCGAACCCTGCCGATTGGAGTAGTTCGGAGCGCCGTGGTGACGCCGATGCCAGGATGAGCCGCATCACCTGATACTATCGGCGATTGGATCCATGCGACCGATCGGGACCTTTGCGGGTGGCGTGATCGCCGGCGTCGTGCGACGGCAGCCGCCATCCCCTGCACGCACGAGCTTTGCGTGGCACCTCGCGGTGGGACCCGCACTCGCCCGCGTGACGTCTGTAGAGTTGGACGGCGCGACACTGCGCGTCCGGTCCGCGGATCCGCGATGGCTGAAGGAGATCGACCGGGCAAAGGCGGTCATCCTCCCCAAGCTCCAGGATCTGCTCGGCGAACACACGATTACGCGCATCTCGGTGCAGCTCTGAATCCCATGAATCACTCCGTCATCCTCTCCGCCGTCCGTACCCCGACCGGAAAGTTCCTCGGCGCGCTCAAGGAGTTCACCGCGCCGCAGCTCGGTGCGCTCGCCGTCCGCGAAGCCGTCGCCCGGGCCGGCATCGATCCCGCGCTCGTGGACGAGTGCATCATGGGCAACGTCATCCAGGCCGGCGCCGGTCAGAATCCCGCCCGGCAGGCCGCGCTCAACGGCGGTCTCGCCGAGCACGTCGCGGCGTTGACGGTCAACAAGGTGTGCGGGTCCGGTTTGAAGGCGGTCATGCTCGCGGCCCAGGGCATCGCCACCGGCGACATCGAGATCGCGGTGGCCGGCGGTATGGAATCGATGAGCAACGCGCCCTACATCGCCCCCCGCGTCCGGGAAGGGCTGCGCATGGGCCACGGCACGCTGGTCGACACGATGATCCAGGACGGTCTCTGGTGCGCGTTCGACAACTGCCACATGGGCATGTCGGGCGAGACCGTCGCCGAAAAGTACTCCGTCAGCCGCACCGAGCAGGACGCCTACGCGGCCGACTCGCACCGCAAGGCGGCGCACGCGACGCGTGAGGGATGGTTCAAGGACGAGATCCTGCCGATCTCGATCCCCCAGAAGAAGGGGGACCCGATCATCGTCGACACCGACGAGCCGATCCGCCCCGACACGACGGTCGACGTGCTCGCCCGCCTGAAGCCCGCGTTCAAGAAGGACGGCACCGTCACCGCGGGCAATGCGCCAGGCGTCAACGACGGCGCGGCGGCGCTCGTGATCGCATCCGAATCGCGGGCGGCCGCGCTCGGGATCACGCCGATCGCGCGGATCATCGGCCAGGCGACCAGCGGCCTGGCGCCCGGCATGGTGATGATGACGCCGGTCGAAGCGGTGCGGAAGGTGGCGAAGAAGATCGGCTGGGACCTGAAGGACGTCGACCTCTTCGAGATCAACGAAGCCTTCTCGGTGCAGCTCGTCGCGGTAATGCGCGAGCTTGGCATCGATCCCGCCCGCGTCAACGTCCACGGCGGCGCCGTCGCGCTGGGCCACCCGATCGGCGCCTCCGGCGCGCGCGTCCTGACCACGCTGCTGTATGCGATGAAGCGCCGCGGCGCGCGCCGCGGTATCGCCTCCCTGTGCCTCGGCGGCGGCAACGGCGTCGCGCTCGCGGTCGAAATGTAAGCCGCAGAAGAACCACAGAAGAAACACGGAGAGCTGCAAATCAGTACCGGCCCGCGGCCGCGCGAAGCGCGGTGTGGATGGGGAGTCACTGGCGGCCCCGAGCCGCAGCTGGATCGTGAGCGGCTCGTGGCCGCCTGTGACTCCCCATCCACGACGCCGGCCCTGTGGCTGTCGTTGAATCGGATGCTGTGGCTGCCGTCGCCTGTTGTGCTGGCACGCCGCGCAAAGGGATAATCGCGGGATGGCTGATATCAAACGGGTCGGCGTGATCGGCGCCGGCACGATGGGCAACGGGATCGCGCAGGTGTTCGCCCAATCGGGCTTCCAGGTGCAGCTCGTCGACGCGGTGGAGCCGGCGCTCGGGCGGGCACGGGCCACGATCGAGAAGAGCCTGGGGAAGTTCGTCGAGAAGGGCAAGCTGAAGGCCGAAGACCGTGACGCCGCGCTGGGCCGGCTCACCACGGGCACCAGCGTCGAAGCGCTCGCCGATGTCGACTTCGTCGTCGAGGCGATCGTCGAAGACGTCGAGGCGAAGCGGACCCTGTTCCGCCACCTCGATGCGCTGACGCGGCCCGACGTCATCCTCTCCTCGAATACCTCTTCGATCTCGATCACGCTGCTGGGAGCGGCGACCGGGCGCCCGGACAAGGTGCTCGGGATGCACTTCATGAACCCGGTCCCGCTGATGTCGCTCGTCGAGTTGATCCGAGGCCAGGCCACGTCGACCGAGTCGATGGCGGTCGCTTCCGAACTGTGTGCCAGGCTCGGAAAAACGGCGCTCGAGGCAGCCGACTATCCCGGCTTCATCGCGAACCGGATCCTGATGCCGATGATCAACGAAGCGATCTACGCGCTGATGGAGGGGGTCGGCACGCCGGAAGCGATCGACGGCATCATGAAACTCGGGATGAATCACCCGATGGGGCCGCTCACGCTCGCCGATTTCATCGGTCTCGACGTCTGCCTGGCGATCCTCAACGTCCTGCACGAGGGGCTCGGCGATCCCAAGTACCGGCCCTGCCCGCTGCTGAAGCGAATGGTGGCGGCCGGACATCTCGGTCGCAAGAGCGGACGCGGGTTCTACACGTACTGAGCTGAACCGGCAGGGCTACCCGTCGCCGCGCCGTCGCGACACGACCCACGCGAGTGCGGCGATAGGGCCCAGCACCACGATCTCGCGGATCACGGCGATGGTGTTGTCGCGCCAGAAGCCCGCGACCCAATACCTCCGGTTCACGGAGTTGAAGACGTCGAGTCCCGAGATGTAGAAGGTCAGCGAGAAGGGCCAGAGCGCCATGATGCCGTTCGGCGACCAGGTATCTTCGCCAAGCCAGTCGAGCACGGTATGCGACAGATACGCAGCCCCGATGGCGACCGCGAGCCTGAAGCGGTGCCGCGTCGGCCAGACGAACTCGAGCAGGAGAAGCGCCACGACGAAGGCGCCAGCCGCGGCGGTGACACTGTGCGACGGGCCGCGATGCTGGATCGGGAGGAGGAAGTCGAAGTCGGGCAGCGTGCCGACAACGGCGAACGTCACGAGGATGCGGGGATCGAGCCGGCGCGAAACGAAGCATCCCGCAGCCAGCCCGCCCAGCGCATGGCCTACCGGAGAGGGCATCCGCCGATGATGCCACACTGCTGAGGCGCAGCGCTTTTGGCCACCTGTCCGGGCCGACCGCGCTGCCGAAACTGCCACCCAACGGGTCGCGAGGCGAAAGTCGCGCTTTTGCCATAACGCCATGATTCACAGCGAGATAGCGCCAGAGCGTTTACATTATTGCGCTTGACTTTCGCCGCGGCACGAACCTATCATGCTCCCGCTCCATTCACCACGGCGGCGCCGCGCGCCGAGCTTCCGCCGGGAGCCGGGCATGAAATGACCTCCCCTGTCACATCCTCCGGGGATAGTGGACGTCATGAGAGCCGCCGAACCCAGAAACCGTCTTGGAGCACTGACAAGGAGCGTTATGCCGCCAGTTGAAGATCGCAACGACCGTGAACGCCTGAAGGCCATCGAAGCCGCCGTCGGGCAAATCGAGAAGCAGTTTGGCAAGGGGTCGATCATGCGGCTCGGCGGCAAGGATGCCGTCAACGCCATCCCGGCCATCTCCACTGGCGCGGTGAGCCTCGACTACGCGCTCGGGATCGGCGGCGTGCCGCGCGGCCGCGTCATCGAGATCTTCGGGCCCGAGTCGTCGGGCAAGACGACGCTCACCCTGCAGATCATCGCCGAGGCCCAGAAAGCCGGCGGGATGGCGGCATTCGTCGACGCGGAGCACGCGCTCGACGCGCAATACGCCAAAAAGCTCGGGGTCGATCTCGAGAACCTCCTGGTCTCACAGCCCGACAACGGCGAGCAGGCCCTCGAGATCGTCGAGGTGCTCGTCCGCTCGAACAGCGTCGACGTCGTCGTCGTCGACTCGGTTGCGGCGCTGGTGCCCCGCGCCGAGATCGAAGGGGAAATGGGCGAAGCGCAGATGGGTCTCCAGGCCCGCCTCATGTCGCAGGCGCTGCGCAAGCTCACCGGCGTGGTGTCGAAGTCGAAGACCTGCCTGATCTTCATCAACCAGCTTCGCGAGAAGATCGGCGTCATGTTCGGCAACCCCGAAACGACGACGGGCGGCCGCGCGTTGAAGTTCTACTCCTCGGTGCGCATCGACATCCGCCGGATCGGCGCCATCAAAGACGGCGACTCGGTCGTGGGCGGCCGCACGCGCGTGAAGGTCGTCAAGAACAAGGTCGCTCCCCCGTTCCGCGAGGCCGAGTTCGACGTGATGTACGGCGAAGGGATCTCCAGGGAAGGGGACCTGCTCGATCTGGCGGTCGACCGGCGCATCGTCGACAAGAGCGGCACCTGGTTCTCGTACAGCGGCGAACGCCTCGGCCAGGGGCGTGAGAACGTGAAGCAGTTCCTCCGCGACAACCCCGAGATGTTCAAGCAGATCGAGCAGAAGGTGCGCGTCGAACTCGGGATGCTGAAGGAAGAGACCGCGGCGGTTTAGTCAGCGGCCGATCCATCCGCCGGCCGGCCGATCAGCGATCGGCCGGTCCGGTGGATTTCACGACGAAGACGATTTCTCCGCGCCGCAGAAACCCGAGTTCCTCGCGGGCAAGGTCTTCGATCGCGCCGGCGTCGTGATCCAACTGGCGCGCCCGCACGGTCAGGGCTGCATTCTGCGCGCGGAGCGCCTCGAGTTCCGCCAGCGCCTGCTCGTACTCGTGCGTCGCGCGGAAGCTTTGCGCCAACCCGTTCTTCCCCACCACTGCGTCGACGAACACCACGACGATCGCGAAGATCAGGATCCGGCGGATCCAGACGTTCCGGCGGTTCCTCGCGCGAGGAAGCGGGTTGACGACCGGCGAGTCGAATGGAGTCGGCATCGAGTGCGTGAGCAACGTACCAGAGCGCACGACAAAGTACAAGTGAAAAGTTCGTAGAGCGCGCGGTGAAACTCTGAACTATGAACGCCGAACTAAGAACTCGCGTTCATAGTTCATAGTTCGGCGTTCATAGTTCGGAGTTTCTGCGCGCAGCGTAATCTAGCAATCCGCGCGCGAAAGTACAAGGGCTTTTTAGTGGTTGAGAGGGGCCCGCTTCAGCGATCGGTTTCGACGCGAAAGTTCCGCGTCCCGGCCGGCTGATCGTTCATCAGGACTTCGACCGTGTATTCGCCCGGAGGGAATCCGCCGGCGTTCTGCAGATGGAACTCCGTCGCGCCGCCGCCGCGGAACGAGACCTGCTTCCTGGGTTCCCCCACGACCCGTCCCATGTAGGTCCAGCGAACGCCGACCGTTCCTGACCCGCTCCCCGCCATCTGGACCGAAACGTAGACCGTATCGTTCGGTCCGAACGTCGTCGTATGGTTCGCGACGGTGTTGTCGGTGTTGATCGAGCGTCCGAGCTGAATCGTGGTCACGCGCAGATCCGAGGCGCAGGCCGAGGACATCAAAATCGTGGCGAGGAGCGTGGCGACGACGATTCGCTGGCGCATGCGGCTGTGATGGTACCACCGACGGACCGGTGCTAGGTGCTGGGTGCTAGGTGCTGGGTGCCCGGGGGTGCTGGGTGCCGGTGCGGTGCTGGTGCGGTGCGTGGTGCTGGTGCGGGTGCGGGTGCTGGTGCGGGTGCTGGGAGGCGCAGTATCGCTGGGCGGAACGGATGCTTCAAACGGTGAATCAGTCCCGGCCGCCGGAAACGCGATTTCAGATGGCCGGTGCGGGACCGTTTCAGGCGTTGCAAATACACGAAGAGTTCCGACGATTGGACCCGGCAGGCTATCGAAGGTCGATCATCCGCTTCGGCGTCACTGCAGTGCTGCTTATGGCAGCCCTGATGGCGCTCGTGACTTTCTAAGGGACCGGATGAGGGGGCGATGGATGAATGGTGCCGAGGACTGGAATCGAACCAGTGACACCAGCATTTTCAGTGCTGTGCTCTACCGACTGAGCTACCTCGGCACGGTCTCACGACGTTCGGCAGAACCCCAATCATACCAGCGCACCCACGACGGCCACAAGGATTTCAGACCGCAACAGCCTTACGCCGAGCACGCAGCACCAGCACCAGCACCAGCACCGCACCAGCACCCCAGCACGCGCACCAGCACCGCACCAGCACCAGCCCCCCCGGGCACCCAGCACCAGCACCAAGCACCCAGCACCGCGCGCGTGTTACTGGACGCGCGTCAGCGCGTCCAGTAATACGCGCGTCCTTGATTCCAATTGATGGCGATGACCAGCGGCTCGGAGCGGACGTGATAGGCCCGGAGCCCGGTGAGCTGAATGCGTTCGCCGTCGAGCGTCGCGCGCAGCTGGACCGGCCACCACTCGATGCGCGGCGGGATGTCGATGACCGTGCCGTCCAGGGAGATCTCCTCCGGCTCGAGGACCGCGCGCAAGGCGTCGGCGTCGGCCGGTCTGAAGTTGAAGAGGCCCCAGCGCTGGGTGCCGCGGCGGTCGTACGCCGCCCGGAGTTCGTACGCGCCTTCCGGGATGATGGCCGGCACCCATCCCTGCTCGACGGCGCCCGACTGGCGGGCTTCGGCGAAGCTCGCGAAGTTCGCGGTTTCCACCGCGCGTCCGCACGCGGCAAGCGTCAGCAGCGCGGCGGCAACGATCAGCGTTCGAGTTTTTTCCACGTCAGCGTATGGCGGACCATGGCGCCCGCCTTGGGAACGTCGGTCGACAGCACGAGCAGATCACCCTCGAACCGCAGGCGGCGCACCTGCCGGCCGCCGACCCACCCGGGATTCAGGGCGCCTTCCACGTGATGCACCACCGTATCACCGGCCTCGTTCACTTCGTAGGTCCCGAAGTACGCGATGTAACCGGCATACGCGGACCGCACTTCCTGCGTGCCCCACTGCCCCGGCGCCACGGCGAGTCGATTCGGGCGCATCACCTGTCCGGCCATGTGTCCCAGATCATCGTAATTGAGCCGCCCCACGGCCTCGCCGTAGGGCTTGCCGGTCGAGCCGTCCGGCGCCTCGGTCGTGTAGGACAGCAACGTCCAGCTTCCAACCAGCCGCTCCCGCACGGTCTCCTCCCGTGCGCTCACCTGTTCGTTCACCATGACATCCTTGTGGGGGTTCAGCGGGCGACCCAGTCCGCGTACAGGGCCGGCCGGCGATGTTGCAGAAACAGGCGCCGCGCGTGCGAGCGCGACGTCTGTTCGAGATCGAGCGAGGCGGTCAGGACCTGGTCGCGGAGCGTGTCGGCCCGGGCAATCACCCGTCCGTCGGGCGCGCACACGAACGACTCGCCCGAGAAGGTCAGACAATCCTCCTCGCCGACCCGGTTGCACAGAGCAACGAAGTACCCGTTCTGGAACGCCGCCACCTGCATCTCCGCTTCGTAGAGCCCGTCGGGCCACTCCCCGACCGCGCCCGCCTGCGGCACGATCACGAGATCGGCCCCGCCGAGCGCCAGCGCCCTCATGTACTCCGGATAGTGCCGGTCATAGCAGATCGCGACGCCGATATTGCCGGCGCGCGTGCGATAGACCGGCGCCCCTTTGTCGCCCGGTGTGTAATAGCCCTGTTCGTGGAAGCACGGGTAATCCGTGATGTGAATCATCCGGGTCACGCCGAGCAACGAGCCATCCGCATCGATGACCGGGGACGAGTCGTAGGCGCGATCCCCATCGCGCTCGTACAGATTCAGGACCACGACGACGCCAAGCTCGCGCGCCTTGCGGGCGAACTGGTCGGTCGTCGGACCGGGAATCGGTTCCGCCAGGGTGAGCGGATCACCGCTCGCGGGACGCTGCGGATGAAAGCGTTCGAAGGCCAGTTCCGCGTACGCGACCACCGACGCCCCCTCGCGCGCGGCGCGCTCGAGCGCCGCGATCCCCCGCGAAACGTTCCCGGCCTTGTCGGCCGACGCATGCTGCTGGACCAGCGCAATCTGCATCCCACAAGGCTATCAACAAAAAGGGGACAGTCACCTTTTCGCTAAGTTGTTGATCCTGCTGAACACGGTGAGTGTCCCCGTTTGCCGGTGGTCTCTTCGGCCGGCGCTACTTCACGCCTTTGTCCTTGAGCCGCTTGTGGAGCGCCTTGCCCATCACCTTCGCCTGGCGTTTCTGCTCGAGCATCGCCCGGACGTCCATCTGCCGCTCCTGGTGCTCGCGCTCGGAGGCGAGCTTCTGGAAGCTGTCATACCGCGCCTGGGACAGCTCCCCGGAAACCACCGCCGCACGGACGGCGCACCCCGGCTCCTGGAGGTGACGGCAGTCCCGGAACCGGCACGACCCGGCGAGTTCGTGGATGTCGGCGAAGGCGTCGAGGGACGTCTCCCCCGTCTCCCAGAGTTGCAGTTCGCGCATCCCGGGTGTGTCGATGAGGATCCCTCCGTCCTCGAGCACCACCATCTGCCGCGACGTGCTGGTGTGGCGTCCGCGCTGGTCGGTCACGCGGACGTCCTGCGTGCGCAGCAGGTCGTAGCCGACGAGACAATTGACGATCGAGGACTTGCCCACGCCTGACGACCCGAGGAGCGCCGCGGTGCGGCCGGCGCCGAGGAACCGCCGGAGGACGTCGAGCGACGGCGCCTGCCGCGTGGAGACGGCGAACACGTCCACGCCCGGAGCGATCGCCTGGACCTCCGCGACGAATGGCTGCGGATCCTCGACGAGGTCCGCCTTATTCAGCACGATCACCGGCGTCGCGCCGCTCTCCCACCCGACCACGAGGTATCGCTCGAGCCGCCGTGGATTGAAGTCGCGATCGAGACCACCCACGAGGAAGACGGTGTCGATGTTCGCCGCCACGACCTGCTCTTCGGTGACGTCTCCGGCGGCGCGACGTGAGAATCGGCTGACGCGCGGCAGCACGGCGTGGATCCGGGCGTCGCTGTGGGCGACGGGTTCGAGCACGACCCAGTCACCGACGGCAGGAAAATCCGCGCGGGCTTCGGCCCGATGCCGCAGGCGTCCCGACACGCGGGCCAGCAGTTCCCCCTCCTCGGTCACGACCCGGTAGATGTGCGTGTGCTCGAGGGTCACGCGCGCAGGGACCCGATTGGGGGCGGCGTACTCGGCGAACGCCGCCGCGAAGCGGTCGTTCCAGCCGTAGTGCTCGAGGCGCGAATGCACGATGGATGATGACACGAGTCGGCGGGCTGGCGCGGACCGAAACCTCACGACTGGCGGTCGATGCGCGAAAGACAGCGCAGGACCTCGGCGACGCTCCACGCCTGGGCGACGCAACCGCGCGGCACGTAGGGCTCTTCGGCGTCGAAGATCTCGCTGATGGATCCGACACACGCCTCGTTGAGGTGGTGTTCGAACCCGTCGAGCATCCGCCGGGCGCCCTGCAGGTCCTCCGGATATACGCGCAACCAGGCGTCGATGAAAGGACCGATCAACCACGCCCAGACCGTGCCCTGGTGGTAGGCGGCGTCACGCGCGCGCAAGTCGCCGTAGTACTTCGGCTTGTAGTCGGGATGGTCGGGCGCGAGCGAGCGCAGCCCCACGGGGGTGAGGAGGCGATCGTGCACCGTGCGCACCACCGGTTCCCACCACTGGCGTTCGAGCACCGGATGCTCGAGCGAGAGGGCCAGAATCTGATTGGGACGGCAGGCGGAGTCATCGCCGCTCTCACCGTCCACTACGTCGTACAGGTACCCCCCTTCGCTGAACCAGAACCGGCGATTGAACGACTCGCGCGCGCGGCGCGCGTGATCCGCGATCCCGAGCCCCTCGTCGCTCATGCCCTCCTGCTGCAGCCATCCGTCGAGCAGGCACAGGGCGTTGTACCAGAGCGCGTTGATCTCGACGGCCTTGCCACGCCTCGGCGTGACCACCCAGTCGTCGACCTTCGCATCCATCCACGTGAGCTGGTAGCCTTCGGCCCCCTGCCGCAGCAGGCCGTCCTCGGGATCCACCCCGATGCCGAAGCGGGTGCCGTGGATGTGACGACGGGCGATCTCGAGCATGGTCGGCAGCAGACGGCGCAGCGTGCCGGTTTCGGGTCTCGCGCGGACGAAGCGCTCGAGCGCATGAAAGTACCAGAGCGTCGCGTCCGCGGTGTGGTAGAGCCCCTCGCGCGCGCCATCGGGGAACATGTTCGGGATCAGCCCGTCCCGGACGTAGTGGGCGAAGGTTCGCAGGATGTAGTCGGCTTCACGCAGCCGTCCGGTGCACACGGTGAGCCCTTCGAGGCTGATCATCGTGTCGCGGCCCCAGTCGGTGAACCAGTGGTACCCGGCGATGATGGTGCGCACCTCGTCGCCGGCCGCCAGCGCGCGAGCGGCTTCCTCGACGCGTCCTGCCGGCGTGATGATGAACTGATCGGCGGCGAGCACCAGCTCGGAGCCGAGATCGCTGCGCGCCGCCCGGCCCGCGATCTCCAGGAGCGTCCGCTTGCGCTCGGCCTCGGCCAGGACCGCCTCGTGCGGCGGGATCGCCTGGATCTGCTCCCACGATTCCGTCGAGGCCACGAGCGTGACGGGTTGGTCCCGTTCGAGATCCGCCCGGAAGTACCCCGGACTCCAGAGCGCGCCGACCGACTCGTAGCCGCGGTTCGCCTCCATCTGATACGGCACGTCCGCGCGTCCGCGGGCATCGAGCGTCAATGCCGCCCCCGGTCCGTGGATGTTCATCCGGAGCGGCGGGAACTCGCCATCCGACTTGAGTTCGTACCCGTCGATCGAGGCAGACACGACGTACTGCAGTGATGACGAGGCGTCGACCGGCGCCTCGTAGGGCCGGAAGTGGACGGACGGCCGCAGCGTCAGACGCACTGGCCCTTCGCCGGACAGAAGGCGATAGCTCACGTGCACCGTGTTCTGCCCGTGCGGCATCAGCACACGCTTCTCGATCTCGACGCCGCCCAGCCGGTAGTGCCACACCGGCAAGCCGAGTTCGAGCAGGAACTCGGCAAGGTGGCCGGTCCGGTCCGCCGCGTTCGGACCGGCGACTTCATCTTCATCGCCGAGCCAGAGCGGATCGCCGCCGCGGATGCGCACCCGCTCGAGCAGGTGGTTCAGCATCACGACCCGGCCGAGCGGCGCCGGGAGCGCCGCGACCAGCAGGCCGTGGTAGCGGCGCGTCACGACACCGGCGACGGTCCCCGCGGCGTACCCGCCAAGTCCGTTCGTCACCAGCCATTCGCGGCGAGGCAGCATCGGCTCTTCTGCCGCGGCATCCCGCGGGCTCGCCAGCGTGCGCGTGAGATCCTTCGTCTGGGTCATCAATCGTCCGTACTTTCCGTGGGCGGTGAGGCGTCGAGCGCTTCGTCTGCCAGCAGCAGCGCGCACTCCCCCGGTACGTGCCATTCGCGATCGGGGCGCAACGGCGGCACGCCCTGCCCGCCGTACCCGGCCGCCTCGCTGTTCCAGATCACGCTCCAGGTGCGTCCCGCGGGAGGGGCGAGGAGCGGCTCCGGGATGGGAGCCAGTTCCACGTCGCCGCCGAGATTCACCAGCAGCAACCGATCTCCTGCCGCCTCTCCGAAGTACCGCAGGACCAGCAGATCCGAGTTGAGCGCGACGGCGTCGAGGCGGCGGCTCGCATTGGCGATGACGGGATCCTCGCGCCGCAGCGCGATCAGGTCCCGGTGCAGCGCGACCGCCTCCGCGTGCGTTTCGCGCTCCCGGGGATCCAGCCGGGACTCTTCGAACGTCGAGCGCTCGACCGGGCTGGGGAGCAGCGACATGACGTCGGGATCCTGCACGCTCGCAAACTGCGTCAGGAACTCTCGACGTCCCGTCTCGATCGACTCGCGCAGTTCGGGTTTGTGGTCGGCGAAATAGAGGAATGGCGCGGACGCATTGAACTCCTGCCCCTGAAAGAGCATCGGCGTCGCCGGGCCCAGGAGCAGGAATGCGGTCATCGCCCGCAGCTCGCGCGGCGAGCACACCTGGTGCAGACGCTTGCCGAACGGCGAGTTCGCAACCTGGTCGTGGTTCTCGAGATAAGCCACGAAGCTCGCGGGATCCAGATCGAAGGTTGGCGTCCCCCGCGCTTTCTTCTGCCACGCGTAGTACTGCCCCTGATAGAGGAACCCGTACTTCACGCAGGCGGCAAGCTCCTGCGCCCGGCCCCGATAATCCAGGTAATAGGCCTCGCGCCGCCCGGTGAGCGCGACGACGGTCGAGTGGTGGAAGTCGTCGTTCCAGAGGGCGTCCAGGCCGTATCCTCCGCGCGAAGGCGGACGCACGAGGCGCGTTTCCTGCGGTTCGTTCTCGCCAACGATATACAGCCGCCGCCGTGGCGCGGCCGCACGGGCGCACTGCGTGATGTCACGGAGCACGTGGACGGGAGAGGCGTCGTGGATGTCCTGCGTCGCATCGATCCGCAAGCCATCGAAATGGAACTCGTCGATCCAGTAGCCCGCGTTGGCCACGAAGAACTCGCGGGCCGCACGCGGCCCTTCGAAGTTGATCGCCTCCCCCCAGTCGTTGTCGTACTTCTCGGTGAAGTAGTCGGACGAGTACTCCTCGAGGTAGTTGCCGTCTGGCCCGAGATGGTTGTAGACGACGTCGAGGATCACGCCGAGACCGAGACCGTGGGCACGATCCACGAACGCGCGCAGATCGTCGGGCGTGCCGTACTGGTGGGCCGGAGCGTACAGGCAGACGCCGTCATACCCCCAGCCGAATTCCCCGGGAAAGTCGTTCACCGGCATCATCTCGACGATCGTGATGCCGAGGTCCGCCAGCGCAGGCAATTCCTCCATCGCGGCGCGCCAGGTGCCCGTCGGCGTGAAGGTGCCGACGTGCATCTCGTACACCACCTGTCCCGTGCGATCCACGCCAGTCCAGCCTGCATCCGTCCACCGGAATGCGGATGGATCGACGACCGCGGATGGACCGTGTGGCCCATCGGGCTGCCAGCGCGAGCAGGGATCCGGCCGGAGCCGGCCTTTCCCGAGATCGAACCAATAGCGGTCGCCACGCGACAGCGGCACCAGTCCCGAGTGATACCCTCCGTCTTCCGGAGTGAGCGCCCATGCTTGCGAGCGATCGTCGCGCACCACCTCGACACGCCGGCAGGACGGAGCCCACACACGCACGTGGACGCCGCGGTCCGTCTGGACCTCCACCCCGCAGGGCAACCGGCGGTGCGCAGCGGCCGAGGTCATCGCCTCAACGTCTCGCCTTCCGCCGCTCGCGCCCGGAGAGACGCGCGATCTCGGTCGTCAGAATGGCAGGTTCGACCGGTTTGGGTACGTCGGTATGCGCGCTCGCGAGCATGTCTCGCAGCCGCTCGTCGATGCGCGCCAGATCGGTGAGGGCGACGGCAGGAATTCGTCCGCCGCGATTCGCCTCCAGTGTATGGACCTTCCCGACGAGGGCGTAACAGTCGTGTTCGGGTGAGAGATCGCTGATCAGCACGTCGGGACGCCAGTTCTCGAGGCGCTGAAGCGCATCCGTCATCGAGCCCACCGCCTGGACGACCGCACCGCGGTGCTGGAGAATCGTCCGCAGCAGATCGCGCGCTTCCGGCTCCTGATCGAAGACCAGAACCCGAAGGCCCTCCAGCAGCGGACGATGCGGAACGCCATCGATGCGTTGCGCCTCCGGATACTCGGCAGGGACGACCGCACGGCTCGCCGCGATCGACTGCAATGGGAAGCGGACGAGGAAGATCGTGCCGGATCCATCGTTGCGATTTCGCGCCTCGATCTCGCCGCCATGCAGCTCCACCAGTTCGCGCACCAGCGCGAGCCCGACCCCGAGGCCGCCGGTCCGGCGCGTGGTCGACGAGTCGGCCATCGTGAATCGCTCGAACACGCGCGGCAGGAATTGCGGATCGATCCCCGGACCGTTGTCGCGGACGATCAGCCGCGCGTCCTGCCCGAAGCAATCGACGGCGATCTCGACGGTCGAGTCCCGGGGGGAGAACTTGACCGCGTTCGACAGGAGCTGCCATGCAATCTGCCGCAGCCGTTCCGGATCCCCCTGGACGATGAGCCCCTCGGTGATCGCTGATTCGATACGCACGCCCCTGGCCTCGGCCGCCAGTCGCGCCGACGTCACCGCCTGTCGCGCCGCCTCGTCGAGCGATGTCGGCTGCGATTCGACGCGCAGCTTCCCGGTCAGCGCCTTCGACACGTCCAGCAGATCGGACGTCAGTTGGGCCTGGAGCCGGACGTTGCGATCGATCGACTCCAGTCCGCGCCAGGCCGTCTCGTCGTCGAGCTTGCCGGTCTTCAACAGGTGCACCCAGCCGAGCACCGCGTTCAGCGGGGTCCGCAGTTCATGGGAAATCGTCGCGAGGAACTCATCTTTCATTCGGTTCGCCGCCCCCTCTCGCTCCCGGGCGGTCTGCGCCTCATGGGCGCGTATTTCCGCCTGCCGCCGCGTCCGGCGCAACTCGGCCACCATCGCGGTGATCACGAGGGCATTGACGATGAAGAGGGCGAGATGGGTGTAGGTGTCGCCGGCGTCCCCGGCCGCCCGGAGCGCGCCCAGCGCGGCCGCAACGACCGTCGTCGCCAGGGCGGCGCCCGTGCCGGCAAACCACGCGGTCGCCACCACCAGCAGGTGCATGAGCAGGAAGAGGCTGCCGTTGTCGAGCGCAGTCCCGGCGAACCGGTCCAGCACCGTGACGGTTGCGATCCCGGCCGCCCCGATGGCCAGACGCACGGATGGGGTGAAGGTTTGACCTGTAAACGCGCTCGGTGCGCCTGCTGTGGTGCCGACCATGTGCGCCGATTGCTGACTCCCGCCGAGCGGGGTCGCAACCGGCGTGCCACGGCCCCGATCAGTGCCGCGGCTCGGCGCCCGAGTGGTCTGGCGGCTGCGTACCTTCGACCGCAGCTGCAGCCTCGGAACCAGGCAGATCGGCCGTCGTGGTCGTCCGCGGACGAGTTGGACGGTCTGCTGACTCGGCGACGATCGGCGTCGAGGCGTGCGTCACGCCGAGAACGCGATCAACCAGCCCGTACTCGAGCGCACGGCTCGCATCGAGATAAAAGTCGTTGCGCTTGGTATCTCGAATGATCTGCCGGAGGGGCTTGCCCGACCGCGAGGACAGGATGCGGTAGATCTGGCTCTGCATCTGTTTGAGGCGCTCGAGATGCTGCGCCGCCGCGGTCGTCGACTGCCAGCCTGCCCACTTGGCCGGTTCGTGGATCATGATCCACGAGTGCGGGAAGCACAGACGGCCGCCGGGGCTCGCCGCCTGGAGCACCACGGAACCCATCGAGTAGGCCATGCCCTGCACGACGATCCGCACCTCGCGTCCTTCCGCGACGAGCTGGACGATGGCATCGTGGAGCGCCAGGCCGTCCGTGACGTTGCCGCCCGCGGTATTGAGATAGAGGGTGATCGGCGCCGGTCCCTCGCTCGCCAGGTCGCGAATCCGTTCGATGGCCGCGCGAGCGCTGTCCTTGTCGATATCACCAATCAGGTAGACGTCGCGAAGCTTCTCCGCCTGCTCTTTTCTCAGCGCCGCCTTGACGGCATCGATCAACTCGCCTACCAGCCTGTCGCTGAACTCACCCATGTCGTGCTTTCCGCTCGCACGGCGCGTGCCCGTTCGGGACGAATCACGTGCCGGCGGCAAATTGGGCTAAACCAGAAGCGTCGCCCTTTCGTCCAATTCGTCGATCTGCCCGGAAACTGTCGGCTGAGTCGGGAATGACCTGACTGTCCGGTTTCGGGACGAGCCAGTGTCGCAGGCGGTCACGTTGGCCTCCAGACTACACCGGCCACGATCCGTAAGTTAGTGGTATACAACAAGATGCGAGCTGCCAAATTCGTGGCACTGCATTTGGTTGATCTGGACTGACCGGGTTTCCATCCGGGCTCCCGGAAACAGCCAGAGGCTTTTAAATGGTCGATATTGCCCGCTCCCCTGCTATCGCGAAGAGGAAGAAGATCAAGCGTGCCGTTCTGGCGACCTCTGGTCTGGTCGTCATCATGCTGATCACCTTCGGCGTCTCGCAGTTGAAACCCGCCGCGCCGTCGGTCGATCGCGCCTCCGTCTGGGTCGACACCGTCAAGCGCGGACCGATGGTGCGTGCGGTCCGAGGATCGGGGACGCTCGTTCCCGAAGACATCCGGTGGATCAATACCACGACTCAGGGCCGCGTTGAACGGATCCTCTTGCGGCCTGGGGCGAAGGTTACGCCGACAACGGTCATTCTGGAGCTCAGCAATCCAGAACTCGAGCAACAAGTCATGGACGCGAGGCTGGCTCACGCCTCCGCGCTCGCCAACTACACGAACCGCAAGACGGAACTCGAGCGCTCGCTCCTCGAACAGCAGTCGCAGCTCGCGCAGATCGAGACTCAGTACAACAACTCCAAGCTGAATCTGGAAGCGCAGGAGTCGCTCTTCGAAGACGGGCTGGTGTCGGAACTCACCGTCAAACAGGTGCGGTCGGCGACGAAGGACCTCGAGAATCGCGTGGCCATCGCCAAGAAACAGCTCGAGATGACCCGCAACGGCATTTCGTCACAGCTCGCGCCGCAGCAGGCGGAAGTCGATCAGCGCCGCGCCCAGTACGAGCTGCGCGTGCGTCAGCTCGACGACCTCAAGGTGAAGGCTGGCATGGCCGGCGTGCTCTCGCAGGTGCCGGTCGAAGTCGGTCAGCAGGTCGGGTCTGGCACCAACCTCGCGCGCGTCGCCGATCCCACCAGACTGAAGGCCGAAGTCCGGATCGCGGAAACGCAGACGAAGGACCTCCGGATTGGACAGCTCGCCGAAGTGGATACGAGAAATGGCATCATCCAGGGGCGCGTCAGCCGCATCGACCCGACCGCCACCGGCGGGACCGTCGGTGTCGACATCACCCTGGAAGGCGATCTGCCGCCTGGCGCGCGTCCGGACCTGAGCGTCGACGGCACGATCACGCTCGAGAGCCTGCCCGACGTCATCAAGGTGGGCCGGCCGGCGTTCGGCCAGGAAAACAGCACCGTTCTGCTGTTCAAGCTCGATGCGACCGGTGAAGCGCACCGCGTCCAGGTCCGGCTGGGGCGGACGTCGGTGAACGAAATCGAAATCCTGGAGGGGCTCCAGCCCGGCGACCAGGTGATCCTCTCTGACATGTCGGCGCACGACGCGTACGACAGGATCCGGTTGAATTAGTCAAAAAGGAGCGAAGATGACCAGTTCAGGCCAGACGCTGATCCACCTCGATGGCGTCACGAAGGTGTTCTTCACCGACGAAGTCGAGACCCACGCCCTTGCCGGCATTCATCTCGAGATCAAGAGCGGCGAGTACATCGCCATCGCCGGGCCGTCCGGGTGCGGCAAGTCGACGCTCCTCTCGATCCTGGGCCTGCTCGACTCCCCGACCGAGGGCAAGTACATCCTGAACGGGAAATCGGTGGCGGATCTCCCGCTGTCGGAGCGCGCCCGCGTCCGTAACCGTGAGATCGGGTTCATCTTCCAGAGCTTCAACCTGATCGGGGACCTGAACGTCTACGAGAACGTCGAGCTGCCGCTCACCTATCGCGGCATGAAGTCGGCCGAACGGAAGGAGCGCGTGATGGCGGCGCTCGAGAAGGTCGGCATGGCGCACCGCGCCAAGCACCTCCCGAGCCAGCTCTCCGGCGGTCAGCAGCAGCGTGTCGCGGTCGCCCGGGCCGTCGCCGGATCCCCCTCGATCCTGCTCGCCGACGAGCCCACCGGAAACCTCGACTCGAAGAACGGCGAAGCGGTCATGGAACTGCTCCGCGAGCTTCATCGCGAAGGGGCGACGATCTGCATGGTGACGCACGACCCGCGCTACGCGCGCCACGCCGATCGCTCGATCCACCTGTTCGACGGACGCGTCGTCGAAGAGGACGGCAGCCGGCGCGCCGAGAAGGAACTCGAGGAGAGCGGCTTCCATATTGAGCACTAATTGTAGCCGGGGCTCCGCCCCGGACCCCGGCTCGGTCGCTCGCGGGGGCCCCTGGCCCCGCGCCGCTCCCTCGCGGGCGCGCCGTGCGCGCCACCGTTATGCGTTGGTTCTCCCTCGCATAACGGCCTGTCTCGTCGAACAACGCCCAGTGGCGGGGGCGTAGACCGGCTTGTGAGTTCGAGGGTCCGCGTCCCATGATCCACGACATCAAGTACGGGCTCCGGATGCTCTTCCGGAGCCCTGCCTTCACCGCGGTGGCGGCCCTGTCACTGGGGCTCGGCATTGGCGCCAACACCGCGATCTTCAGCCTCATCAACATCCTGCTGCTGCGTCCCATTCCGGTCGCGGAACCCGCGCGGCTCGCGTCGGTCTTCACGACGGACCAGCGCAATCCGGGCAACCTGCCGCTCTCGCACCTCAACTACAAGGACCTTCGCGAGCAGAACCAGGTGTTCTCCGGCATGGCGGCGTTTACCTTCGCGCAGGTGAACTGGAGCACCGGGAGCGAGGCGCAGCCAGTCCCGGTGCAGGCGGTTTCGGGCAACTACTTCCCCCTGCTCGGATCAGAACCGGTCATCGGCCGCGGCTTTCTCGCCGAAGAGGACGGGAAGCCGACGCCGGTCGCCGTCCTGAGTCATGGGTTCTGGGAGCGCAGCTTCGGCAGCGATCCCTCGATCGTCGGCAAGACGGTGACGTTGAATCGCACGCCGTTCACCGTCGTGGGTGTGGCGCCCAGGGGATTCACCGGCACGCTGCTCGGCGGCGGACCTTCCCTGTGGGTTCCGATGTCGATGCACGACGTCGTGCAACCGAACTTCGACTGGTACGAAACCCGCCGCGGCCTGTTCCTCTTCGCGTTCGGGCGCCTGAAGCCCGGCGTCAGCATCGAGCAGGCCAGGGCAAACCTCCAGTCGGTCTTCGCCCAGCTCGAACAGGCCTTCCCGACCGACAACAAGGGCCGCAGCGCCGGCGCCGTGCCGCTGCTCGACGCGCGTCTGAATCCCGGCGGTCAGGGCGGCGCGCAGGTCGTCCAGATCTCGATGATCCTGATGACGATCGTCGGGATCGTGCTGCTGATCGCCTGCGCCAACATCGCGAACCTGTTGCTCGCCAGAGCGAACAAGCGGCGCAAGGAGATCGCGATCCGCCTGGCGCTCGGCGCCGGTCGCACGCGCCTCGTCCGCCAGCTGCTGACCGAGAGCATCCTGCTCGCGATCCTCGGCGGATCGCTCGGACTGCTGCTCGCGTACTGGCTGCTCGGGTGGCTCGTGACGGCCGATCTCCAGCTGCCGATCCCGATCGACGACACGGTCACGATCGACGCACGCGTCCTCGGCTTCACGGCGCTGCTCGCGCTGGCGACCGGCGTACTGTTCGGGCTCGCGCCCGCCATCCAGTCGTCCCGGCCCGACGTGGTCCCCGTGCTGAAGAACGAAATCGTCCCGACCGGTACCGGCCGCGGATGGAGGCGATTCGTGAGCCTAAGACAGGCACTCGTGGTCAGCCAGGTCGCCCTGTCGCTGGTCTCGCTGATCGCCGCGGGATTGTTCCTCCGCAGCCTGCGTGACGCGCAGGCGACCGACACCGGGTTCGAGACGCGCGGCGTGCTGGTGATGAACGTGAATCTCGGCCGCGAAGGCTACACGCCCGATCGCGGACAGCTGTTCTTCGAGCAGGTCGTCGAGCGTGTGCAGGGCCTGCCCGGCGTGCGGCACGCCGCGATCGCCCAGAACCCGCCGCTCGGCGGCGGATTCCTTCGCAGTGTCTTCCCCGAGGGTGCCGACACGACGACGCAGGACCGGATCCTCGTGCAGGTCAACTCGGTCTCGCCGGGATACCTCGACACGATCGACGTGCCTCTGCTCCGCGGCCGTGACTTCACGTCCACCGACACGACCGGGGCGCCGCTGGTCGTCGTCATCAACGAGACAATGGCCGGACGCTTCTGGCCCGGGCAGGACGCGATCGGCAAGCGCTTCAAGTTCTTCGGCGACGACCAGTTCACGACGGTGATTGGCGTCGCGAGAGACGCCACATACAATGGGATTGCGGAAGAGCCGATCCCGTTCATCTATCAACCGATCCGGCAGAACTACACGCCACAGGCGACGCTTCACGTGCGTGCGGACGCCGGCGCCGCCGGGCTCGCCGCTCCCGTGCGGCGGCAGATCCTCGAGATCGATCCGACGCTGTCGGTCTTCAACATCCGAACGCTCGAGGACCAGGTCTCCGACGCGCTCGCGCCGCTCCGCATCAACGTCGTCGTGCTCGCCACGTTCGGCGGGCTGGCGCTGCTGCTGGCGTCGATCGGGCTGTATGGGGTCGCGAATTATTCCGTCGGACAGCGGACGCGCGAGATCGGCGTCCGCATGGCGCTCGGGGCCTCGCCGGAGAGCGTGCTGACGCTCGTGCTCGGCCACGGCCTGCTGCTCGTCGGGATCGGACTCGCGACCGGCATCCTGCTCGCGTTGGGGCTGTCATCGGCCATGCCGCCGGACCTGCTGCCGAACGTCAGCGCGCGCGACCCCTGGACGTTCGTCGCGACCTCGGCGATCCTCGGCGCCGTCGCGCTGCTTGCGAGTTACATCCCGGCGCGGCGGGCGACACGGATCGATCCGCTGATCGCGCTGCGCACCGAGTAGACCACCACGCTTATGTTGATCACCGATCACCTCAAGGACCGCGACGAGCGGACGGCGCTGCGATCGCCGGACCCGCGCGTCCTCATCGCCGACGATCAGTCCGACGTCCTCGAAGCCCTGCGGCTGCTGTTGAAGGGAGAAGGGTTCCAGCTCGAGACCGCCTCCTCCCCCGCCGGCGTGCTGGCCGCCGTCGAAGCGCGGGAGTTCGACGTCGCCCTGATCGACTTGAACTACACGCGCGATACAACCTCCGGCGAGGAGGGGCTCAATCTGCTGTCGCGCATCCAGGGGATCGATCCGACGCTTCCGGTCGTCGTCATGACGGCGTGGGGCAGCGTCGAGGTCGCGGTCGAAGCCATGCGCCGCGGCGCGAGGGACTTCATCCAGAAGCCGTGGGACAATGCGCGGCTGCTGGCGATCGTCCGCACCCAGATCGAGTTGAGCCAGGCGATCCGCAAGGGGCAACGGCTCGAAGCGGAGAACTCGCTGCTGCGAGGCGAGGGGATGCCGAAGGTCATCGCCGAATCCCCGGCGATGCAGAACGTGCTGCAGGTCGTCTCGCGCGTCGGCCCGTCCGACGCCAACGTGCTGATCCTCGGTGAGAACGGCACCGGCAAAGGAGTCGTCGCCCGCGCGCTGCATGCGGTGTCGAGCCGTGCCTCGAGGCCGATGGTGATCGTGAACTCGGGAGGCGTCTCCGAAGGCGTCTTCGAGAGCGAACTGTTCGGCCACGTGCGCGGCGCATTCACCGATGCGAAATCGGACCGCGTCGGACGGTTCGAGCTGGCCGACCAGGCGACGCTCTTTCTCGACGAGATCGCCAACGTCCCCCTCAGCCAGCAGGCCAAGCTCCTTCGGGTCATCGAGACCGGCGAGTTCGAACGCCTTGGTTCTTCGCGCACGCGGCGCGTGAACGTCCGGATCCTCTCGGCGACCAACGCCGACCTCAACGAGGAGGTCAACGCCGGACGCTTCCGGCAGGACCTGCTCTTCCGCCTCAACACGATCGAGATCCGGATCCCGCCGCTGCGCGACCGGCGCGAAGACCTTCCGCTGCTCGCCCAGCACTTCCTCCGGCAGCATGCCAATCGGTATCGCAAGCGGCTCACCGGCTTCGAAAGCGGCGCCATGCAGATGCTGCTGGAGCATGCCTGGCCGGGAAACGTCCGCGAGCTGGATCACGCCGTCGAGCGTGCCGTGCTCATGGCCCAGGGACCGCAGGTGAAGCCGGGCGACCTCGGGCTCCGCTCCACCGGTCAGACGTCCCCGGGGCGGCTCGAGGACATGAGCCTCGAGGACGTGGAGTGCTTCCTGATCAAGAAGGCGATGACCCGCTACGACGGCAACGTCAGCCAGGCGGCCAAGGCGCTCGGCCTGAGCCGCAGCGCGCTGTATCGGCGACTGCAGCGATACGGGCTGTGAAAGACGCTTGTCAATGCTGAATGCGAAATGCTAAATGCTGAATGCGGCATGAACATTCAGCATTCGGCATTCGGCATTCAGCATTGATAGAGCCGTGGCCACTTCGCCCCGTCAGCCTCGTCTAAGTCACGACCGCCGCATCCTCTTGATGGCGCTCGCCTCGGCACTGCCGGGCGCCCTCATCTCCTTGATCTTTCTCTGGACCGGCGACCACACGCCGAAGGTCCAGTGGACCCTCTCGGTCCTCATCGTCGTGTTCTGCCTGGGATTTGCGTTCGCGTTACGTGAACGCGTGGTGCTGCCGCTGCAGACGCTCTCCAACCTGCTCGCCGCGCTCGGCGAAGGGGACTTCTCGATTCGCGCCCGCGGCGCCCGCGGCGGCGACCCGCTCGGGCAGGTGATGATCGAGGTCAACGCGCTCGTCGAAATCCTCCGTCACCAGCGGCTCGACGCACTCGAAGCCACCACGCTCCTGCGCAAGGTGATGGCGGAGATCGACGTGGCCGTCTACACCTTCGACGAGAGGAGCGAACTGAAATTCGTGAACAATGCGGGCGCGCGCCTTCTGGGTCTGCCGGTCGAGCGGCTGCTCGGGCGTGCGGCGGACGAGATCGGCCTCGACCAGTATCTCGCCGGCGAAGCGCCGCGCGTCATCAACACTGCCTTTCCCGGCGGTGTCGGACGCTGGGAGGTCCGGCGGAGCCAGTTCCGCCAGGGCGGCCGGCCGCACGAACTGCTCGTGCTCTCAGATCTGAGCCGGCCGCTGCGCGAAGAAGAACGGCAGGCGTTCCAGCGGCTGATTCGGGTCATCGGCCACGAGATGAACAACTCGCTCGCGCCGATCAAGTCGATTGCAGGAAGCCTTTCCACGATCATCGATCGCGATCCCCCGCCGCCCGACTGGCGTGAGGACGTGACCCGCGGTCTTGCAGTCATCGCCTCGCGGTCGGAATCACTGAGCCGGTTCATGAACGCCTATGCACGGCTCGCCAAGCTTCCCCCGCCGAAGCTCGGTCCGCTCGACATCGGCACGTTCGTCGACCGGGTCGTCACGCTCGAGAAGGCGCATCACATCCGCGTCGAGCCGGGGCCGCGCGTGACGGTCCAGGGGGACGGGGACCAGTTGGAACAGCTGATGATCAACTTGATCCGCAACGCGGTGGACGCGGTCCGCGAAACCGGCGGTGCGGTCACGGTCGGCTGGGATCGTCTGCCCGGATCGTCGCCGCCGTCGGTCGAACTCTGGGTCGAGGACGAGGGACCGGGCCTGTCGAACACCGGCAATCTGTTCGTCCCGTTCTTCACGACGAAGCCCGGAGGCTCCGGCATCGGTCTGGTGCTGAGCCGCCAGATCGCCGAGGCGCACGGCGGCAGCCTCCTCCTGGAAAACCGTCCCAATGCGACCGGCTGCCGCGCGTCGCTCCGCATGCCGATCCAGACGTTCGCGACATCGAGAGACGTCCAGGCGACGGCTTGAGCTGATTCGCGGCACTGCCACGAGCCAAACGGCTGCGGCACAACGACCCGTGCAGTCGCCCGCCCTGGTAACCTCTGCTATCCTCCCGTCAGTGGAATCCGCTTCGACATTCTGGCAGGGATTGTTCGAGAGTCCTCCCGACTGGCAGACGCTGCTGCTGGCGCTGCTCTCCGCCTTCATCCTCGCGTGGATCGCGGCGCGCGTAACGCGCAAGCTGATCAGGCGGGGGCTCCAGTCGCTCGTCAGCGACACGATCGCCACGTCCAGCCCGCTGGTTCGAGGCCCGCTGCGGTTGATCGCAGTGGCGGTGTTCTTTCTCGTCCTCGCCCTGATCACGTCGCCGATTCTCGAGTTGTCGGGTCTTCGGCCGCGCACCGGCGTGCGGCTCAGCCAATTGACGGCCTGGGCATTCGGATCCGGTCTGCGGATCCTGTTGATCGCGGCGCTCGCCTACGCGCTCATCCGGATCGTGACGTTGATGGTCCGGCGGTTCGAGCACGAGATGAACCGCGGGACCACGCTCGACGCGATGGAACGCGGCAAACGCGCGCGCACGCTGGGCACCCTCGTCCGCAACGGCTCGTCGGCGCTGATCGGTGGCGTCGCAACATTGATGGTGCTGCGGGAACTCGGCGTCGACATCGCGCCGGTCCTCGCCGGCGCCGGTGTGATCGGAATCGCGATCGGCTTCGGGGCGCAGACGCTCGTCCGCGACATCATCAGCGGCTTCTTCCTGATCCTCGAAAACCAGGTGCGGGTCGGCGACGTGGCGGCGATCAACGGACAAGGCGGGCTGGTCGAGGCGATCAACTTGCGGACGATCGTCCTCCGCGACTTCGAGGGCACCGTCCATGTCTTCCCGAACGGGGCCATCACCACGCTGGCCAACCGCAGCAAGGACTTCTCCTTCTACGTGATCGATCTGGCCGTGACCTATGGCGAGGATCCCGATCGCGTGACCGCGATCGTGCGGACGATCGGCGCCGAGTTGCAGGCCGACGACCGTTTCGGTCCCAACATCCTCGGCCCGATCGAGGTCGTCGGGGTGGACGCCTTCGGCGAATCGTCGGTGACGATCAAGCTGCGGATCAAGACGGTTCCGCTCAAGCAGTGGGAGGTCGGCCGGGAACTGCGCCGCAGGATTCTCAAGGCCTTCCGCGACAACGGGATCGACTTCCCGTTCCCGCGCCGCGTGGTCAAGCAGGTCGTCCCCTCGGGGGCACCTAGTAGCCCGCGGCCGGACCCGGACTAGGCTGCTGGCCGCGCGATTGCTGGACGATCTTCACACCGGCGCTGGCGCCCACCCGGCTGGCGCCGGCCGCGACCATCGCCTTCAGCCCTTCGAGATCGCGCACGCCGCCGGCGGCCTTCACGCCCATCTCCGCCCCGACGACGCGGCGCATCAACGCCACGTCCGCCGCGGTAGCGCCGCCAGGACCGAACCCGGTGGAGGTCTTCACGAAATCCGCGCCGGCGGCCTTCGACAACGTACACGCGGTGACCTTCTCCTCGTCGGTGAGAAGCGCCGCCTCGATGATCACCTTGCTGACGACCCCGCACTGCCGGCAGGGATCCGTCACCGCTTCGATGTCGCGCTCCACCGTGCGAAGATCGCCGGACTTCAGCGCGCCGACGTTGATCACCATGTCGATCTCGGTCGCGCCGTCGTAGATGGCGCGCCGGGTCTCGAAGTTCTTCACGTCGGCGCTGCTGGCGCCGAGCGGGAATCCCACCACCGAGCAGACGCCCACTCCGGTTCCCCGAAGGCGCGCCGCGGCCAGTGACACCCACACCGGGTTCACGCAGACGGTCGCGAAGTGGAACTCGGCCGCCTCTCGACAGAGCTTCTCGATCTCCTGGCGAGTCGCGTCCGGCTTCAGCAGCGTGTGATCGATCATGCCCGACACGCCCGCCGTCGTCCCGCCGGTCGCGTGGAGTCCCAGCCGGGTTGCGCCCGCGTCCACGACGACGCGCAGCCGGTCCGGACAGCAGTCCTCGCGCACGGCGTGACACGCGCAGGATCCGCCGCCGCTCCGCTGGGCGGCGACGACCTCTTCCGTGATGATGTCGATCAGACGCTGCAGGTCGTGTGGATTCAGCACGTCACTCGGGATTCTCTTCGAGCCGGCGGACTTTGAGCAAGCGCCGGATGTAGCGCGCTTCACGCATGGCCGTTCCGAGCCAGGTGTCCACGATGCGGATCGCCGCGTCGGAGCCCGGCAGCAGCACGGACCCCAGCGTCAGGACGTTCGCCCCGTTGTGCTCGCGCGAGTATCGCGCCATCGTCTCATCCGTGCACATGGCCGCCCTGATCCCGCGGATCTTGTTCGCCGCGATGCACGATCCGATTCCCGCGCCGTCGATGACGATGCCGGCATCCGTTTCTCCGCGCGCGACGCTGCGCGCGACCTGGCCTGCGACATCGGGATAGTCCACCGGCTCGGTCCCGTTCGTGCCGAGATCGAGCACCGCCATGCCTTTGCCGCGCAGGTGCTGAAGGATCGCCTGCTTCATCGCCACGCCCGTGTGATCGTTGCCGATCGCGAGCCGGCGCACGTCGGCGACCGGCGCCAGGCCGTCCGGCAGCGTCGCGTCGAACGAACCCGCGGCGATCACCGTGACGCGACGCGCCTGCAACGTGTCGCGCGCCAGCGGCGTGATGTGCCCGCCGTTCGCGAGTTCGACCGTCGCGCCAATGTCGATCGTCCGCGCGTCGGCTTCGGTGATGATCTCGAACGTCCGCATCACTCCTGCAGGACCGCGATGTGCGGCAGGTTGCGGTATTTCTCCGCGTAGTCGAGACCGTAGCCCACGACGAAGCGATCCTCGATCGTGAATCCGACGTACTCCACCGGGACGTCCACCTGGCGCCGGGTCGGCTTGCTCAGCAGGCACGCCGTCCGCAGGCTCTTGGGCGCCCGGCTCCTGAGGATATCCTGCAGATACTTCAACGTCAGTCCCGTATCGACGATGTCTTCGATGACGATCACGTTGCGGTTCTCGAGGCTGGTCTCGAGATCCTTCTGCAGCCGGACCTCACCCGACGACTTCGTTCCGGCTCCGTAGCTCGAAACCGCGATGAAGTCGATGGAGACTCGCGTGCTCATCGAGCGGACCAGGTCCGCCATGAACATGAATCCTCCCTTGAGCACACCGACCAGGAAGATCTCCTCGCCGTCCGGGTAATCGGCCTCGATTTCCCGCGCCAGTTCCCGCACGCGGGCCTGGATCTTTTCCGCATCCAACAGAACGTTCATCGCGCCTCGTTCGCTACTTGCCGACGGCGGCCCGCACCCTGGAGGCCTGCTCGTTCGCCTCCCGGATCACGCTCGCCTCGTTCAACGTGAGCACCTGTCGATCGCGCATCAGGATCCGGCCGTTGACGATCGTGTTCGTCACGTCCGTGCCCCGCGCGACGTAGACAAGGTGCGAGACCGGATCGTACATCGGCGTCTGCCGCGCCCCTGCCATCGAGACCAGGATCAGATCCGCGCGCTTGCCGGGTTCGAGCGAGCCGATCCTGTCCTGCATGCCGAGCGCGCGCGCCCCCTCGATCGTCGCCATCGCCACCGCCGTCGTCGCGGGCACCGCGCGCGGATCGCCGGTCGTCAGCTTGTGCAGCAACGCCGCCTGCCGCATGGCTTCAAACATGTCGAGGTCGTTGTTGCTGGCGGCGCCGTCCGTGCCGAGGCCCACCTCGACGCCGGCCTGCCGGAGTGCTGGTACTTTCGCGGTTCCGCTCGCCAGCTTCATGTTGCTCTCCGGATTGTGCGAGACCCCGACCTTGCGATCGGCAAGTATGCGGATGTCGGCGTCGTCCAGCCAGACGGCGTGCGCGGCGAGCGTGCGGGGGCCCCAGAAGCCGATCGACTCCAGGTATCGAGTCGGCGACATCTTGTGGTCCTTCTGGGACGTGTTCAGCTCGTCGGCCGTCTCGGCGAGATGGATCAGCACCGGAGCGTTGTACTTGTCGGCGAGCGCGCGTGAGGCCCGCAGCGTGTCACGGTCGAGCGTGTACATGGCGTGCGGGGCGACCGCGGGCGTGATCAATTCGTCCCCGGCAAATTCCTTCAGGAACGCCTCGGTGCGCGCGAGTTCCTCCTGCGGGGTCTTCGCGTCCGGCACCGGGAACTGGATGATCGTCTGCCCCAGCACGCCGCGCAGGCCGGCATCGCGTGTGACGCGCGCGATCTCCTCCTCGAAGTAGTACATGTCGGCATAGGTCGTCGTGCCCGAAGCGATCATCTCCAGGGCGGCGAGGCGCGTGCCGGCCCTGACGAACTCGCGGGTGACGGTCTTCGCTTCGGCCGGGAAGATGTACTTCTGGAGCCATTCCATCAGCGCAAGGTCGTCGGCCAGCCCGCGGTACAGCACCATCGGGGCATGCGTGTGGGTGTTCACGAGTCCGGGCATCGCGATCTGCCCGCCGGCATCCAGCATCTGGGCTGCCGTGAACGCGGAGACGACCTTGTCGGAGGCGTCGACTGCCACGATGCCGTTGCCGCGGATCGCAATGGCGCCCCGGTCCAGCACCCGCGACGCGCCGTCCATCGTCACGACGATGGCGTTGTGGACGATCAGGTCGACCTGTTGAGGCTGTGTCGAGACGGAGGTGACAACGGCGACCAGGGCGGCCGCCAGGGCTGCGATCCGATTGCGCATGAGCCTTAGATTGTAGCTGGCTAATGTATAGTTTGGCCGGTGCCGGTTCACCTTGTCGAACATCCGCTCGTCCACGACGCGCTCGCCATCCTGCGCGACAAAACCACGCCTCCAGAAGTGTTTCGCCGGATGGCGGTCCGGATCAGCCTGCTGCTGGCCGCCGAAGCCACGCGGGATCTACCGGCCGAGAATTTGACCGTCTCGACCCCGCTCGGACCGGCCGCGGGGCGGCGGGTGAATGGGGATGTCGTGGTCGTGCCGGTGCTTCGCGCCGGTCTCGGCATGCTGGATGCGATCCTCGAGCTGATCCCGAGCGCCCGGGTCGGCCATATCGGCCTGCAGCGCGACGAGATGACGGCGATCGCGTCGAAGTACTACGCCAAGCTGCCGAGCTCGCTCGGCGGCAGTTTCGTTCTGATGATCGATCCGATGCTCGCCACGGGCGGCAGCGCCGTGGCGGCGCTCGACATGCTGCGCGACGCCGGGGCCCACCAGGTCCGCATGATCTGCATCGTCTCGGCTCCCGAAGGGGTGGCGCTCGTCGAGCGGCACCATCCCGACGTGCACATCTACACCCCCGTCATCGATCGCGGCCTCAACGAACAGAAGTTCATCGTGCCCGGCCTGGGAGATTTCGGGGACCGCTTGTACGGAACCGAATAGCGAGACGAACGAGATGGTGAAGGTAGCACGACCACCCGGCAAGGAACGGCGGGCCCAGGAGCGGCGCGGGCACGACGACGAGAACTGGCGGACGGCACTCACGCGCATCGAGCCGAACAAGATCCTGGTGCGCGGCTACCCGCTCGACGAAATGATGGGACGCCTCACCTTCGGCGAAGCCATCTACCTGCTGCTCATGGGTGAAGTTCCGTCGCCGTCGATCGCGAGCCTGATGGAGGCGGTGCTCGTCTCGTTCATCGATCACGGCGCCACGCCGCCGTCCACGCTGGCGGCGCGGAACACGGCGACGACCGGGGCGTCGCTCCGGGCGTGTGTCGCCGCGGGCCTGCTGGGATTCGGCCGCTATCACGGCGGCGACATCGAATCCTGCATGCACTTCCTGGACGCGGGCCTCGCCCGGGTGCGCCAGGGCGCGAGCTACCAGCAGGCCGCTGAAGCGATCGTGGACGAAGCCTTGAAATCAGACGAAGGCGTGCCGGGTTTCGGCCACCGCTTCCACACCCGCGATCCGCGTGCGGCCCGCCTGTTCCAGATGGCGCTCGAACTCGAAATGGAGGGCGAGCACATCCAGATGATCCGCGCCGTGGAGATGGTGATCACCGCGCGCGCGGTCGGCACGCCGCTGCCGGTCAACATCGACGGCGCGATCGCTGCCGTCTGCGGCGACATCGGGATCCCGCCGGCGGTGGCCAACGCGCTGTTCATCATCTCCCGGGTGCCTGGCATCACCGCGCAGGCCCGCGAAGAGTTCGAGCGCTATCCGCCGATGCGCCAGATCGATCCGAAGGATCACCTCTACGACGGTCCATCGGAGCGGCGGCTGCCGGAGCAGCGGCGCAAGAAGTAGCGGGTCCGGGGTCCGCGCGGTGCGCGGTGGGCGGTGCGCGGTGCGCAGTGCGCGGTGCGCGGTCCGGGGTGCGCGGTGCGCGGGGTGCGCGGGGATCGGGCTTCGGGCCTCGGGTGGACTGGAGTACGGACGCCTTCCGCTTACGAGGAAATTGAGCTGGCGGCCGTAGCTCGCGCGTCAAGTGCAGCGCGCGAGCGAAGGTTGGTGGGCGCTAGTGGATTCGAACCACTGACCCCCGCCGTGTGAAGGCTCTCAGGCACTCTCCCACCATCACCCGCCATATCACGCCGTAGCACGATACGGGCGTTTTCCTTAGACATTCCTCGCGTTCAAGTGTTACGATCCGTCACCGTCTAAGACCCTGAGTGATAAATTCTGCACTACCGGCGCACTACGGACACCAGCGACCGGCTCTCTCCGTAGTGCAGGAAATCAATCAGGGTTGTCGATTCGGAGGCATCCATGCGCGCACTGATCGGCGTCGAACTACTCCGTAAACTCCCGGCCGGCCCTGAAGACATCCGCGACACCAAGCTGCCAGGCTTCGTGCTCCGGGTGCGGCCGAGCGGCGTCCATACCTACTTCGCCAACCCGCGCGGCGAATGGATCAAGCTCGGCACGACCGCCACCCTCACGGCACCGGAGGCGCGCGAGCGCGCCCGGCAGGAACTCGGCAAGACGACCGAGCAACGCAGGCGCGAACGGCAGGAGGCCGAGCAGGCGGCCGATGAGGCCGAGCGGGCCGCGATGGAGGCGCGTCGAGACGCCTACACTCTCCGGCAATTCATCGCGGATCACTACGAGCCGTGGGTGAAGGTGAACCGGAAGACCGGAGCCGAGCAGACGGCACGACTGCGCCAGACATTCGCGGAACTGCTCGACAAACCGCTCGCGCGGTTGTCCGCCTTCGACATCGAGCGATGGCGCTCGGCGCGCTTGAAAGCCGGCAAGAGCGCAGAGACCGTCAATCGTGATCTCAACACCCTCCGCGGCGCGCTGTCGCGAGCGCTCGACTGGAGTGCAGACCTGGGACTCGGGCTGACCGTGCATCCGCTCGCGAAGGTGAAGGCTGTCAAGACCGACACCCGAGCACAGGTGCGCTACCTTTCGACGGCCGAAGAATCGCGACTCCTGAAGGCACTCACCGCGCGGGATGAGGCGCGGCGGGCTGAGCGCGAGCGCGCGAACCGCTGGCGCACCGAGCGGAAGTATGCTGCGTGGCCGGTCTACGGCACCTACACCGATCACTTGACCCCAATGGTGACACTCGCGCTGCATACGGGCATGCGCCGAGGCGAACTGTTCGCGCTGACCTGGGCTGACGTGAACCCCACAAAGGCCGTCGTCACCGTCCGCGGCGAGACCGCCAAGAGCGACCAGACACGGCACATCCCCCTAAACGTCACGGCTGCGACCGTGCTCGCGACCTGGCGCGAGATCACGAAGCCGGAGAAGGTGACAGACCTCGTGTTTCCTGGCGCGGACGGCGCGCGGCTCGAAGACATCAAAACGGCCTGGGGCGCGCTGCTCAAGGCGGCGAAGATCGAGGCGTTCCGGTTCCACGACTGCCGCCACCACTTCGCATCCAAGCTCGTGATGGCCGGCGTCGATTTGAACACCGTGCGGGAACTGCTCGGGCACAGCGACCTCAAGATGACGCTTCGGTACGCGCACCTTGCGCCCGAACATCGCGCGGCGGCCGTCGCGAAGCTGGTAGGCGCGTGATGGCGGACGAGAACGTGATCACCTCGGCCGGCGCAGCAACCCGAACCGCGAGGTACGCGACCGAGTTGTTCATCCGGCTGAAACGCGATCCACGGACGATCGCGGCGGCCGAAGACTGCCGCCAGACTTTCAGCGCCATGCGCACAGGACGCAGCACCCCAAAAGAATCCGCCACTACGGTGCGTGCGCGCATTCAAGCCCTGGTGCTCGATGAGTGCGCGCTCCCGTACCAGTGGCTAGTGGAGTTGATCCTTCACGAAATCACAGCCCAGCTCACGGGCGCAGGGGACGAGTCCGTGACGCTTGACGCGCCAACACTCTCAGACATCCCAAAGGGCCGAGCGCCGAAGCGTGGAGACTATCAGGCGCGAGACATCGACTGGTTCTTCCGCAACAGGGTGTTGCGGGAATCCGCGTACGCGATCGCAAAGGCGGATCTCGGCAGGATCGGGAAAGGCCATCACACCGTTCAGAAGGCCATCGCGCGCGTAACGTCGGCGCTCGACACGCTCGACGTTGATGCCGCTTGCTAAAGTGGCATACGCGCCCCGCTAAAGTGGCATACGCGGCGCTCGCATAGCGGCATCCCCATGCCGCAGACTGCGGGTATGGCTCAGCACACCACACCCCCGCCCGCGCTCGCCGAGCGCGAGGCTAGCACCTACATCGGCTATCGGCCGGCGGCGCTGCGCTGCTGGCGTCGTGAGGGCCGCGGACCCGCTTACGTGCGGCATGGTCGCAGCGTGCGCTATCTCGTTCGCGACCTCGATGCCTGGCTCGATCGTCACCGCGTCGAGACTCGGGAGGCGCGATAGCTGTACGCGCGTGCGGGCCGCCCTGGCCGGCGACCCGCGCGGGCGGCAGCACGCGGACACCACGCATGCAGACACCCGTCACCACTCTACCACCCCCGCGGCCGACGTGGCGCGAACTAGCCGACGAGCAGGCGGCGCTGGAAATCCTCGAACTTGAGGACCGCGTGGCCGAACTCCAGCAGCACGCTACCGACATCACGTTCGCGGCGGTCGCGGTCCTGCACGTCGCAGAAAAGCGCATCGGGCAGTTCAAAACCGAGAACGCGCAACTCCGCGACGAGAACCGAGCGCTCCGCGACGAACTCCGCTCACTGCGGAGCGTCCGAAGTGAGAACCACGAACGGCGGGCGGCGTGAACGAACTTCACGCAGACGACATCTTCGGACCCGATGAAGCATACGCCCGTCGCGTGCAGTTGGCGTACGACGCCGAGCGCGCGAAGCGTGAAGCGCGCCGGATGCTCGATGCCACCGAGCGCGGCCCGGTCCTGCCGCTCGCCATCTTGACCGTCCGTGAACGGCTCGCGCGGCCACGTGTCGCGACACCCTGGCGCATCGAGAATTGGCAACCGGCCGGCTCGCGCGTCGTCCTGGCGGCGCAGTTCAAGGCCGGTAAGACGACGCTGACCGGCAACCTTGTGCGCTGCCTCGTCGATGGCGGGCTCTTTCTCGGACGTGATCGCGTGTTCCCAGTTGCCGGGACCGTCGCGGTGCTCGACTTCGAGATGAGCGACTACAAGCTCGATGACTGGTACCGCGACTTCGGGATCGAGCACGACGACCGCGTGATCGTCCTGCCGATGCGTGGCCGCGCGTCGTCATTCGCGATTACCGACGCCGACGTTCGGCGAGAGTGGGCGGCACGCCTGAAGGCGTACAAGGTGGCGTACCTCGTGATCGACTGTCTGCGCCCGATTCTCGATGCACTCGGCATGGACGAACACCGCGAGGCCGGACAGTTCCTCGTGGCGCTCGATGCGCTCCTGAAGGATGCCGAGATCCCCGACGCCATGCTCGTGCATCACATGGGGCACGCGGGCGAGCGCTCGCGCGGGGATTCCCGGCTCCGTGACTGGCCGGACGTGGAGATGCGATTGCTCCGGCAGGATGACGACCCCGGCTCGCCGCGGTTCATCACCGCGTACGGCCGCGACGTGGACATCCCCGAGGCACAACTCGAATACGACCCGGCAACGCGACGGCTGACGGTTGCCGGCGGCAGCCGTAAGGATGCCCAGCTTGCCGAGGTGTTGGCCGACATCCTAGGCGTGCTGACCGACGCGGGCGCGCCGCAGTCGGGCCGCGCGATCAAGGCGGCGCTCGCGGACTCCGAGCACGGCCGCGACACGATCGACGCTGCCTTGAAGTACGGCGCGCGAAACGGCGACCTCATCCCCCATGCGGGACCACGGAACTCCAAGCTCTACATCCCCGGCTCGGGCTCCAGTGTCCGAGTGTCCGGCAGTGTCCGGCAGTGTCCGGACGACTTCAACGGACACCCTGTAAATACGAGTGTCCGTGTGTCCGGGCGCTTATATAAGCGCCGGACGCTCGGACACTCAGAAGTGTCCGACGCGAGGACAGACGATGCAGACGAGCGGATCTGACCGTTACGTCTCCCTGCCGTCCGGGCTCACGTTGCCGCTCGCGGCCGTCCGGCTCGTGCTCGACCTCGAAGCCCGCGGGCTGACCATCACCCGAGACGGCGATCACATTTTGATTCGACCTCCAGGCCGATTGACGGAGGACGACCGGACGGCGCTCCGGCGCTGGAAGGCTCACGTGCTGGCGCTGATCGACAGCCTGGACGCGCAGCAGTGAGACGCCCGACCCACCGGGCCAGCGCTCCAGACGCAGGGGGGGGCGAAAAATGTTGAGACGGCATGCCGAACGGACAGCGCGCCGGTCTGCTTTCCGGATTTGCAACAGTCGAGACCTGGAAGTGATGCATGCATAAACGGACGCACAAGCTGCGGGCACTCCGGGCCGACGCCCGGCAGATCCTCGCATCATCCCGGTCGATCGCGGAGGCGTCTCGGCGTCTCGGCGTGAACCGCTCGACGGTTCATCGCTGGATCGAGGCCGGCAAGCTGCCGCGGCCGGCCGGATCAGCCAAGACGCCGACGCGAGCGGGATCAGTCCCGGCGTCGGACGGCGCATCCTTCGCGGCGTGGGCGCGCGACACGTTCGAGTTGACGCGAGCCGAGCACGAGCTCGTCGGGCTCGCACAACAGGCACTCGATCTGGCGCACGATCCGACCGCAACCGCGGCAACCCGACTCCAGGCGATGGCGCAGTTCCGCGCGTGTCTACGGGATCTCCGACTACCCACTGAGGACGAAGCACACGATGGCAACCTTCAAACGCCGAACGTTACCCGATTCCCCCGTCGCATCGGCTGACGCCGCACGCGCGGCCGAACTACAGGCGATGCCGGACCCGCGACACACCGACGAATGGAAAGCGTGGCGCGCGTGGTTCAGCGACGGCGAGCGCGCGCAAGTCAATACGGACGCCGATGTTCGGCATCTACTCCGATCGGAGAAGTCACGCCGCCGGCAGCGGTGCTTGCGGCTTCGTGCCGAGTGGCGACAGCGACAGCGGGAGTACCTGCGGCAGCAGGGTTGGCCTGTCGAGTGGGCGCAGTCCGCGCACGATTGAGCGATGAGCACACTTGGTACCCGCGTCCTGGCTGAACTCGCCGCGCTCCGGCGGGACGTGGCCGGGATGGTCGCGCGTATCCAGGCGCTTGAAGGGCGGACCCGTCCGGTGCTCGACCCGGCGGCCGATCACCGCCTACTGAGTGCGATTGCGGGCGCGCGTGGTCGAGCGGCATTCAGTGCGCGGGACTTATCGGCGAGTGCAGACAGTGAACTCCGTGCCGTGCTGGACGGCCGCAGTGTGCGCGCCATCGGCGCATGGCTTAAGCGCTTGCACAAGACCGCGCCCGAGGGACCGTACAGGCTGGAACGGGTTACGCGCGACGGTGCTGGCGTCGTGTGGATGGTCTCTGTATCAGCGCTCCGTCATACACAACATTGAGTTGTCACCGGCGCGCGTTCAGTCTAATAGCCATGAGATACAAGGATTCTGTCCAAGCGTTTGAGATCGAACGGCGCGCGGCCGCCCACGTGGCGCACGCGATCGCCTCTGATGGCTACTTCTGCGCTGACCCCGTCCGCGAGATGCAGCGGCGCGGATTCAAAACGTATGAAGCCCACACGAAGGCCGCGGCGGCCGCGGCGACCATCGAAGATGCCGGTATTGCCCTGGCTCCGCTCGCCGCGGCGACCCTGGAACAGACCGTTACCGCGTCACTGCTCGGGCAGTTGGACGGCGTGCAGGTGTTCAGCCTGACCGAGTTTCTACGGGTACAGAACGGGCGCATCGTCGGGCACATCGTGACGGAAGGTGTCGCGAAGCCGGTATCGTCGGTCGCGTTCAGCGAGGCGGGCGCGCCGATCAAGAGCGTTGCGCAGATCGTTTGCACGTCGGATTTTCTCAAGGCGACCGACGAGCGGACGCAGGCGGGTCTGTCTCGCCAGTTGACCGG